>JAJFUA010000260.1 GCA_021372635.1 Desulfobacteraceae bacterium | reverse complement strand
CCGACGTGATGCATCGGGGTTTCCCCTCCCGCGGCAACGGCCGCCCGAAAGCCGCCTCCGGCAAGCCTATTCGTACAGCAGGCAGGGCCGGCAGTCATCGCAATACTCCAGCAGATTCTTCTCCCAGGACCTTTCCAGATCGTCCACGTCCGTCCCTTCCTCCAGCCTCTGCCTGATCCCTCCATCCCCGATGAGGATATCGATCGGAAGTTTTTCCATCTCGTACTCGTAGGGCGGGGAAAGCCAGCGGAAACGGTCTCCATACAGCCGCCTCAGAGCCTGCAGCAGCAGAAGCCCCAACCGGTAGGGCCGGATCGTTTCCGGTTGGGTAATGTGTATCTGGAAGCCGTAGCAGGTCTCTCCCGCCCACTTATCGAAAACGGGCTGAAAAGAGACGGGCCGGAGCGCCACTCCTTCCAGGTTCCGCCGAGACAGATATTCCCCCAGTTCCAGAGGATCGATAAAGGGCGCCCCGAAAAGGTGGAAAGGGAGGGTCGTTCCCCGGCCTTCGCTGATGTTGGTCCCTTCGAAAAGCACCATGCCCGGGTAGAGGAGCGCCGTTTCCCAGGACTGCATGTTGGGCGACGGGAAGGCCCAGTGAAGGCCCGTCTGCGGGAACTTGCAGGACCTCTTCCAGCCCTGCATTCGAACGACTTCCAGGTCGCAGCCGACGCCGCAGCGGCCGGCGATGAAGCGCGCCAGTTCTCCCATGGTCAGTCCGTGGCGCATGGGGATGGGGTACCTGCCCACGAAGGAGGTATGGTCCTCCCTCACGAGATTTCCCTCCACATCGCCGCCGATCGGGTTCGGCCGGTCCAGGACGACGATCTTCGTCCCGGTGCGGGCCGCCGTTTCCATGCAGAGCCCCATCGTCGTGCCGTAGGTGTAGACCCGCGTTCCCACATCCTGGAGATCGACGAGCAGCACGTCGACCCGTTCGAGCATTTCCACGGTCGGTTGACGCAGGGAGCCGTAAAGGCTGTACACGGGGATGTTCAGGTTCGGTTCCCACCCGTCGCAGGACTCTATCATATTGGCCTGCTTTTCCATGTAAAAGCCGTGCTGCGGGGAGAACAGGCACGCCAGCTTTCCACCGGCGCGCGTGACGGCGGGACTCACATGCTCGAACGAACGGGTCACCGAAGCCTGGTTCGCCAGCAGCCCGAGCCGCTTCGAGCCAAGCCAGGCCGGCGGGTTATCCACCAGCGCCTCACACCCCAATTTCACTCCAAACTCCGGCATAAAGCCAATCCTCCCGTAAATCGATCAAATCTTGCAGTTTTCGTTCCAAACGCATTCTCAACAAATCGATCGTATCCGATCCCAATCATGCTTCGCCGATTCCGTGTTTCCCTTCTCCGCTTCCGCGCTCCCGTGAACCCGCATCCACCGCCGGCCGCCGAAGCGCCGGAATCCGAGCGGACACGTGGGCGCCGTCACGCTCCCCGCCGCCGTTCTTGCGGCAGATTCCCGATTGCTTTATCTTCCTGTATATTATAGTTTCACAGTCGGAGTCACCAACGGAAACTGGCCTGAAACTTTAAGGATTTCGGACAACATCCGTCATTATGAATGCAACCTCTCTTCCCATTTCTGAAATCGCCGGAATCGTGGGGCGGGACAATGTCCTGACCGCCCCCGAAGAACTCTGCTGTTATAGCTACGATGCCAGCAGGATAAAAGGCTTTCCCGACTGCGTTGCCGTTCCGGGGAGCGCACGGGAGGTGTCCGAACTCCTCAAGCTGGCCAACCGCGCCCGTTTTCCGGTGTTCCCCCGCGGCGCGGGAAGCGGCATGGTGGGAGCCTCCGTACCACGCCTGGGCGGTCTGGTGCTGACGGTCGGCCGAATGCGCCGCATCCTGGAGCTGGACCCCGACAACATGCTGGCGGTGGTGGAGCCCGGCGTCGTCCTCGGCGACTTCCAGAAGGAGGTCCAGCGGCACGGGCTGTTCTATCCACCCGACCCGGCAAGCCTGCCCTTCTCGACGATCGGGGGCAACGTCGCCATGTGCTCCGGCGGGCCGAGAGCGGTCAAATACGGCGTCACCCGCGACTATGTGCTCGGCCTCGAGGTGGTGTTGCCTACGGGAACGATCCTCAAGACCGGCACGCGCACCGTCAAGGGCGTGGTCGGCTACGACCTCACGCGGCTCATGGTCGGTTCGGAAGGCACCCTGGGCGTCTTCACCCGGATCATCCTGCGGCTGATCCCGGCCCCGGAGGGTTCCCGCACCCTGATGGCCGTCTTCCCGAGACTCGACGACGCCGCCCGCGCGGTATGCGACATCATCCGGAACCGCGTGATCCCCTCCACCCTGGAACTCATGGACCAGGCAACCCTGCGGGTGATCGAAAACTACCTGCCCCTGGGGCTGCCCACGGAGGCTGAAGCCGTCCTGCTCATCGAGGTGGACGGCCGGGAGCGTCTCCTCGACGAGGATGCGGAACGGGTCAGCCGGATCTGCGCGGAATCGGGAGCTTCCGGCGTGGAAGTGGCGCACACCCCGGAGGAAAAGGACCGGCTGTGGCGGGCGCGCCGTTCCATATCGCCCGCCCTCAGGCAGATCCGCTCCGGTAAGATCAACGAAGACGTCACGGTCCCCCGCACGCGGATTCCTTCGCTCATCCGCGCCGTCCGCGGCCTTTCCGAAAGGCACCGCCTGACCATCGTCTGCTTCGGACACGCGGGCGACGGGAACATTCACACCAACATCATGCTGGACATGGGCGACCCCGACGAACGGCAGCGGGCGGAAAAAGCGGCAGAGGAACTGTTCCGGACCGTGCTCGACCTGGGCGGCACACTCTCCGGGGAGCACGGCGTAGGGATCGCCAAATCGCCTTTTTTCCAGTGGGAAGTCGGGGAAGAGGGCTTCCGGACCATGTGGAGCATCAAGCAGGCCCTCGACCCGCTCAACATCCTGAACCCCGGGAAGATGTTCGTACCCGACCGGGCCTTTTTCAGAAGCCGCTGACGACTCGCCGCGGCACGGAGCATGCGTATGGGCGACACGATGGCCGAAAACGTCACCTGGCGGCTGGAAGACCTGTATGCCGGGGAGGATGATCCCGCGATCGAAGCCGACCGGTCCTGGTGCAGGAAGGAGGCCGACGGTTTCTCCGCCGAGTACCGCGGCCGGGTGAGTTCCCTCGCTCCCGACCAACTGCTCGCCGCCGTGGAACGATACGAGGCCCTGATGGAACGCCTCTTCCGGCTCGCATCCTTCGCCTATCTCAGCTTCTCCACCCAGACGCAGAACGCGAAAGCCGGAGCGCTCCGGCAGTCCGTCCAGGAGTTCCACAGCGAGATCCACCGGGATACCCTCTTCTTCGAACTCGAATGGACCCAAATGGCCGACGAGGCGGCGGAACGCCTCGCCGCCTCGCCCGCACTCGCGCGCTACCGCCATTTTCTCGAATCCCTCCGGCGCTACAAGCCGCACATGCTGAGCGAAACCGAGGAGCGGCTTCTCGCGGAAGTCTCCCCCGTGGGCGCCCCCGCCTGGAACACGCTCTTCGACAAGGTGCTCGGCCGGTTGCCGTTCGGGGCGCGGCGCCGCACGGAATCGGAGGTGCTGAGCGACCTCCACCATTCCGACCGAGGAGTCCGCAAGCAGGCGGCGGCGGAACTCACCGACGGGCTGAGCGGCGTCCTGCACATCCTCACCCACATCCTCAACACCATCCTGCTCGACAAGTCCATCGGGGACCGCCTGCGCCGGTACCCGCACTGGCTGCGGTCGAGAAACCTGGAGAACGAAGCGGACGACGCCATGGTGGAAGCGCTCGTGTCGGCGGTCGGATCCCGCTACGGCCTGGTCCACCGGTACTACCGACTGAAGCGCAGGCTACTGGGCTACGAGGCCCTGTACGACTACGACCGCTACGCGCCCATTCCGGGTACGCCGGACCGGACCTTCTCCTGGGAGGAGGCCCGGGACATCGTTCTTTCGGCATACGAATCCTTCTCCCCGAAGATGGCCGAAACGGCGTCCAGGTTCTTTTCCGGGAAATGGATCCACGCCCCCGTCCTCGCCGGCAAGCGCAGCGGCGCGTATTCCCACTCCACCGTCCCTTCCGCGCACCCGTACGTCTTCCTCAATTTCACCGGCACCAACCGGGACGTCATCACGCTCGCCCACGAACTGGGCCACGGGGTGCACCAGTTCCTCGCCGCGAAGCAGGGCCTGCTCAACGCCGACACACCCCTGACCACCGCGGAAAGCGCCTCCGTATTCGGCGAAACCATCGTCTTCCGGTACCTGCTGGGGAGGTTCGAAAAACCCTCCGAAAGGCTCTCGCTCCTCTGCAGCCGGCTCGAGGACAGCTTCGCCACCATCTTCCGCCAGGTTGCCATGAACCGGTTCGAAGAGGCGGTTCACAACGGCAGGCGCGAAAAGGGGGAACTGGACGCGGACCGCATCGCGGAACTGTGGATGGACACCCAGCGGGCGATGTTCGCCGACTCCGTGCAGTTGCTGGACCATTACCGGATCTGGTGGTCCTACATCCCCCATTTCGTCCACTCGCCGGGATACGTCTACGCGTACGCCTTCGGCGAACTGCTCGTCCTGGCGCTGTACCAGCAGTACAGGGAAACGGGGAGCGCCTTCGTGCCCCTGTACCTGAATCTCCTGGAAGCGGGAGGCAGCAGGAGCCCGAACGAACTCCTGCGACCGTTCGGCATGGACCTCGCCGACCCGGGCTTCTGGAACCGGGGACTGAACGCCCTGGAAGATCTTCTCGTCGACGCAGAACACGAGGCTTCCGGGATTATCCAATCATAGAACCAGGCATGCGAAGGAGAGCCATGAGAGCACAGTCCAGATTCCGCAGAACGAAGATCGTGTGTACCCTCGGCCCCAAAACCAGCTCTCCCGAGATGATTCGAGCCCTCATCGAGCACGGCATGGACGTGGCGAGGCTGAACTTCTCCCACGGGGACCGGGACACCCACCGGCAGACCATCCGCGCGATCCGCCAGGCTTCCGCGGAACTCAAGAAGGAAGTGGGCATCCTTCAGGACCTCGGCGGGCCGAAAATCCGCCTCGGGACCATTGCGGGAAACGAAAGGGTGCTCGAAATGCGGGAGCAGGTCGCCCTGGTGGTGGGAACGGAGTCCGCGGACCCGAACGTCATCCCCGTGAATTACGCACATCTCATGGAAGACGTCCGGCAGGGGGACCGGATCATGATGGCCGACGGAACGGTGCAGCTGACCGTCAAGGAGAAAAACCCGGAGCAGCTGGTCTGCACCGTGGTGGTCGGCGGGAGGATCATGTCCCGCAAGGGGATCAACCTGCCTTCGAGCGTGCTCAAGGTGACCGCCCTCACGGAAAAGGACCGGCAGGACCTGCTGGTGGGGCTGGAAGAAGGCGTCGATTTCGTGGCCATGTCCTTCGTGCGGAGCGAAAAGGACCTGTACCCCGTCCTGTGGATGATGGAACAGGCGGAAAAGCGCCCCATGCTGATCGCCAAGATCGAGAAGCCGCAGGCCGTCGAGGGGTTCAACAGCATCCTGGCGGAGGTGGACGGCGTGATGGTCGCCCGGGGCGATCTCGGAGTCGAACTGCCCATCGAGGAAGTCCCCATCATCCAGAAGCAGATCATCAAGGCGACCAGGCAGGCGGGCAAGCCGGTGATCACGGCGACCCAGATGCTGAATTCCATGCAGGACAACCCTCGGCCCACCCGGGCGGAAGCGACGGACGTCGCCAACGCCATCCTGGACGGGACGGACGCCCTCATGCTGTCGGACGAAACGGCCGTAGGCGCTTACCCTCTGGATGCCGTCGACACCCTGGACCGCATCGCCCACACGACGGAACCGTACCTGGACGGGCAGAAACTGCTTCACGAGGAGAAGTCCGACCACCTGCCATCGACGGCGGCGGCCATCAGCCGGGCGGCCTGCCTGCTCGCCTACGACCTGCACGCGGCGGCCATCGTGGCCTGTTCGTCCTCGGGAAGCACGGCCCGCCTCGTCACCCGCTTCCGCCCGTCATGCCCCACCATCGCGCTGACCGATCACGTGGAAACGCTGCGCCAGCTCAGCCTTTCCTGGGGGGTCATCCCGTACATGGTAGATTCCTTCTCGGACACGGACACGATGTTCGCATCGGCCAGGAACTGGGCCATCGACCAGGGCATCGCCAGCAGGAACGACCGGCTGATCATCACGGCCGGGGTTCCCGTGGGCGTTCCCGGATCGACCAACCTGGTGAAGGTCATGGAGCTGTCCGGTTCGTGACGGGTACTGATTTCAAAGGGAAAGGAGACGCGCCCCCGGCCGCCTGGAGATCGAGGCCCGGGAAAAGGGCAAACCGGCCCTTTTGACCCTTTTCGGAAGGGCCGGTACCGGTTCCAGAAATTTACAGCGGCCGGGAAACTGGAGCAGGGGAATTAAGACTGAGCGGATTCGGCACTCTTCAGGAGTACTTCGTGGTTCTTCTTGAATCGCTTCTGATCAGTCTTGATGTTCACCTTGTTCGAGCGATGCTTCCGTGCCCGGATCTTTTCCGTCTTTTGAGTCTTGGACGCCATATCTTCTCCTTCCTGAACGACGAATGTTTCGATTCAACGTGGCACGTCGCCTATATCAATTTAAGCGGATAATGTCACGTAAAACTTTCCTGTTTTCGAGCTTTCCCCGGGGAAACCCCGCGAACCGCTTTCCTCAGGGGAGGGACCACGGCGTCACCGATGCGCGCCGCAGGGCGGCCCCGACCCATTTCTCCAGTTCCGGATACCGCCCGCAGCACCTTCCGTCGAGCCATTCCCCGAGCTGCCGCAGCGCCCGGGGGATGTACGCGAGGAACTGCCTCTTCCCACGCTTCACGCCGAGGAACCCGAAGGCCCCCAGCATCTGCAGGTTCCTGCACAGGCGGACGGAGACGTAGGATTCCGAAAAGGCGCGGGGAGAAATACCGAGGGCCCGTTCCGCCGCGCGGCGGTAAAGCTCTTCGAGGCGTTCCTGGAGTCTTCGCGGGAGTGCGACGTAGGGGTCCGCCAGGAGGGAGGCGAGGTCGTAGGCGGGCGGCCCGAGGCGCATGCCCTGGAAGTCCACGAGACGCAGCCGGCCGCCGCATACCATGATGTTCCGGCTCTGGAAATCCCGGTGGATGACCCATGCGGATTCGCACACCCCGGCGCGTTCGGCCAAGGCTTCGAAATCGTGCCGAAGATCCTCCGCGTCCGCGTCCAGGCCCAGGCATCCGACGAGAAAGGCTTTCCGGAAGTATTCCAGCTCACGCTCGTAGACGAAGCGGGGTTCGTAGACGGGGGTGTCGAAGCAATAGCCGGGGTCGAAACCACGGGAGCCGTTTTCGTGCACGTTCAGGAGAAGGCGGAGCGCCTCGCGGTACAGCGTTTCGATCCCCGCCGGCCGACGAAGGGCCATCCGCTGGAGGTGGCAGTCGCCCAGGTCCTCGAGGAGGAATTCGCCGCGGAGCGGGTCCGCCCACGGCATCGCGGGCACGGGAACGCCGCGCTCCCGGAGGTGGCGGCCGATCCGGTGGTAGGAGTCGTTTTCATCCAGGCCGCACGACG
>JAJFUA010000259.1 GCA_021372635.1 Desulfobacteraceae bacterium | reverse complement strand
GATCTTTTCATCGACGGCGGCGTTGACTTCGTCCGACAGGTCGGGATCGACAATGAAAAACGTTTCGTACTTCCGCATCTGTAACGTCCTCCTTGTGGTTGAATAGCCCCTTTCCGCACAGCGGATCGGAGCAAGGAGCATAGGTATGGTGCCTCCTGCTCGTAAAAGATGATAGCTAACATAGTATTTTCAATAGCGTCAAGGCATTTTTGAAAGGCAGTTGGCCTGCGGGGGCGGAGAGCCCCGGGGCACAAAATTTGCAACCCTTGCGCCCGCCGGCGTCGCCGATCCATGGATCGTAACACAAAAATCCCTTCGGGTCACAATCTTATCCACGATTCCGGCAAAGCCCCCGCGGGCAGGGAGGCTCCGCCCCCATAGAGCGCCGGTCGCCGCGGGAAAAAGCGTCGCAGACACCGAATTACAGAACCAAGGAGGAGGAAATGCACCAAAGGTTCGGACGCAGGACACTGTCCCGCGCTGTCTCGATTTTTCTGGCGGCCTCGTTCATCGTGATCGCTCCGCTCGCTTCCGCCCTTGCCGACGGCGCCACCCCCGAGGAGAGGGCGGCGTTTCTGAAGGCCATCGACGATACGAAGGGGGTCGTCAAACCGGCAAAGGTTTGCAGCTCTCTTCTGGCGATCGTCCCTCCCCCCGATTGGGAGGGAACCTGGCCCGCGGATGTGATCAACCGGGTCCGGCTGCGGGGCGACCGCATACGATGGGAAGGGGTGCCGGGGCGGTCGCGGGTTCTGGTGGCGGCCTTCATGTCCCGGGCGGACTACGAAACCTACTACAAGGCCAACCTCGAAGGCGGGGAAGCCACCTACACGCTGCGCAAAAGCCTCTGGGTCACGGTCGCTCCGGAACTGCGCAATTATTTCAAGTACTCGAGCCGCAAAAGCTGTCCGCCGAGTTCGAAGCGGGTCCTCCGGCTCCTCGGCTTGAATCCCGGCAAGTCCTACGACGTTATCGTGGAAATGTACGTCGATCCGAAAGACCTTTTCAGACCGACCCCGGACCCGGAAATCACCGATCACAAGGCGGAAGTCGCCGTCAAGGCCGAGGACGGATCCTGGGTTTTCCCGAGCCCTTTCCTTACCTACGGCACGTCGAGGGACTACGTGAACGGGCCGGGGAAGCCCGCGCTCACCTACCAGGAGTGGTTCACGCAGAACGCCCTGGATTCCTACGATGTGGATATCGACAAGGGCTGGGGCGTTCCCTGGACGCGGCTGGGGTATACGTACGACTGGGGGAGCACGTCCAGCCACGTGGGCCCCAGCGAGTTCATCATCAGGGTCCACCCCTACCCGTCGGGAACCGGGGGTGAGGTGACCGTCACGCTGGTCCGGGCCGTCAGGTCCTACGAGGACGGAGACAAGCCGGCGAACTGGAATGCGAATTTCTGCTGCAGGTATTCCTGCCCCAGGGCGGAGGCGGATGCGGAGAACATGAATCCGAGCCTGCGGTAGGGCGTCTCGCCCCTCCGGGCTTCCAGCGGATTGGCCGAACCCGGGAGGCGCCCGCTTCGATGGGACGTCCAGCGGGAGACCGGCAGGGTGAAGAAGCCCCGGATGAGGGGCACCGACGGCCGGGATTTCAAGGAGAGGAAGATCCGCGGGGGGAGAACTGCACCACCGGAGGACGGCGGCCCGTTTTACTGCTGCTGGTGCGGATACGGGCCCTTTTGCGTATTGGGATATTCGATCATCAGTTCGTTGTCGCGCACCCAGCCCAGGTGCTGCCTCACGATCCGTTCCTGCGCCTTGGGGTCCTGTTTGAGGCTCTGGATCTTGTTGAAGAGCCTTCGGTTCTCCCTGGCCAGCGTACGCACCTTGTCCTGCAGCTCCTTCACCTGCCCGCGCTGCACCTGAAGGCCGAAGAGCCCCTGCGAAGAGGCGAAGATCACGTAGAGCAGCAGCACGTTCAGGGCGGCCAGGGCCACCACGAGTCCGCGCAGGACGTGGACCCCCCTGAGGAGGATTCTGGGCCTCCCCATCTCCTCCCGGTAATCGTTGTGGACGGATATTTTCCTATTCATGCCTCATCCGTTCGTCCTCCGCCCCGCGTACGGTTTCACCGACGGAAACAGCCGGGGGTCGGTATGGGGCAGGAAAAGCGCCCCGCTGAATTCATTCAGCAGCTCCGCACTGACGTTTAGCTCCACGTAGGTGATCAGGCGACACACCCTCTCCGTCTCTTCGGCCAGCGAGCGGTCGCGGAGCAGCATTTCCGCGCCCCGCAGCGATGAATTTCCCAGCCCGCAGTAGGTTTCCAGGGGCAGGTCGGGAAGCATCCCGATGCGAACGGCCATGCCGGGATCGATGTGATTGCCGAACGTACCCGCCACGAAAAAACGTTCTATATCGCCGAAATCCAAACCCACCTTGCGGATCATCACCGAAAGAATGGTATACATTGCCGCCTTGGATTTCAAAAAAATTCCGATATCGATTTCCGAAACGGCTATCCCTCGTCCGTCCGCCGATTCCTCCGGCCGCACCAGTTCGTAGGCCCGGCACTCGGGCGTTTCGATGATCCCGGGCGCCCCCGCCGACAGGTCGATTTTCCCCTGCACCGTCAAAATTCCGGCGGCGAACATTTCCGCGACAAGGTCCACCACGCCCGAGCCGCAGATGCCCGCCGGCTTCCCCTCCCCCAGCACGTGCCAGGAGGGTTCCAGGGTCGAGGGATCGATGCGTACCCGGTCGATCGCTCCCGGAAGGGCCATCATTCCCCGCTCGATCGCCCCCCCTTCAAGCGCCGGTCCGGCCGCCCCCGCACAGGCAAGCATCCAGTCCCGGTTGCCGAGAACGACCTCCGCATTGGTGCCCACGTCGACCAGGATCTGCACGTGCTCGGAGCGGTTCATGCCGGATGCCAGGATGCCGGCGATGAGGTCCCCTCCGAAGTAGGCCCCGACATTGGGGAAGACGGTCACGAGGGCCTCCGGGTGAACGACCAGGCCGAGTTCCGCGCCGCGGCAGACCGGAAAACGGTTGGCGGACGGAATGTACGGTTCTTTGCAGATTCCCGACGGATCGAGTCCCAGAAAAAAATGGCTCATCGCCGTGTTCCCGGCGACCCCAAGCGCGTAGACGCAGCCGGGGTCCCATCCCCTGCGGTCCAGCATCTCCCGGATGGTGCGGTTGAAGATCTCGATCAGCAGTCGCTGAAGCTCCAGGAGGTTTTCCTTCCCGCGGGCATGGAGGATGCGGGTCAGGATGTCTTCCCCGAGCCGGATCTGCGGATTCGGAACGGACATCCGGTCGGGGGTCTCCCGGCCGTTGAAGTCCACCAACTGGAACGAAATACCCGTGGTCCCGAGATCCACCGCAACCCCGAGCACGGGGCCGGCATACTCCGGGAGAAGAACTTCCAGGAGCTTCCAGCAGAAGCGGTCATAGCCGAGCACCGCCGCAAGGCGATAGCCCTGCGAACGAATCCTGCGGACCGCTCCGTCCAGGAGGGAATACTCCACCCGCAGCGGGAAGTATCCCCTTTTCTCCAGGGCGCGCGCCAGGCGGTCGAAGTCGCCCGTGTTGTCTTTCAAATCCGGCGGGGGCAGTTCCAGGCGCACGATTTCCACCATCGCTCCCGGCCGTTCAAAAGGGGGCTGTTCCTGCGACATGATTCTCCGCCATTCGATTGCGTTCCGAGGCAATTCTCCTTCGAATCGCCAATTCAGCATAAAAACGCTCATATACAACGAACCGGCCCAAACCGCATCACATTTACCATAAGTTCGAGCAACCCGCAGACGAGAACATCCGAGAGATCCAGTCCGAGGCGTTCGTCCAGCCGATCGAGTTCGTCCAGCACCTCGGGATCCGGCTCCAGGTTGAATCTCACGGCATAGGGGCTCTGAAAATGCGCGGGATCGCACCAGTGCTTCGGTGAAAAGCTGAAATGCATGCGACACGCAAAAGGCCGATACGGGTAAACGACGCACCTGCCGTTTCCCAGAAACGGACAGGGATGCGCGGCGGCCTGGTACGCTTTCAGCACGACTTCCCTCGGGGTGTCGCCCTCGTCCCCTTCGAGCAGGCCCTTTCGATGCCGTCGGCAGATTTCGTGCCAGACCCACTCCGCTTCGAGACAGCGGCGGAAGATCCGGTTCTTGAGGCCGCTCTGGTCCATAGCCTGATAGATGGCGATCATCTCCAGGGAACTGACACCCGCGGGCATGTGCCTGCAGCAATGGGTACACCCGAGACGGCAGCTCACGCTCATGCCGCTGCGTCGCAGCATCCCCAGCATATGGAGCGCCGATGCGTCGTAGAGCCGCAACACCTTGCGGAACGTTTTCATCGCCTCCGCCGGTAGAACGCCGGAGGCGCGAAAACCCTCCAGGTGATCCTGGTGGGCAATCTCGAACAGACAGGCCGCCATTTTCTTCTGGTAGTGCGCCGCGCCGGGCGAGGAATCCTGAATCAGGCGGGCAGCCCTGAGGGAAGCCTCATCCAGGCTGCCTTGCGGTGACGTCTCCATGGCTACTCCCTCCGGTGCGGCCATCCAACCGGCCTCTGCGCCCGCAGGTGCAACTGTGCGATTCTTTCGTGAACGGAATCTAGGCCGCTCGACGGCGCCCGGGAAATCTTGCTGGCAAGTCGTCACAATTTAAGTTAAAATAATTTTGTATCCATTGAATGAACAGGTTAAACAACCATTTAAAAAAAGGAAAGGAATTTTAATCTCTCAAAGAGTAATTTAATATCCAACCAGTTAGTTTCCCTTTACTTCTTGCGCTTGACACAAGAGGCGATTTCTCATTATTTTGGGATGTCTCCGAGGGAACCTTGTATTCATGCCCGGCCGGCACGCCATTTGCTCCGGGAAGCGCGAGGGGCGATGATGATGCAGTCTGGATCCATCTCTGTCCGAACTTGTTGCGCTGTTCACCCAACTTTCTGTCCAAGTGACTCCCGAGATGCATGACCATTTCATCGGGCGGCAACTGAATCTGAAGCGAAAACCGGTATGTTCACCGCACACGTGGTTGTCCAGAAGTGACACTCTAACAAGGCAGGAGAGCCTCCATGGAAGATATCCAAGTAAAGGAACTGGTGGAAGTGATTGCTCGAG
>JAJFUA010000254.1 GCA_021372635.1 Desulfobacteraceae bacterium | reverse complement strand
GGGTCGATTTCCACGCTGAACTCCCCCTCCCCCTCGATGTACGGGATCGCGACGCCGTGGTATCGCGTTCGCTCCCGGATGCAGTAGACGCCGTCGGATCTGACGATCGCCAGGCTGAAGACGGGATTGTCGAAGCGGCGGGGAGCGCGATACCGGACCGTGGCGACGAACGCGTCTCCAGGGGAAAAAACCGTCTTCTCCACACCGTCGCGCCCCGAGAAGGCAACCCCGGTGATTTCGATTTCCCCGGAATGATAGTCCGACGGACGGGCGGGCGGCCTTTCCGGCATTCCGTCCGCCCCCAGGTTTCCGTGCAGTTCGTACGCGGCGACGGCTTCCATGGTCGGCCCGGCGACCTGCACCCTGCCCTGGTTCATGAAGATGGCCGAATCGCAGAATCCGTCCACGTGCTGCATGTAATGCGAAATGAACACGATCGCCGTCCCGTTCGCCCGGATCTCCTTCATCCGGTTCAGGCACTTCCTTCGAAAGCTCATGTCCCCGACGGAAAGCACCTCGTCGACCAGGAGCAGGTCCGGGTCGAGATGAGCCGCCACCGAGAACCCCAGGCGAACGTACATTCCCGAACTGTAAAACTTCACCGGCGTGTCGATGTGATCTCTCAGGCCCGAAAACTCGATGATGCTCTCCAGCTTGGCGTCGACCTCCCGCCGCGGCATGCCGAGAATGGCGGCATTCACGTAAATGTTCTCACGGCCGCTGAGCATCGGGTGAAAACCGGCCCCCACCTCGATCAGTGCCCCCACCCTGCCCCTTGTTTCGATCCGTCCCCGGTCCGGCATGAAAATGCCGTTGAGCATCTTCAGCAGCGTGCTCTTTCCGGCCCCGTTGGGACCGATGATTCCGAGCACCTCCCCCCGCTTCAGCTCGAAGGAAACGTCCTCGACGGCCCAGAACTCCTCCGCTCTCAGGACCCCGGAGCGGGTTGGCCGCCCGGCTGCGTTGCGCAGGATGTCCTCCATGCCGTGGGCAATCGACCGTCTGAGGCTTCGGCAGTACTTCTTGGAAACGTTCAGAACCCGCACGAGAACGTCGTTGTCTTTCATCAGACACGCTCCGCCATTCGGGGTTCGACCATGTGAAACAGTCTCCAGGAAACGAGGAACAGCAGAACGCAGAAGCACGAGGCCCAGGTGTAGTGCAGCGGATCGGCCATGCGCCCCGACAGGACCATGTCCCGGGGGCCGGAGACCAGCGCGGCGAGGGGGTTGAAAGCCGTAACAGACGCGAACAGCCCTTCTTTCCCGGCGGGGTAGAGCACGGGGGTGAGGAAAAGCAGAAAGGTCGTTCCCAGGGTGACGATATGGGCGACGTCGCGCACCAGCACGTTCAAAAGCGAAAGCAGGAAGCCGAGGCCGAGGGTCAGCAGCAGGAGGGGCAGAAGAAGAAGCGGGAAAAAGACGGCCGTCCAGTGCGGAGCGATGCCGTAGCAGGCGAAGACGAGGACCAGCAGGCCCACGCGGATGAGCGTCTCCACCACCGCCTGCCCCAGCGAGGCGATCACCAGGGTCTCCTTGGGAAAGTTGATCTTCACCACCATGCCGCCCCCCGCGACGATCGCCCCGCTGCACGCCGCCAGGCCGCCGGCGAACATCTGGTAAACGGTCAGCCCCAGCAGGGCATACACAGGATAGGGAACGTCCACCTCGCCGATATTGAGCACGCCGGAAAGATTCAGGAAAGCAAACGTCGCGACGGTCGCGACCGGCATGATGACCGCCCACAGGACACCCAGAACCGACTGCTTGTAGCGCGCGGAAAAATCGCGCAGAAAAAGGCGCCAGATCAGCTCGCGGCTCATTCGCAGCTCCCGGGCCATTTCGCTCCAGGCCGCCGCCCCCCAGCCGACGCTCCCATCGGGCCGGTAGACCCGAAACGCTTCTCCCTCATCCGCCATGCGGGTCACCCTCCACCGAAACGTTGACCGAAACGGGCTCATTCCCCCAAAGAGAGCCAGCCCTCACCCGACCTTTCACCATGGTGTCCCGATCATACCGGCAACCGCCCGATCGGGCAACTTCCACCCTGCGCCTCCCGGCCGGGTCAATACGGTTGACTTAACGCTTTCGGGTGGCCCATGCCATCCCCCCTATCCTTCCGGGCAGAGGGGAAGGATAAATCCGTCAAGCAGCCAACATTGCCCGGCCGGGTCCCGCAGGGTCGGAGTCTGCGCGGAAGGCGCCCCCCGCAGGAGCCGCTTGAACCATTCGCCCAGGTGAAGTATTGAAGGAATGGGAAAAACGGGCGAAACATTCCGACCGACGGGACCGCGTGCAGCCGGTCCTCCATCACCCCTGGAGACTGACGCAATGAAAGTGCTTCACCTGATCGATACCCTCGGCCTCGGAGGAGCCCAGCGCCTGCTGAAGAACATCATGGAAAGCCGGCGGGGCGACGGGGACGTCTTCCTGCACGCCCTGCGGAGGGTGGAACCATGTTATGAAATCGATCACCCGAACGTCAGCGTTTTTCCATCCCGCTGCAGGTATTCCCCGGCGCCGCTGCGGGAGGTTCTGCGCTGCATCGATGAAAACGGCATCGACATCCTGCACTGCCATCTGCCCCGGTCCATCGCCTTCGGCTTCATGACCCGGCTGCTGCGCCGCGGCGGTTTGAAGCTGATCGTCCAGGATCATGCCGAAGTCTTCAGGAACAACCCCGTCTTCAGCCTGCTCCTTCGTCTTTGCGGGCCGGAGGCTTCCGCATTCGTCGCCAGTTCGCCGTCGAACGGCGAAGCCCTCGGCCGAATCCTCGGACCCCATTCCCGAAAGATACGGCTCGCGTACAATTTCGCCGACCCGTCGGCCTTCAACGCCGCCGAGTCGCCCCTGCGCCGGGCCGGAGCCCGCGCCCGATGGGGGATCGCCGAAGACGAGTTCGTCGTCGGTTACGCCGGCCGGCTTGCGGAACGCAAGGGGTGGAGGCTCTTCGCCGAAGCCGCCGCCGTTCTGAAACACACGCCCCTGCGGTTCGCGATGGCCGGAGCCGGGCCGCAGGAGGCCGAACTGCTGCGGTTCCTCGAATCCAACGGGCTGCGGGAAAAGGTGCGCTTTCTCGGGTACGTCGCCGATATGCCCGGATTCTACTCCATGCTGGACTGCTACGTGCTGCCGTCCCGGTGGGAGGGCATGCCCATGACGCTGATCGAGGCGATGTCCATGGGAGTTCCCGTCGTCTGCTCCCGCGCTCCGGGGATCCAAGAATTCGTCGGCGACGGGCGCGACGCCCTGCTGATCGATCCCTCCCGGCGGGAAGACCTTGCGGAAAAACTGCTGCTCCTCGCAAACGAGCCGGCCCTGAGGCGAAGACTCGCCGCAGGGGCCCAGGAGACCGTCGCGCGCTTCGCCTCGAACGGCACGCAGGCCGCACTGCTTTCCGTGTACCGGGAAGCCGGCTCCGGGGCGGTTCCGACCCGCTGAGGTCACAGATCCAGCCACTGCGTTCGCTGGCGTCCGGCCATCACGTTGCAGGCGGTCAGCACCGCGCACTTCGCGATCCGGCTGACAAACTGGAAGGGATAGTGCCGCAGGAAATGATTGACGAAGATGAGCGACGGGTCGAAGTTGCTCAGCAGAGCCTCTCTCTTGAGCGTGTCGTAGAGCTTCTGCCTCGTCATGCGGCGGGTACGCACGTTGCAGTGGAAACCGTCGTAGTCCCGGTAGTCCCCGATGTTTTCGACCAGGCCCTCTTCGAGCAGTTCCTTCCGGATGACCGTCTTCGGATAAGGGGTGAGGTACTGGGCGTAGATCATGTCGGGCTTCAGCTTCTTGATCAGCCTGAAGTTGTCCTTCACCGACTCTTCCGTATCGTCGGGATAACCCACCACGCATCCGGCTATGATGGCGATGTTGTGTTTGCGAAGCAGCGCCGCCGCCTGCCGGTTGATCTCCGGGTTGGTGGGTTTGTGGACCCCCTTCAGCGCCAACGGGATCATCGATTCGAACCCCACGAAGGCATACCGGAAATTCGCCCTGTCCATCTCCTCGGCCATGTCCGGATTTCGGGCGATTCCCGCCGCCGACAGCTGGACCACGTAGGCCAGATCGTTCAGCCCGTTCTTCACAATGCTCCGGCAGACCATTCTGAAGTGACCGATATCGTACGTAATATTGTCATCTGCAAGGAAAACGGCTTTGGCGCCCCGTTTCCGGATATCCTGGATATCCGCGATGATCCGTTCCTCTGAGTGAGCCCGGAACGTCGGACCGTACATACGGTTGATGCAGCAGAATTTGCAGTTGAAGGGGCATCCCCGGGAAGTCTCGGCGACGTCCATCTTCAGGTGAATCAGGGAAAATCCGTCCGCCACCCTGGCGCTCCGGTCGGGTAGCGCCAGGCGGTCGAGCACCGTCAGACCCCGGTCGGGATTATGGACCCATCCGGAGCCGTCCCGGTAGCTCAAGCCTTCGATGCGCCCAAGGTCCGGGGTCGCCCTCCCGAGTTCCGACACCAGCTCGGCGAAGGTTTCCTCCCCCTCTCCCCGGACGATGTAGTCGAGCGGCAGAGGCTGTTCGCCGGCCGTCAGTTCGTCGGAAAGCAGCGTGGCATGATAGCCTCCCGCCACAATCCTGACGTCCGGACGGCGACTGCGGATGAAGCCCGCCACGCGCAGCAGGGTATCGAACTGGAACGTCATGGAACTCAGGCCGACCAGGTCCGGCCGAAAACTCGAAAGGACGTCCTCGAGAGGTTTTCTGACGTTGGGCTTGAACAGGACGAGGTCCATCACCCTGACCTCGTGCCCGGGCAGATTCCCGGCCAGGGACACCAGGGCCAGGTTCGGCAGGCGCGCCATGAAATCGATCACGTCGGCGGTATCGGGCATGGCAAGCAGCAGTATCTTCACATCGATTCTCCCGAGAAGCGATCCGAGGGGCGCCGCCTCAGGCGGGCAGATCCCGCTCGAAAATCCTGAAGGTTTTGTAGCGGCTCGCGCCGTAGGATTCCACCATCCTGATGAAATGCGTCAGGGGTTCGGAGATGAGCGAACAGTCGCACACTTCCACGCGGCTGTTGGTGCGGACGATGCGCAGGTACGTGCTCAGAATCAGGGCGTGGTGCAGCCGCTTCCTCTGGTACTCGCGCTTCACTCCCAGGATGAGCGTCCGGATTTTGCGCGGCTTCCTGAATTTCACATCGCACAGCAGCCGGATGCGGTGCCACACGGACAGCCTGCCGTTCATCTCCTGGATCAGCGGGTTCAGGTCCGGTATGCTCACCATGAAGGCGACGATCTTGTCTCCATCCAGAATCAGGTCCACGAGGTCCGACCGGATGATGGGCTCGAGCATGGCAAAAATCTGCCGGAACTGACTTTCCGTCAGGGGGACGTGCCCCCAGTTGGCGCTCCATGCCTCGTTGAAGATCCCGACGATTTCCTCCGCCCTCCGGGTGAATTCGCTGCGCTGCGGACTCCTGAGAGTCAGCCCGTGCCCGGAGAGAATACCGTGCAGTTTCTTTTCCATCGCGCCGCGGTCGATGTCTCGATTCGTCACCCTGAACGCATACCAGTCCACGGCTTTGCGCAGGCCCCAGTTCGTCAGCAGTTCCTCGTAGTAGGGGGGGTTGTGTGCCTGCAGAATCGCGGGAAGCGAATCGAAGCCTTCCACGAGGAGCCCCACTTCATCGTAGATCGAAAAACTCAGTGGGCCGAGAATCCTCCGTTTTCCCTGCAACCGGAGCCAGTTTGCGGCGGCGTCGAGGAGAGTGTCCGCCACGTGCTGGTCCTTCACGCATTCGAAGAACCCGAAAAAGCCGGTGTATGCGTCCTGGTGCCTCTCGTACTGCCCGTTTACGTGCGCGGAGACCCTTCCGACGGGCATTCCGTCACGAAAAGCCAGGAAGTAGGCCGCTTCCCCGATTTCGAAAAAGGGACCGGTGCGCGGGTCGAGAAAGCGTTCCTGCTCCGAGAGGATGGGAGGGACCCAGTATGGATCGTTTTGCTGAATGGACCAGGGAAGCCCGAGGAACCCTTCCATATCCCGGTCCCCGTTGACCTGCCTGACCGTCACGCCGTTGTCTGAATGCATCCGACCTCTTTCACCTGGCTTTCCGCAACACGATCTGCGCCGTCAGACCTTCCCGCAGCCGGGTGGCCGGATTCGGCAGGGTGAATTCCACTTCGTAGTAGGTCGGCTGGTCGAGCCCGGGTGTTTGGGGCGTCCAGGATATGCGGCTCACGGCCGCTTCCAGGGCCGCGCCCGGCAGGGACTCGATGGTGACCTCCGCCCTGTCCCCCACACGGATCTGCATGGCTTCCATTTCGTGGGTGGAGGCTCTGACGAGCATGGGGTCCATCACGGCGATGGTATA
>JAJFUA010000252.1 GCA_021372635.1 Desulfobacteraceae bacterium | reverse complement strand
CCGGGAAATCGAGGCGCTTCGGTCCGTCCTGTTTCCCGGCGGAAAGCTGAACAGCAAAACCGTGGGGACCAGGCCCGTCGTGCTGGCGGCCATGGCCGGGTTCTCCGTCCCGGAAGACACGCGCCTCCTTGTGGTGAAAGTAGAAGGAGTCGGGAAGAAGGATCCTCTCGCCCGCGAAAAACTCTGCCCCGTGCTGAGCGCCTACAGCTATCAAACCTGGGAACAGGCCGTGGATATGGCCCTCGCCAACCTCGAATGCGAAGGCAAGGGCCACAGCGTCGTCGTGCATTCCCATTCCGACAGGCACATCGAATACGCGGCGGAGCGCCTTCCCGTTTCCCGCGTCGGCGTGAACATGATCGGGTCCAGCGGGCTGGGCGGCACATTCAACAACGGCCTCAACCCAACGGGTACGCTCGGCTGCGGTTCGTGGGGCAACAACAGCCTGAGTGAAAACCTCTGGTTCACCCACCTGATGAACGTCAGCCGCATCGCCTATCCCATCCCCGATCGGCACATCCCCACCGACGACGAAATATGGGGCGAGGACGACCAGCCATGAGAGCGAGGCATCCGGACAAAGTCATGACTGCAGGCGAGGCCGTCGCCGACTTCGTGCACGACGGGGACTGCATAGCCCTGGGCGGCTTCGTCACCAACCGCCGGGCCTATGCGCTCGTACGGGAGATCATCCGCCAGCGGAAACGGGATCTCTACATCGAGGGCGGAGGCTCCGGCGGCGACGTCGACATGCTCATCGGGGCCGGATGCGCTAAAGCCATCAATATCGCCTACATCGCCAACTCCGGTTTCACCCAGGTGGGACGGCGATTTCGAGCGGCCGTCGAGGATGGAAGCCTCCTGTTCGAAGACTACTCCCTGGATGTCCTGACCATCGCCTACCACGGCGCGGCGCTTGGACTGCCCTACATGCCGGTCAAGAATATGCTCGGCTCCGACCTCGCAGACAAATGGGGCATTTCGAAAGAGGAACGGGCAAAGCATCCCAAGCTGCCTCGCGAGAAGTTCATCCTCCAGGCCGATCCATTTTGCAGTGAATCCCTGTTGTGCTGCGTTCCGACGCCACAGATCGACGTGGCCTGCATCCACGCACAAATGGCGAGTCCGGACGGCACATGCCGCATCCTCGGCGCCACTTTCCAGGACCTGGATATCGCCATTGCCGCCCGACACACGCTCGTTACCTGCGAAGAACTCCTGAGCGACAGAGAGATTCGCCGACATCCCGAGCGCAATACGCTCCCCGGGCTTTGCGTGGACGCGGTGGTGCATGCCCCGTACGGAGCCCACCCCTCACAGTGCTTCGGATACTACGACTACGACCCGGAGGTTTTCCGGGAATACGATGCGGCCAGCCGCAGCAGGGAGGAATTCGAACGGTTCGTCGACAGGTACGTGACGGACTGCGCCACGAACGAGTCCTACCTGGACAGGATCGGCGGCGCGCGGCTCGCCGCCTTGAGGGTGGCGCCCGGCTACGGCTACGTGCCCGGGCTCAGGAGAAAATAACCCCCTGCAAACCCGCCGAGGGCGGAGCGGCCATGGTCCGATCCCCCATGCGGATATGAAGGCCGGCCCCGGCCGGTTTTCACCCGGCCCGGACGCGGGCGCCTGAAGAACGAGGACAGACGGCATGAAATGCACCGCAAGACAGATGATGGCCGTGGCTCTGGCCCGCCAGATCGAAGACGGAAAAACCTACATCATCGGTACCGGGCTTCCCCTGATCGGCGCGACCCTGGCCAAGAATACTCATGCTCCCCGCGCTCACTTCATCTTTGAAACGGGACTGTTCGAGGGAAGCCCCGAAGAAGTGCCCACCAGCGTTTCTGACCTGCGCATCAATATGCAGTCGTCAGTGCTGTGGCCGCAATACCGGTATTTCGGTTTCATGACCCTGGCGTCGAAGCGCAGCCGTATCGATGCCGGTTTTCTTGGCGGCGCGCAGATCGATCCCTACGGGAACCTGAATTCCACCTGCATCGGTTCCTACTCCAGTCCGCGAACGCGCTTTACGGGTTCCGGCGGGGCCAACGGCATCGCATCGTTCTGCGACACCATCATCATCATGAAGCACGAGCCGCGCAGGTTTGTGGAGCAGGTGGATTACGTCACGAGCCCAGGCTGGATCGATGGACCGGACGGAAGGCTCAGGGCGGGCCTAGTGCCCGACAGGGGCCCCCAGGCCGTCATCACGGAACTGGGCATCATGCGTTTCGACAGGAAAACCAAAAGGATGTACCTGGCCGAGTATTTCGGCGGCGTGACGCCGAACGCGGTCCAGGATCACACAGGTTTCGCTCTGGACTGTTCACGGGCGAAGAGGAGCGAGCCACCCGAACCCAGGATACTGGAAACCTTGGCAAACAAGGTCGATCCTCATCATATCATGGTGTAACGCGATTTCACAGCTTCCAAGAAGACAGACAAAAAGGAGCATGGCCATGAGAAAAGCAGAATTGTTGCAGGAAATCATCACAGGGATCTTTATAGTTGGAGTAGGAGGTCTATATCTTCTTTTGACTCTTTTCCATGTCGAGGGAATCAAAGATGCTTTCGGAATGTCGAGCAGGACACTGCCCTATATCGTTTCAAGTGTACTCATTTGTCTCGGACTCATTCTCTCCATAAGGAATATTCGTGTCTATTCATCGGCAATCGATGATGATTCCTACAAAGAAACCAGCAACACCAAAAAGAAATATATCCGCATATTCAAGTTCTTTGTTGCCATAAATATCTATTTCGTAGGTATTCTTTACATAAGCTACCTGCTGTCCACAGCGTTAATGCTCGCCTATTCAATGTATTTCTGCGAATTCAAGAACAAGATTGCATTTCTGATCATCACACTGATCACACCTGTCTGCATTTATTACATTTTTGCCAGGATCATGATGATTCCGCTTCCCGACACGCTTCTCGGTTTTTGATGAGCGGATCGTCCATCGGCTCGGAGCTTACAGGTACTTTGAAGAACTGAATTTTTCTCAAGCTGACGTGCACACAGATTAAGGAGATCCTAAGAATGGAGATGATTCTATCGTGGTTCAGCGACATGGGGGCAGGCCTCACGGCGGCCATGAGCCTGGGCGTTTTCGGCTCCGCGCTCATCGGCGTGATCGTGGGCGTTTTCATTGGCATCATCCCTGGCCTCGGACCGGCGGTCACGATCGCCCTGGCGATCCCCCTGACCTTTTCGATGGGCGCCCTGCCGGCCATCGCCCTGTTTCTCGGGATCTACAAAGGCGGGACCTACGGCGGTTCCATCTCCGCCATCCTGATCAACACCCCGGGAACTCCGGCGGCGGCCGCCACCGTCCTGGACGGCTACCCCCTTGCCAAGCAGGGCAAATCGGGCAAGGCGCTGGATATGGCGCTGTACGCCTCGGTTTTCGGCGACGCCTTCGGCATCATGCTGCTTTGCATGGTCGCACAGCCACTGGCGCAGTTCGCTCTCCGCTTCGGCCCCACCGAGTTGTGCAGTCTGCTCATGTTCGCCATGTCCATGATCGCGGTCCTGTCCGGCAAGTCCATGGTCAAAGGCTTCATAGCCGCAATGCTGGGCGTCATGTTCGGCACGATCGGCATGGATCCGATATCCGGCGAAACGAGATACAGCTTCGGACTACTGCAGCTCGAAGACCGCCTTTCCATCATTCCCATGGTCATCGGCCTGTTTGCCGTATCCGAGGTTCTTCTGCAGATGGAAAGCCCCCGGTCCTCCTCTCAGGCCACTCTTCTGCCGCCGCCCTCCTGCCCCGACGACGGGAGAGCGAGCTGGAAGGAAGTTCTCCAAAGTCTGCCCATATTCATTCGCTCCAGCTTCATCGGCGCGGGCATCGGTGCGCTGCCCGGAACCGGTTCCACCACCGCCGCCTTTTTGAGCTACGGCCTGACCAAAGAGCGTTCAAAGAAGCCGGAATTGTTCGGCAAGGGTTCCATCGAAGGAGTCGCGGCCGCCGAATCCGGCAACAACGCCGTCTGCGGGGGCGCGCTCGTTCCCATGTTGTCCCTGGGAATACCGGGGGATGACATTACAGCCATCCTGATGGGGGCGATGATCATTCACGGCATCAACGTGGGACCGCTTATTTTTACCGACTATCGTGCACAGGTATACACGCTGTTCGGCATATTGCTTATTTCCATATTGATGCTGCTTTTTATCGGAAAGCTCTTCATATCTATCAGCCGCAACCTGGCCAATATGCCGCAGTCGGTGATCATGCCGATCGTATTCTTACTGTGTGTGATCGGTTCTTACGGCGTACAGTTTTCGCTGTTCGACTGCTGGACCATGCTCTTCTTCGGTCTCGTCGGCTATGCGATGGTAAAGGTTTCCATGCCGATGCCTCCCATGTTGATTTCATTCATCCTGGCGCCGCAGATCGAATACTATTTTCGTCAGACTTTGCTGCTTTCCAACGGCGATGCGTCCGTCTTCCTCACAAGGCCTCTTTCCCTGCTCTTCCTGGGTCTCGCCTGCCTCGTGATCGGACATGTTTCATACAAAGCCTTCAAGGCATCGAAAGAACAACCCAGGCTGGAAAGCCTGTAAATATATCATGCACGGAGCGTGTTATGCACTTTCATGGAAACGCCGACGGGAGGCTGTCTCCCCGTTCGGCGTGGATCGAGCCTTCCCCCCGCTCCTACGGCCGACACATGAAAGCGCATAACACGCTCAAAAGGAGGTGAGCTTCTACCGACAGGATGTTTCACGCTTTTCGCTTGTTTCATTTACTTCATACCATTCAAAGGGGAAACGTTATGAAAAGGATGTTAGCGCTCGTAGCCTGCATGATGCTCGTTTTGTCGTGGAACGGTCCGTCTTTCGCAGCTGACGCACAATACCCCACGCGCCCGATCAACATCATCACGCCTTATGTCGCCGGCGGCGCGTTCGTCATGACCACTCGCGCCCTCGCCGACGCCATGACCAAGGACCTCGGGCAGAACGTGATCGTAACTCCCACTCCCGGCGCCGGAACGGCTCTCGGTATAAAGAAGGCCCTGAGTTCGACCCCGGACGGCTACACCCTTCTGATGACCGCACTCACGTCGTTTTCCATCCGCGCCCAGGTACGCGACATGCACATTGCGCTCGAGGACGCCGTGCCCATCGGCAACATCGCCGTGTCCGTAACCTATTTCGCAACTTCGAAAAACAACAAGAAGTTTTCCACGCTCAAGGAAATGGTCACCTACGCCAAAACCAATCCGGAACAAGTCTCCGTGGCGATCCTGGGCTTCGGGGGCTACCATCACGTGCTTATTTCCATGCTTCAGAAGGAAGCAGGCATCAAGCTGAAACTGGTGCCTTTCGACAGCGGTCCGTCCGCCATCGCGGCCGTGCTTGGCGGCCATGTGGACATGATGGTGGAAGACGTCTACAACCCTGAACTGCACACCCTGGCCATCACCAACAAGCAACGCTGCCCCAAGTATCCCGACACGCCCACGTTCACGGAACTGGGATACCCCAACATGGCTATCGACATGAACATCGGCATGTTTGCACCCAAAGGAACGCCGGAGCCCATCCTGAAGAAGCTGGAAGAAGCGGTTTTGAAAGCCTGCAAGGACCCCGCTTACGTCAAATTCGTCGAATCGATCAACATGTTCAGCCTGCCGATGAACAGCAAGGACATGGCGTCCACCCTTCAAACGGAAACCCGCGTTACCAAGGAACTCCTCAACGCGGGGATCATCGAACGGCAGAAATAACCGGCCGACCGCGAACCATGCAGTCACCATGCGGTGATTGCATGGGCCCCCGACCGCGCGGTTAGGCGTTCGCACAGCGAAAACAAGAAGAACACTCATACAGAAAGGAAGAACATTTTGAAAAAGATAGTCATCCTGGGTGCCGGCGGACAGGGAGCCCCCGGAGCCTCCGTCGCCTCCCGCCTCAAGCTTGCGGATGAAATTGTGCTTGCCGACGCGAATGAAGATCTGTGCAGAAAAGTCGCCGCAAAAGTCGGCGACCCGGCCCTGCGCACCGCAACAGTCAACGCTTCGGACGTGTCCGCCCTGGCGGAGTTGTTCCGGGGCGCCTCGGCGGTCATCAACCTGATCAATCCCCTGTTCAATCCCCAGGTCATGCAGGCCTGCCTTGCCGCCAACGCCCATTACGTGGACACATCCATCGGCTCGACGATGGACCTGGACCTGATGGCCAGCGACAACAGCATTTCCCGCATGGCCCACGGGAAAGAACTTCATTTGAACAAGGAGTTCAAGGAAAAGGGGTTGACCTGCCTGATCGGGTGCGGTTCCTCCCCCGGCCTCACCAACATCGTTGGACGCTATCTGTGCGACAAGCTCGACACTCTGGAAGCCGTCAAGTTTACATTCGGGCGCCGCAGCCTGGTGGAGGACAACCCCGACGCGCCATGGACGCCCACGTGGCTGCCGATACGCTCCCTGTGGGGCTATACCGTCAAGCCTTATACCTATAAAAACGGCGCGTTCGAGGAAAACGAACGTTTCAGCGGTTATGAAGAGCACGTTTTCCATCAGCCGGTGGGGGGCGTTCCCCTCACGCTGCATCATCACCCGGAGCAGTTTTCTTTCCCGTATTTCAGCAAGAAGCCCATTTCTTACTGCGATTTCAAGTTCCATATCGACCCGAGAGTTCGGACGTTCATCGCCAACGGTCTGACGGACCCCACCCGACGGGTCAGGGTGGGAGACGTGGAAGTGTGCCCCAGGGACGTTCTGCTGCAGATGACGCGGCAACCGGTCGGGGGATTCTTCACCGAGACGGAGGAAAGCGCGTCGAAGCCGCTGACCGGCCTTTGCGGAGCCGGCGCCGAAGTCACGGGCACAAAGGACGGGCACTATTTCCGCTACAACGCGACTTTCGATCCTACGTTTTACAGCAATGCGGAAGAGCGTGTGGCGTTGTTCCGCACGTTCGGATCCAGCACGGTCTACGTATGTCTCCCGGCAATCGTCGGCGCAGTGATGTGCGCTGAGGGGAAGGCCGACAAGGGCGTGATCGGATCAGAATGCCTCAATCCCGTTCACTTTCTGAAGCAGATGGGCGACTTCGGGCTTCCTCTCAGGCTCTACGAAACGCGCACCAGCGTATCCGCCGTTTCCTGACCGCGAACAGGGCGCGCCCGGGTCGGCCGATGCCGTTTGAACGGCGTCGATGCGACTTGAACGAAAACACACCGTAAATTGCTTCAACCTTTCCGGCAGGGGGGCTCTTCGCCCCCCTGGCCTCCCTTCTTCCCCCAGAAATGCCCCACCCTGCGCCCCCCGGGCGCCTTTGACCCGGTGAGTAGGCCGGGACAATATCAGCCCACGCACCTTTCGGTCTCGCACCAGTTTTTTCTTGAAGCGGCCATGCAAGCCCTATAGTGTATTTTTCAAACCAGGGAGGCTGGACGGATCGGAGACGGCCCCCATTCCGGGACGGGCGGAATGCGGACCTGGGAAGATGCATGGATGTCGGGCCCGCCTTTCCCGCGGGATGCGGCAAAACCAAAGATGATCATACTACGGCGAAGAAAATCGTATGAGACACCTGAAAGCTGTCATCATCCCGCTGCTCCTGGTCATAATGTGCGGATGGCTCTTGCGTTCCGCCTACTTTGAAGTCAGAGACAGGGCCATCGACCAACTCAACAACCAGCAGACGATTATGGCCGAAACTGCCGCCAGGGGCATCGAGAGCTTCTTCGATCATATCAGCGAACTCCTGACCGGACTCTCCATAATGAAGGAGATCGCCTCGATGGACGACAGGGGCAGGTGGCTGGTGCGTTCCTTTTACCAGACCCATTCCAGCGAGATCCGGGGCATCACGCGCGTCGATCCTTCCGGCAAAATCCTCTACACCTATCCGGAGATCCAGGGGGGAATCGGGACAGACTTGTCATTCCAGGAGCATATTCAAACGGTCATGCAAACCCGCAGACCGGTCGTCAGCGACGTGTTCCCCTCCGTTCAGGGTTTCATGACCGCCGCAATGCATGTACCCGTCTTTGAAGACGGAACATTCGTGGGCTCTATCGCCGTTTTGATCCCGTTCGATCACTTGTCCCGAAAGTTCCTCGAACCGATCCGGGTCGGCAACAGCGGCTATGCCTGGACCATCAGCCAAAAAGGGACCGAATTCTACTGTCCGGTCGCCGGTCATACGGGAAAATCGGTTTTCGAAAACTGCCGTAACTACCCGGAACTCCTCTCCCTGGCCCGTGAAATGGTAAAGGGAAACCGGGGAACGACCAGCTATCATTTTGACCACATCCGCAACAAGACCGTTGAATCCGTCAAAAAGCAGGCGGCCTATGTACCGGTTCGCCTTCCCGGCACTTTCTGGTCGATCGCCGTGGCCACTCCGGAAGACGAACTCCTGGAAATTCTTCATGGCTTCAAAAACAGGTGGCTTCTGCTTATCGGACTGCTGATGCTGGTCACCATCGTCTGCACTTCCTACGCTCTTCGCGTCTTCAAGATTCTGAAGGAGGAGGAAAGGCGGTGCCGGGCGGAAACGGCCCTCAAGGCGAGCGAGGAACAGTACCGCGAGTTGGTCGAGAATGCGAACAGCATCATCCTCCGGATGAACGTATCCGGGAATATCACCTTTTTCAACAAGTTCGCCGAAAGTTTCTTCGGATACAAGGAAGAGGAAATACTCGGGAGCAACGTCGTCGGGACCATCGTCCCCGAAGTGGAATCCACAGGCCGGCCCCTGCGGACGATGGTTGGAGATTTCGCCATCAACCCGGAACGCTACGTCAACAACATCAACGAAAACATGCGCCGCAACGGAGAACGGGTCTGGATCGCCTGGACCAACAGACCGATACGGAACGCGGACGGCCGGATAACGGGAATTCTGTGCATCGGGAACGATATCACGGAGAGGAGACGGGCGGAAGCCAGATTAAGGGAAAGCGAGGAAAGATACCGGGCCATCTTTGAAAACACGGGTACCGCAACGGTCATACTCGATGAAGACACGACCATACTGCTGGCAAATACCGAATTCCTGCATCTCACCGGCTGCACGCGGGAGGAAATCGAGGGCAGGAAGAGCTGGCGGGAATTTGTCGTGGAAGAGGACCTGGAGTGGATGGTCAAGCAACACCGACTGCGCAGAAAAGACCCGGAAAAAGGCAGTAAGAGGTACAACTTCCGACTCGTTGACAAGAACGGCCGGATAAAGGACATCCTCCTCACCATCGACATGATTCCCGCTACGGGCAACAGCGTCGCGTCGCTTCTCGACATCACCGAACTCAATCGCCAGGAGGCCGAACGCAGAATACTGGAGGAGCGCCTGCACCGCGCCGAAAAGATGGAGGTACTGGGCACCATGGCCGGCGGGGTTGCCCACGATCTGAACAATGTTCTGGGCATCGTCGTAGGCTATTCGGAACTGGCCATTGCCGAACTTGGCGGGGAATCCAGCCCGGTGAGGTCTCACATCGGGGAGATCATGAAGGGAGGGGAGCGTGCGGCGGCAATCGCCCAGGATCTGCTCACCCTGACGAGAAGAGGGGTCACCAACAGGCAGGTTGTCAACCTCAACAGCATCATCATGGAATGCCGGGAGCTTCCGGAATTCGCGAAAATTCTGTCCTACTGCCCCAATATCAGGACGGAGTGGGACCTGGAACCCGATCTGCTCAATATGTCCGGCTCGCCCGTCCATCTCGGCAAAACGCTGCTGAATCTCGTTTCCAACGCCGTGGAAGCCATGCCCCACGGAGGAACGATCACCGTCAGGACACGCAACGAATACCTGGACAGACCCATCTCGGGGTATGACGAGGTCAACGAGGGAGACTACGTTGTCCTTACCGTGTCCGACACAGGGGAGGGCATGGCGGAGGCGGATCTGAACCGCATCTTCGAGCCATTCTACACAAAGAAGGTGATGGGACGCAGCGGAACCGGGCTGGGTCTGGCCGTAGTCTGGGGCACGGTAAAGGATCACCTCGGGTACATCGACGTGGAAAGTGAGAAGGACAAGGGAACCGTCTTCAGCCTTTTCTTCCCGATAACCAGAGAGGAAATCACGCGGGAAAAGGTTTCCCTTTGCGCTTCCGAATACACGGGGAACGGCGAATCCATCCTGATTGTGGACGATGTCAGAGAACAGCGGGAACTTGCGACCATGATGCTCAACAAGCTGAACTACAGGGTCGTGAGCGCCTCCAGCGGCGAGGAAGCCGTGAGATACCTGGGGGGACAATCCTTCGACATTGTCGTTCTGGACATGATCATGGACCCGGGCATGGACGGGCTGGAGACTTACCGGAAGATGCTTGAGATCCATCCGGGACAAAAGGCGATCATCGTCAGCGGGTTCGCCGAAAACGAACGGGTAAGCCGAGCACTGGCCCTGGGCGCAGCAACTTACGTAAAGAAACCTTACGTGCTGGAAAAACTGGGAATGGCGGTCAGGAAGGGCCTCGACCGGCCTGCCTAGGCTGCAGCCGGCATGGCAAAACAACCGGCCGGGGCGGTCCGACTGACCGAAAGCGTTCACGGACAGCCGGAAAGCCATTGTATGCCATTGTCCCATCCAGATGAACCGTGGACGACGCCATGCCTCACCTGGCCGGGCATATCGCAAGGCGTTCGAAACCATCCGGGCAGCCCGGCCGGTTCGCGGGTCCCATAGCCGGAAGCCTCGCCCTCCTCCCGTTCCGTACCCTTCATTCAGGCCGGTCGCCGAGAGTCTCCAGGTAGGCGTTCAGGGTACGATAGTCCTTCGGAGCCTCGAGTTCCTCTCCCGACCGGAAGTCGTAGACCGTAACCCGGACGGGTTCGTCCATATAGTGCGGAACCCCCTCCCCGCTCGTGTCCGTTACCGCTATGTACGCACGCTTTCCATTGTAGTTCAGGAATTTTGTATAGGATGCTTTTCCGGCACAACTCGCAGAAAGGCGATAACCATGCTTCGCCATGACATCTTGAACGGCCATTGTCATTCTCCCGTTTCATCTTGTACGTCACCCGCACTCCGACGACACTCCCGCGACACGTTCAGCGTTCACGCCACGCGGGCTCCCTTTTTTCCAGGAACGCCTTCACCCCTTCCTCCGCGTCTTCCGTGCAGCAAAGGGATACAAAGAGGTTGCTCAGCATGTCCAGCGCCTGATGATAGGGTACGTCCTGCATCGCATAGATTCCCGTCTTGCCGATCTGCAGCGCGAGAGGACTCTTCGCCGCCAGCCTGGAAGCCAGTTCCATCGTCGCTTCTTCGAGCTTTTCCCGCGGGACCACTTTATTGACCAACCCCAGCCTTTCCGCCTCCACCGCCGTCAGGATGTCGCCCGTAAGCACCATCTCGAGGGTTTTCTTCCGGCCGACCAGGCGGGCCAGCGGGGCCGCCGGGCCCAGGCAGATGAGACCGACGTTGATGGCCGTGGTCCCGAATTTTGCGTCCTCCGCCGCCACAGTCAGGTCGCACGCGAAGCTCAGGCCGGCCCCGTTCGCCAGGGCATAGCCTTTAACGGAAGCGATCACCGGCTTTTTCATCCTGGAGATGGTATGGTTGTGCTCGTCCATCAACCGGATGAATTCGCGGTATTCTTTCGGCGTCTTGCCTGTGAACTCGGCAAGGGAAATCCCGGTCGAAAAATGCTTTCCCGCCGCATCGATCACCACGACCCTCACCCCCGGGTCGGCCTCCATCTCCATGAGCGCGTCGTTCAACTCACGGGCGAAAGGAATGTTGAACGTATTCATCTCGTGAGGACGATTCAAGGTGATCAATCCGATGCGGTCTCGTTTTTCGACGAGGACGTTCGTGTAGGTCATAACGGCGCTCCTTCCATTCGGGGGGGGTAACGGCACAGGGGTCAGTCAGCGGTTTCCGGTCATTCGGTCCGGCGGCCGCAACGAGTCTTCCCGGCTCCGCACCTGCTGCTGCCGGTTATCACCAGGGGATACGAAATGGTTCCGTTCGGTCGACGGTGCGCTTCCTCGGGACCGGGTCCATCTCCGTTGAAGACGGCCATAGAGATGCAACTGCGATTGCGATAGATGGGTCGACAACAACGACGATAAGAGGCTTCGGGAAGAACAACGGGTTTGCGCCTTCCGGGGGCTTTCCCGGCCGGCGATGCCCTCCCCTCGACCGCCCTTGGGGACAATCCTCTTCGAATCAAGCAGACAAAACGTTATTTTTGTATTCCCCGCCGCTGCTCCTGTCAAGGACTCTCTTCACGGAAGCCCCTCCTTCGATTCACCATCCTTCCCGCCGGGAGCCGGGTTGAAGCCTTTGCACCGTATAGTCCAAAAACCCCTTGATCGGGGCCTATCCTTGAGGTTATTTTCATACATCGGTAAGGCATGTCCCATGCTGCTGATGTTTGGCTGGTTTTACTCCGCTTTCACTTTTCCCTTGCTTTTTTTCCCATTTCCGGTAGAATTAACGACATTGATTAGTCGTAGGTTCGCCTTTGGGTTATGCAGGAAATCGATCTTTCGCCCCGAGCAAAGTTGCGGTTTCATGATGTAGCTCCAAGCACACCTCACAAAAAAACAAAACATTGTTGGAAGGATTCAAAAGATGGCGGAAGGTCGAGTAAAGTGGTTCAATGACAGCAAGGGCTATGGGTTTATCCAGACTGACGAGGGGCACGACGTATTCGTTCATTTCAAAGCGATTGAAGGCTCCGGATTCAAGTCCCTTGCCGAAGGTGACCGGGTAAGTTTCGTCGAAGAACAGGGTGCAAAAGGTCCCCAGGCAACCAAAGTCAAGAAAATTTGATCCCAGTCCGCCTGTAAGCCATAGAGACTTATAAGCTACTGAAAAAGCCGGAGCAAATGCTCCGGTTTTTTTTCGCCCGTTTCACGGGGGACAGCGGTTTTCGCATCGGACCGCAACGACTTCGAAGGTTGGAATCCCGTGAGTTCATCGCTTTTCATCTGTCCTCAAAGCCATTAAAATACTGAAGATTGCATGGGAAAAACCTGCGGTCGCGCGCATCCGCCGCATGGATATCGCTCAAGGGGGGAGAAGAGAATGTTTTCATCTGGTGACATTTGCGGAATAGCCGTCCAGATCGAAGAAAACGGAGAACGGTTCTACCGGGAGGCGGCCTGCCATGTGAACGAAGCATCCTGCAAAGACCTGCTCCTTTTTATCGCCGAGGAAGAGGCCCGCCATAGAACGTTTTTTCTCGACATGAAGGCAACGCTGCCCGCCCGGGGCGAGGAATGGGCGGAAAGGATGAGCGGCAGGATTCTCGAAGACGCGGTGGCCGACCACGCCTTTTCCCTGGACGATACCCCCGCCGAATCCCTGGCGGACGGCCGGGTCATCATCAGGACCGCCCTCGGCATGGAAGAAGACAGCATTCTCTTTTACGAGCTTCTTCTTTCGTTCGTCTCCGACGAAGAAACCTCGCGGCACATCAGGGAGATCATTGCCGAAGAACGGCGGCACGTCGAAGTGCTCCAAAAGCTCCAGGCAACTCCCCGGGATTCGGAGGCCGGTGCGTAAGCCATTCGCTCCTGCGGCGCGTCACCCGGTTCAAGGCGGCCATACCGTCATACAGGAGGAATACGGGACGATGGACAAAGACTCAAGGCCAATACTGGTTCTCGGTGCAACCGGTTACGTCGGCGGCAGGCTCGTGCCCCGACTTCTCGAGTCGGGCTATCGGGTCCGGGCGCTCGCCAGGTCCCTCGCCAAGCTCAGTTGTCGCCCCTGGACCCGACACCCGCAATTGGAAATGGTGCAGGGCGACGTCATGGACCTCGAGTCCCTGAGGCGCGGCGCCCAGGGCTGCAGGACCGTCTATTACCTCGTCCACTCGATGAACTCCGCAAAGAATCGTTTTGCGGAAAACGACCGACTGGCAGCGCTGCACATGGCCGCCGCAGCCGCCTCCGCAGGGCTGGAGCGCATCATCCACCTCGGAGGACTCGGCAGCGACGAGGACCCTTCTCTCAGCAAGCATCTGCAGTCCAGGCACGAAGTCGCCCGGATTCTGCAGCAGGGCCCCGTTCCGGCAACCGTCCTCCGCGCGGCCATGATCCTCGGGTCCGGAAGCGCCTCCTTCGAACTGCTGCGTTACCTCGTCGACCGCCTGCCGGTCATGCTCGCCCCCCAATGGGTCCGAACGCAGGTGCAGCCAATCGCCGTCCGCAACGTGCTGTACTACCTCCAGGGGTGCCTGGAAAACCCGGAAACGACAGGCCAGACCTTCGATATAGGCGGACCGGACGTCTTGACTTATGGAGACCTGATCAGGATCTATGCCGAAGTCGCGGGACTGCCCAAACGGATTCTCATCCCGCTCCCGGTTCTTACGCCGCGGCTCAGCGCATTGTGGATACACATGATCACGCCGATTCCGTCGTCCATCGCCAAGCCTCTGAGCGAGGGACTGAGAAACCGGGTCGTCTGCCAGGACAACCGTATCCGCTCGATCATTCCGCAGGACCTGCTCGACTGCCGCGAGACGATCCGCCGCGCCCTCGAAAGGATCGAACAGCAGCGCATCGAAACCTGCTGGACGGATGCCGGAACGATACTTCCGCCCGAGTGGACCTACTGCGGCGACGCGCAGTACGCCGGGGGAACCATTCTCGAGTGCGGGTACCGCATGCGCATAGCGGCGAGTCGGGAAGAGGTCTGGAAGCTGGTCTCGAGTATCGGCGGCCGCACGGGATGGTACTTCGGCAATACGCTCTGGGGATTGCGCGGCTGGATGGACCGTCTCGCCGGAGGAACGAGCCTCGAGAGGGGCCGGCGGCATCCATCCGAACTGTA
>JAJFUA010000196.1 GCA_021372635.1 Desulfobacteraceae bacterium | reverse complement strand
ACCCGGCCGCCTCCTGCATCGCCTCCGGCGGCAGATACCCGAACTCCCCCTGCATCTCCTGCAAGATGGGAATCAGGGAATCGCGCCCGCGCTCGTGCCTTGAGAGTATTTCCTCGCACTTTTCCTTCATCTTCGCTCCATGCAAATCTCGAACGTGTCAGCTTCAAGTGAGTTTCCCAACATGGTTACGGATCGCCCTCAGTCCGGCATGCACCTCCTTTCGAAAAGGGCGTCCTTCTTCTTAACTTTCGACCAATCCAGGCAGGGTGGAGCCCGCCGCCCGGTTCATTCCCGGAAGCCGCCGCATTGCGGCGAATGGCCAAGGTGGCTTCTGTGTTTCTCCAAGCCCGGCTGTTTTTCTCCTTTTCGGGAATGGCATATCTTTTTGCCCGGAAGTTCCCTTCAGCCGCAGCTTTTCGCAGAGCCTGCCGGATTGCCGCCGTATCTTTCCGGGTGTCCGCAGCACCCGGGAAAATGTCCACGATCGGCAAACGGTGTTTTTTGTCCCTTCCCCTGTCGCCAGGCGTACGGAAAGCCCGCGCGCCGCGGACGCTCTCCCCCGCTTCTGGAAACAGGGGAAGGGGGAGAAACTTCCTTGTCCCGCAGCCCGTCAGATCTTTTCGATGGCCACGGCACAAGCCTTGTATTCCGCCGTCTGGGTGATCGAGTCGAACACCGCGTTCGTCAACCAGTTGGCGCACCCTTCACGGAAATGGAAAGCCATCCATACGAGCCCCTTCGGCACCTGGCCGGTCACCTTCGCTTTGACGGTCACCTGCCCGCGCCGCGACTTCACCCGGATCGTCTCGCCGTCCTGGATTCCCATAGCGGCGGCGTCTTCCGGCGATATGTCCGCCGTTTCCTCGCCGAGGAGTTCGTTGCTTCCGACGCATCGGCCCGTCTGCGTCCGGGTGTGGTAGTGGTACAGCCGCCGCCCGGTGCTCAGGGTAAAGGGGTATTCCTTGTCGGGCAGTTCCGCGGGCGGAGTCCAGTCCACGGGGATCAGCTGCCCCAGGCCGCAGGTGAACCGGCCGTCCTTGTGCAGCGTGGGCGTTCCGTAGTGGCTTTCGTTGGGTACGGGCCATTGCAGGCCGTCCCCTTCGATCCGGCGGTACTTGATTCCGACCAGCTGAGGGGCGAGGCGGGAAATCTCGTTGTCCCACAGTTCCTGGGCGCTGTTCGATTCCCAGTTGAAGCCCCACCGCTTCGCAAGCTCCCTGAAAATCCACCAGTTCGGCCTGGCGATTCCAGGAGGTTCGCTCGCCGTCCGCACGCGGCTGACCCGCCTTTCGCTGTTGGCGAAGGTCCCGTCGTTCTCGCTCCAGGCGGCCGCGGGCAGAATCACGTCGGCGAAGCGGGTCGTCTCCGTCGGGAAGATATCCTGGCAGACGATGAATTCGGCCGATTCGAGACAGTGTTCCATGTGCCTGATGTCGGGTTCGCTGTTGGCCAGGTTTTCGCCGAAAATGTAGAAGGCCTTTACCTTGCCGCTGACCAGGCCATCAATCATGCTCGGCATCATCAGGCCCGGTTTCGTCGGAAGGCTGTCGACGCCCCAGGCTTCCTTGAACTTGGCCTGGGCCTTGGGATCGTCCACCTTCTGGTAGCCGGGGAAGACGTTGGGCAGCGCGCCCATGTCGCAGGCTCCCTGGACGTTGTTCTGGCCGCGGAGCGGGTTGACGCCGCCGCATTCGAAGCCGACGTTGCCCAGGAGCATCTGGAGGTTCGCACACGAGAGGACGTTGTTCGTTCCACAGGTGTGTTCGGTGATCCCGAGCGTGTAGGCCAGCATGGCCGGCCTCACTTCGGCCAGGTGCCGGGCGAGGTTCCGGATGGTTTCCGCGTCAATGCCGGTGATTTCCGCAGCGCGCTCCGGCGGGTATTCCATGACCTTCGCCTTCAGTTCCTCGAAACCGACGCAGCACGATTCGACATAGGTCCGGTCGTACAGGTTTTCGGTGATGAGGACGTTCATGAGGGCGTTGAGCAGGGCGATGTCGCTTCCCACCTTGATGGCGAGGTGCTGGGTTGCGTGTTCGGCGAGCCCCGTCCTGCGGGGATCGATGACGATCAGTTCTCCGCCGTTTGCCGCGGCGTTTTTCACGAAAGTGGATGCCACCGGGTGAGCTTCCGTCATGTTGGTGCCGATGGCCAGGATGAGACGTGCCTTGGCGAAGTCCGCGAAGGAGTTCGTCATTGCCCCGGAGCCGAAAGATTTCGCCAGACCGGCGACGGTGGGGGCGTGTCAAGTACGTGCGCAATTGTCG
>JAJFUA010000195.1 GCA_021372635.1 Desulfobacteraceae bacterium | reverse complement strand
ACCCGGCCGCCTCCTGCATCGCCTCCGGCGGCAGATACCCGAACTCCCCCTGCATCTCCTGCAAGATGGGAATCAGGGAATCGCGCCCGCGCTCGTGCCTTGAGAGTATTTCCTCGCACTTTTCCTTCATCTTCGCTCCATTGTTTCTCCGGTTCATGTTGCATTCCATGTGGTCCTGCCAACGTGGCCTTGTAAAATCGTCCCATGCCGCCCGATGCCTTACCGCGCGGGGGGGTAAACGGGTGGGATCCCGGCGGGAGGGTGGAGGACTGCATGCGGCACAGGAGCAGGGGGGATGGAAATTCGGGGCTTCCTTCCCGGAGCCCGGACCGATGAGCCGTTTTGACTTCCCGATTATCAAAGGACGAGCGGGCGCTGCCGCAAGGGCAGTGCTTCCTGCGGATACAAGAGATTGCCGGGAAGTCTCCGGAGGTGGTGAAAACAGGTTGCCTGACAGACGGAGTATGAGAGTGCGTCCGCGGGGAGAACGGAGGAATCGCGCCGCACGAAGCGCATCCATCATACAATACTTTCCAGAGGATGCAAAGAAGCTCAAGCCTGGAAGCGCGAATAGTGAAAACAATCACAATTCTCCATTGGCCTCCCCTCCCCGCCTCTTCGGCCCCTGAATCGCTAATACACCATATATGCTCAATTAAGCATAAATCACTTATATTATGTGAAAATTACCACAACCAACGGCTGCACACAATGCCTAAAAGGGCGCGGCCGGTCTTTTTTTTTGTGCCTGCCTGCGCCATGCTTTTCAAAACCTTGTGCAAGAAGCCGGGAGTGCTTATCTTTTTACCCTTGGAAGGGCTTTCCATAAGGCCTTGGAGGCCCTCAGGGAGGAACCGATGAATGCTCGTGAAAGAGAAGAAAAACGTACGAAAGAGACCGAGTCGCTCTTGTGCGATTCGAAACGGTGTCTGGTTTTCTCTGACGGTGTCTGGAAAGAACGGTTTGAAGACCTCGTTTTCGGCGTCGGCCCCTGATATGGCCGATGAAGACATCGGAGGAGTCGATCATCCTTTTGCGGTTCGTTGCGTCTGAACCCGTCTTCTTACCCCTTCTGGCGACCGGGATGTTCGCGACAAAGACCCCGCTTCGGCGGGGTCTTTGTTCCTGTCCCGGGAAGGGGGGCGAACGTTGCCCGGGAGAGTGGAAGAAGACGATTGCGGCGGCAGGGGGTATTCTCTAATTATTTTTTACTATTATGAGGATTTGGAGATGCGCTACAATGCGCCCTTCGGTCGGGTTGGAACGTCGAAGCAGGTATTTCCGCAGGTGAAGGGACCATCATGAACTTTGCAATCTTTTCGGACAATCGAAGGGCCTGGTCCTTCATCAGCGCCGCTTTCGGAATCCAGGCGGCGGGGTCCCTCTTCATTCTGCATCTGTTCCGGATGAACTTTACGGATCTTCGCCTCCCCGTTTCGATCCTCGTTTTCGGGATGCTGCTGGGCGCCGCCTTCTCGGTATATTCCCGGTCCAGGGAACTCGGCCCGTGGCAGTGGTGGATCCCGCCCGTTCTCTATGCGTTTTTCATCTATTCACTTTCCGACCAGTCCTATCCGAACGCCCAGCCGACCGTCAGCCCCAAGTTCTTCCATCCTGCGGAATACATGGTGCTCACCTGGTTCCTCTGCGTCGGGTGGATGCCGGTCCTGCGCCGGGGGCGGACCTTTTCCTTCGCCGCCCGTGTTTTGTGTACGGGCCTTCTTTTTGCGGCGTCCGACGAGTTTCACCAGTCTTACGTGCCGGGGCGGACCCCGCAGGTTTCGGACGTGTTCTTCTGGGACCTCATGGGAATCGCGCTGGCCCTCGGCGCGGTGCTGCTCGCCAACCGCCGCCTCGCGGCATGTCCCGTCAGGCGGGGTGAAGAACAGCCCTGAATGCGGCTCCGCCGAAAGGGCGTTTCCGGCCGGTGGTCCCGTTCCGCCGCGTCCGGCGGGTTATAATCCAAAGCCGCTGGCCCGCGCCGGTTAGAAAGCGGTCCCGCAGGAGAACAGAGGCGCGGGAAAGATTCTTTGGTCGGATTGGTTCTCTTTAAGAAAGCCTTGGCAAAATCGGCATCATTTTGCTGGACACCAGGAAAAACATCTTTTATCTGTGAGAAAGCATCTCAGACAATCCGTCCCGGGCGCGCAATGCTCCGGGCTGCCAGTTGGTATTTTCAGCGATTGCGACGACAGGGAGGATCAATGGCCGGGAAAAGGGTCTTCAGCGTTTGCGGTATGTGCACGGTCCGTTGTCCCATCCAGGTGGAGGTGGAAGACGGTGGGTGCGTTTTCATCCAGGGAAACCCCCATGCGGCGGGTATCGAAGGGGCGATCTGCGCCCGCGGGGCATCGGGCATGGCCCTGGTCGACAGCGACGAGCGGCCGCGGCAGCCTCTCATTCGAACCGGGGAGCGCGGCGAGGGAAAATGGCGCAAGGCATCCTGGGACGAAGCCCTGGACTATGTTGCGGACCGCCTTCGGGAAGTCCGGGAAAAGCACGGCCCCGAAACCGTCCTGTTTTCCGATCGGGGGGGGCCGTTCAAGGACCTGCACGAGGCTTTCGTTCGAGGACTGGGTTCCCCGAACTATTCCAACCACGACGCTTCCTGTTCGGCCAACGTGAACCATGCGGCGCTGTCTGTATTCGGTTTCGGCCGCAAGGACATGGTCTACGATTACAAGAATTCCCGCCACGTGGTTTTGCAGACCCGCAACATCTTCGAATCCATCAACGTAAAGGAAGTCAACGACCTGCTGGAAGGGATGGACAACGGCTGCAAGCTCACGGTGATCGACATCCGCGCGACGGCGACCGCCGCGAAGGCCGACGATTTTATTCTCATCCGCCCCGGAACGGACTACGCGTTCAACCTGGCCATCCTGCACGTCCTCCTGGCCGAAAGGTTGTATGACGCCGACTTTGCGGCGATGTGGATCGAGAATCTCGGGGATCTGATCCAGTTCGTTCAGCCGTACACTCCCGAATGGGCGGAAGGGGAGACCGGGGTCGATGCCCGGAGGATCACCGCCCTGACCCGGGAACTCGCCCGGTCGAAGCCGGCCGTCATCTGGCATGCCGGCTGGATGACCTCCCGGTATAACGATTCCTTCCAGGTCAGCCGTTCCATTTATCTCATCAACGCCCTTCTCGGTTCGGTGGGGGCGCGGGGAGGGCTTCCTCTCGCCAGCAAGCCCGGCGACGTCGGGCGCAAGGGGCTGAAGAAGCTGGTGGATCTCTTCCCCAAGCCGGCCGTGAAAAGGGCGGACGGCGTCGGCTGGAAATACCGTCATTTCAGCTCCGGTGCGGGGCTCCTTCACCTGGCTTTCAAGGCCATCGAAACCGGGGAGCCTTACCCGGTCAGGGCCTATATCGCGTACCGGCACGATCCGCTCATGGGTTTCCCCGATCCGGAAGCCGTCAAGGCCGTGCTCCGGAAGCTGGACCTGCTGGTGTCGGTGACCTTCAGCTGGTCGGACACCGCCTGGTTTTCGGACGTCGTGCTGCCCCTGTCGCCCTACCTGGAGCGCGAGAGCATCATCGCTTCCAAGAGCGGGCTCAAGCCGTACTTCTTCTGCAGGCAGCGGGCACTGGAACCCCGGTTCGACACGAAGGCGGACTGGGAAATCCTCTGCGGACTGGCGAATAGGCTTGACATGACGCCGCTTGCTTTCGGGAGCATCGAGGCCATCCGGGAGTATCAGTTAGAGGGCACGGGGGTGGCCATGGACGATTTCGGCGCCACGGGCATGGTTTCCCTGGCGGAAAAGCCCAAATACCGCAAAGTGGAGGAACTGAAATTCGCGACTCCGTCGGGCAGGATCGAAATCGTGTCGGAAAAGCTCCAGGCGCAGGGGTTGCACTCCCTGGAACCCTACGAGCATCGCGAAGGTCCTCCGGAGGGAAAATACCGGATCGCTTTCGGCCGCTGCGCGGTGCACACGCAGGGGCACACGGTCAACAACCCCGTTCTGAATGAACTCATGCCCGAGAATGTCCTGTGGCTCAACCGGACCGAGGGGGAGAAAATGGGGATCCGGGACGGCGAAACGGTCGAAGTGACGAGCGGCTCCCAGTGCGGCCGGATCAGGGTGAAGCTCACCGAGCACATTCACCCGGAAGCGGTGTTCATGGTGCACGGGTTCGGCCACAGACTGCCCGCCGAGACGCTGGCCTTCGGAAAGGGGATACTCGACAACGATTTCATGCCGGGTGGACTCGAGATGTGGGACAAGGCGGGAGGCGGACTGGCGATGCAGGAACACTTCGTGTCGATCAGAAAGCTTGCTTGACGGGCGGGGGCGGGTGAATTCCCGCCCCGCTCCGGTCTATATCCGCGATTTTCCGTTCCGGCCGGACCCTCCGCGGGCTACTGCTCGCTCAGGACCAGAGTGCAGGTGATCTTCCCTTCGTCTTCGTTATGGATGGCCACCTGGAGCATTGCGGAGCCCTTTTGACATTGCAGAAGGGCGTCGTCTTCCTGCTGCATCTGGGAAAATATCTTCCAGCCCTTTCCGGGAAGTTCCTTCTTGTAGAATTCGAAGACCTCTTCCGCCTTGGCGGGGATTTCCATCATGACCATGGAGTTTTTGTCCATTTCGGTGGCCTGCTTGACGGCGGCGCCCGAAAACAGGGGGATTTCTTTCAGCTTTTCCGGAACGGTGATCGCCGCCATGGCAGCTCCCGCTGCGAAAAGCATGCATAGAGCGATGATCGAAAACCCCGCCATTCTACTACCCTTGCGCATTGGAACCCTCCTGAGTGCACGATGACGTGCAATACATTTAAAGAATTGGATGTGGGGAAGCCGAAAGGTCGGCCGCATCGAGTACTACCGGGGAGCAGGATTACATGAAGAGGCGCTCCGCGTCAATTGACTCTTAGGCGACAGGGGCCGTGCGGGCGATTCCGAATCCGGGCGTACCCGATGATTCGCCGGAGAGCGATTGTTGCGCGTCGAGCCGTCTGTCTTCGCCCCTCTCCCGCGCGCGGAAAACGGCCGCAGGATTCGGCCCTTTTCAGGAGAGCGAGGGGATTATGCATCGGCTCCCGTTCCCGCCGGCAATGAGAATTAAATTACTTGACACTATGAAATTTTTACATAACTATATTACAAAATGTAATTTATCCTTCGGCACTGAATGAACCGGCAATCCCTCATCTATCCAGCATGGTTTTCCAGTAGTCCTCAGAAAAAACCGCAGGCAATCCCGGAGCTTGCATCCCAGGAGCGGGCCATGTCCATACGTGAATCGGAAAAACAACTGGAGAGTGCCATTCGCAGCGCCATCGGAGCGGAGGTCCACGCGACCCGCATCGGCGGCAGTGACTGGTGCATTACCGGCAGGAAGGAAAGCGTCAAGGCGGCCGTCCAGTACCTGGAGGTTTCGGGTGTCATGGCCAAGGCCGATGCCGAGCCGAATCCCGACCATTACGATCCGGAGCATTTCATCGCCTATATGCGGTCCCGCGAGTAGGCCGCCCGCAGAGTCCGACCTTTGACGGTGGGGAGGCGCCCTCCTGCAGGGCGCCGCGCGTTGTCCCGCCCTCCCGGCTCTGCATCCGCAAAGCCTTTGCGGATGCAGAGCCGGGCTTCATCTTCGCTCGGCCGGCCGTGAAATTCCTGTCCTTCCCCGTTTCCTGGTACCTTTGCATCCCGAAAAGCGTCGAAAACCGAAGAAGGGACCCGCCATTCATTCACCCGGCATGCCGTGAAATTGACATCCGGGTGTATTTCATGACGAACCGTACCGCGCAGGGAAAAAATTGCCGGGTCCGACCTGCCGGGAGAACTCCCCGCAGCCTTCAAACGGGGCGGGACGGCGCCCGGCAGGCCTGTACCCCGGGGCCGCATCCACCCTGAGGCAATTCATGGCGCAGAATTTGCTTCATTGAGTCCGGGGGGCTTGCCAATTCCATACCTCAAAAGCGATTGACGATTTGCGAAACTGACGATAGCGCGGTGAAAAGCGTGATGTGACAGGAATTTCCGGGAACTTGGGCGTTTTGCGGTCTTTACAGGTATTTCCTCTTGAAGAAGGTATGCCATGGACGATCTTGAGCGCTGGGTGGAAGGTCCTTTCAAGGCTTCGCGTTTCTTGACTTTGATAGCATTTCTGTGGACCTTCGGGGTCGTTCTTTCGGTCGTCTGGAACATTGCCCAAATTCGGGAACAAAGCCTGGAACTGGCGGCCGTCCAGGCCAGGGCTTCCTTCGAAAAGGATATCGCCTACCGGCGCTGGATCGTGCGCAGCGGCGGCGTGTACGTTCCCGTGAGCCGGGAGATTCCCCCCAACCCCAACATGGCCGGCAATCCGGAACGGGATGTCGTCACCCCTTCGGGCAAAGTCCTCACTCTCGTCAACTCCGCCTACATGATGCGCCAGATCCATGAAATCGCAAGATCCGAGGGGGGCGTGCTCGCCCGCATCACCAGCCTCAACCCAATCTGCCGGGAGAGCAGGGCGGACGACTGGGAAGCGGAGGCCCTGCGGGAAGTGGAGAAAGGCAGGGGCGAAATGCTCGGAGTCCAGGAGTCGGACGGGAAAGAGCATATGCGTCTCGTCCGGCCTCTCGTCGTCGAGGACCGCTGCAAGGCATGTCACCGCGGTGACGACATCCGGGTCGGGAGCGTCCTGGGAGCGATCAGCATTTCCGTGCCCATGGAATCCTTCCGGACCGCCGAACATAGTTATATTCTCGTGCTCGTGACAGCCCATGGCCTTCTCTGGTTCCTGGGCATCAGCATGCTCGTCTATGGGGAACGGAGGATCAGGCGGGGGGAGGCGTGGCGTAAGGATGCCGAAAGAACGCTGCGGGAGAGCGAAAGGCGGTACCGCTGTATCGTGGAAGACCAGACGGAGTTGGTTGCCAGGTTTCTTCCCGACGGGACCGTGACCTTTGTGAATCCGGCCTGCTGCCGCTACTTAGGGATTTCCGAAGAGGAGTTGCTCGGTACGAAGTTCTGGGAATGCCTGGCCGAGGAGGACCGGGGAGAATTTGCGGAGTACATCGCTTCCCTCGGAGCGAGGCGCCCGGTCATGGCGATCGAACACCGCGTCGTACTTCCCGACGGGGAGATCCGGTGGCAGCAGTGGACCGATCGGGCCATATTGGACGAAAAGGGCGACGTGCTCGAAATACAGGGGGTCGGCCGGGACATCACCGATCGGAAAACGGCGCAGGAAGCGCTCCGGGAAGCAAAGGAATTCCTCGAAAGAATCATCGGCAGTGTCAGCGACCCGCTTTTCGTGAAAGACAGCGAGCACCGGTTTGTGCTTCTCAACTCCGCCTGCTGCCGGGTCGCGGGGGTTGACCGGCAGCAGGACCTTATCGGCAGGCCCGGCTACGATTTCCTCCCGGAAGAACAGGCCCGCGTCCTCCGGGAAACGGACGAGGAAGTGCTCCGGACGGGAGCGGAAATCGTCCACGAAGAAACCATAACGGGCGCCGTGGGAATCAACAGGACGTACATCACGAAGAAAAACCGCTACATCGACGGTTCCGGGAACCGGTTCGTCGTCAGTATCGCAAGGGACATCACCGACCGGATCGCCGCGGAGACCGCGCTTCGGGAAAGCGAAGAGCGCTACCGGTCCCTGGTGGAGTCTTCACCGGAGGTGATCGCCGTGCACAGGGACGGAAAGTACGTCTATATGAATTCGGCGGGCGCCGGGCTCCTGGGGGCTTCCGGCCCTTCCGAACTGATCGGTCGGCCGGTGAAGGACTTCGTTGCTCCCGGGTATGGGGCCGACGTACAGAGGCGGGCCCGCCGAAGCGGGATGCACGGGACAAATGCTCCCCTGCTGGAAGAAAAGATCGTTCGGCTCGACGGCACCACGGTCGACGTCGAAGTGGTGAACATGAACATCCATTACCTGGGAAGCCCTGCCGTGCAGGTTCTCATGCGGGACATCACGGAGCGCCGGCGCATGGAGGAGGAGAAGACCAGGATGGAGGCGCAGTTGCGCCAGGCCCAAAAGATCGAGGCAATCGGGACGCTGGCCGGCGGCGTCGCACACGATTTCAACAACATCCTGGCCGCCATCTTCGGTTATGTCGAACTCGCGCTGCGGTCCGTTCCCCGGGACGGCGCCGTGCGCAACCATCTGGAACAGGTGCTCAGAGCCGCCCACCGCGCCAAGGACTTGGTCCGGCAGATCCTCACGTACAGCAGGCAATGCAGCGACCAGGAAAGAACGCCCGTGGACCTCGGTCCCATCGTCAAGGAGATCGTCAAGTTTCTCAGGGCATCTCTCCCCGCCACCATCGATATCCGCCAGGAACTGGCCGGCGGCCCCCACGTTGCCCTGGCCACGCCGACGCAAATGCACCAGGTGCTTTTGAACCTCTGCACGAACGCACTGCATGCGATGGAGGAAAAGGGCGGCGTGCTGGGGATAAACCTGAGCCACGTCGATTTGAACGGAAACCGCCCGCGTGAGTTTCCCAACCTGAAGGCCGGGCCGTATCTCAAGCTCACGGTGAGTGACACGGGCAGCGGCATGGACCCGGCGATACTGGAGCGCATTTTCGACCCGTACTTCACCACGAAAGAGATTGGAAAGGGAAGCGGGCTGGGTCTCGCCGTGGTGCACGGCATCGTGAACCAGTGCGAAGGGGCGATCGGGGTCCGGAGCGAAAAGGGGATCGGATCGGTCTTCAGCGTGTTGTTTCCGAGGATCGAGAAGCGGGAGATCATTCCGGTGGAGACCGAATGCGCGCTCCAGCACGGAAGGGAGTTCATCCTCATGGTGGATGACGAACGGATCCTGGCACAGAGCTGCAAGCAGCTGCTCTCCCACCTCGGTTACCGGGTATCCGCCCTGGCGGACAGCAGAAAGGCTCTGAAGATATTCGCCAGGAACCCGGAACGCTTCGACCTCGTGATCACCGATTATACGATGCCGGCTATGACGGGCGAGGAATTCGTGAGGTCGGTCCGCACCATGCGGCGGGATATCCCCGTGATTCTCATGAGCGGTTTCAGCGAGCGCATGACGAAGGAAAAGATCGGCGTCCTGGATATCGCGGAATTCCTCATGAAGCCGACGACCATGCTCGACCTTTCCCGCGCGGTTCGGAGAGTCCTGGACGGCGCTGGGTTCAATGCATAGCGTGCCGGCCGATTTCGCCGGATGCCTGAAACGATGCCGTGTACTCTTTCGCCCCGCCGCGGCCATTCCCCGTTGACACGATGCCTGCCTTGCGCCCGAGCCGCAAAGAATGTTGCCATTCTCCGGCGATTGTGGTTTATGATCGAACCCTTCGTCGAAGCAGCGCCTTCGGGCCGCCCGCCGGGTGAATGGAATCGATGCCGGGGAGAATATGTCCCGTACCACAATGCGCTCTGTAGTCCTGAAAGGGTTGTTCGCCTTTGCCGCAGCGGCAGTGGTCCTGTCCGCCGCGAGGCAAGAGGTGCCGACGGCGCGCTTCGTTGAACCGGCGGCCGCGGCTCCGCATCTGCGGCTGTCGGATGAGTCGTTCCCCCTCCCGGTGACCACGCCCAGCGTTCATGCCGTGTCCCTGGTGCCCATGGCCTCGGGCCGGCTTCTGGCGGCATGGTTCGGCGGCACCAGGGAAGGCGCGAGGGATGTCTCCGTCTACCTTTCCCGCTTCGACGGCCGGCAGTGGTCGCCGGCTGAAGCCATCGCAACGCCCGCGCGGATGTCCGCAGCCACGGGCCATTACACGCGCAAGCTCGGCAACCCGGTGCTGCACGTCGACGCCCGGGGACTCCTGCACCTTTTCGTGGTGAGCGTCGCGATCGGGGGATGGAGCACCTCGTATATCGAACACGCCGTCTCATCGGACGGCGGCCGCAGTTTTTCCGAAGCGGAGCGACTGCGCCTGTCCCCGTTTCTGAACCTGAGCCACCTAGTGCGCACTCCGGCGCTGAACCTCGCAGACGGCGGATTCCTGCTTCCCGCCTACTTCGAACTCGGTCGGAAATATCCCGTGGCGATCCGCTTCGACGCCGGGGGAAGAGTCGTCTCGCGCCAGCGCCTGCCGGGGCCGGCGCATCTGCTGCAGCCCGCCGTGTCGGTGCACGGGACGGACCGCGCGGAGGCGTTCATGAGGGACGCCCGAAAGCGCCGGGTGCACGCGTGCAGCTATGGAGGCGAACCGGGCGGCCGGCCGGCGGGTTCCTGGTCTCCCGCGGTACCGATCGACGTGGAAAATCCCGATTCCTCCGTGGCGGTTTTGCCCGCCTCGGACGGCGGACACTGGCTGGCGTGCAATCCCCTGCTGCGCAGCAGCCGATCAGAACTTGTCCTGCAAAAGCTCGACGCCTCGTTGAGAAAGGAGGAGACGATCGTCGCGGTCCGGGCTGCGGACGGCGAATTCTCCTACCCCGCCCTCGCTCTGACGGACGACGGCCGCATACACCTCGTCTACACCGATCGGAGGAAGGGCCTGACACACCGGATTTTCGAGGTGTCCCATGAATGAACTCGCACTTCTCCTGCGGCATTACTGGCCGGACTGGCTCTCTCTCTATACGGGCTTCCTGCTGATCGCCTGCCTCTTCCGCCCGGTACTGACTCCTTCCCTGTCCGCCTGGCTGCTCTGCAGCGGCCTGTTTTCCTTTGCGTGCACCCTGGGACTGCTTCCCCTCGACCCGGCCGCATCCGCAACCCTCGGTTGCTCTCTGTATGTGCTCGTTCTCCCGGCGCTCTGGGTCTGCGTCACCGTCGGCCTTGCGGCGGCCGCCGGCGTATGGTCCGCAGTCGCGGCGCTGCTCCCGGCCGTTTTGTGGCGCATGGGGATAAGTCCCGCGCCGGTTCTCTTCGACAGCTACCTGGACGTTCCGCTCCTGCTGGTGGTCGTCGGGCATCTCGTCCGCCGTCGGTGGAAAGTACGCCGGGAAAAAACCGATTGACGCCGCCTCGTCCGCAATGCTACTTTTCGCGCTTAAAAGTGAAGTCATCAGCAATACTTGGCTGTGGTTCCGGTAGCCCGGCAGACAAACGAAAAAAGGCGGCAGAGTGAACAGCGTTTTCAACCCGCTAGCGAGGGGCGCCGAACAGGGCGCCATAGTGCGATGAACATCCAACTGCAGCGCACAGTGGATCGCTTTGTCGGGGTGCCCGTCTGCGCATTGTTTTCACTGATCGAGCGCTTCCGCGGCCGCAAGCCTGCCGGCCTCCCCCCCCGCAGAATCCTGGTCATCCTGCTGTCGGAAATGGGGAGCCTCGTGCTGGGGCGCTCCATGTTCGACGAACTGGCCCGGCGCTATCCCGGGGCGGCGGTGCACGTCCTGCTCTTCGCCCGGAACCGCGAGGTCCTGGACCTGCTGGGCGTCGTGCCCGCGGAAAACGTGCTGACCCTGGACGACCGCTCCATGGCGGGGTTCGCAGCCGGCGCGGTCAGGGTGCTCCTGGCCATGCGGCGGCTGAAGTTCGACGTCGTCATCGACTGCGAGCTTTTCGCCCGCGTGAGCAGCATATTCTCCTACCTGTCCGGCGCGCCGGTTCGGGTGGGCTTTCATCCGCATACGCAGGAGGGGCTCTACCGGGGTTCCTTCATCAACCGGCCGGTCGTCTATAACCCTTACCGGCATCTTTCCCGGCAGTTCCTGACGCTGGTGCGGGCCATCGAATCGGAAAGCTCGCCGGTGGCGAAGGCTGTGTCTTCGCCCGCTCCCGCCGAGACGCCGCTGCTGGAGTTCGCTGCCGGGGAGATCGACCGGTGCGCGGCCGAGTTGCACGGCGATTTCCCCGCCGTCCGGGACAAACGACTGGTGCTGGTCTACCCGAGCGGGGGACTGCTGGAAATCCGCGCCTGGCCGCTGGACCACTACCGGCAGGTCTGCGCGGGACTCGTTGCGGACGGTTTTGCGGTGGGGGTCATCGGCATGGCTGCCGACAAGCAGATCGGGAAGGACCTGACGGCCCACTGCAAGAGTCCCCTGTGTATCGACCTGACGGGCTACACGCGCTCCGTCCGGCACCTCCTGGCCCTGTTCCATCGCGCATCCCTGCTGATCACCAACGATGGCGGACCCGGGCAGTTCGCGGCCCTCACGCCGGTGCCTTCCATCATCTTCTTCGGCCCGGAAACGCC
>JAJFUA010000247.1 GCA_021372635.1 Desulfobacteraceae bacterium | reverse complement strand
TCGTTTTGGCCATGTTCGGCGTCGTCGCGGCCGCCTGTCCCCCGGTCATGCCGTAATTGAGATTGTTCACGCAGATGACCGTCAGGTCGATGTTTCGCCGTGCCGCATGGATGAAGTGATTGCCGCCGATGGCGAAAAGGTCTCCGTCGCCGCTGAACACGATCACGTTCAATTCGGGGTTGGCCAGTTTCATTCCCGTTGCAAAGGGGATCGCCCTGCCGTGCGTCGTGTGATAGGAATCCAGCTTGAGGTATCCCGCACCGCGCCCGGAGCATCCGATGCCGGACACCATGGCCGTTTTTTTCATATCGATGCCGCTGGACTTCATTGCGACCAGGCAGGACGAAAAGGCCGTTCCGATGCCGCAGCCCGGGCACCAGATATGGGGAATCCGGTCCGTTCGCAGAAGACTGTCCAGGGGGTGTTCCGACCTGGCTTTGGGTTTTTCCATTCGTCCTCCGAGGTGCTTCAGGGGCCGCCGCCTTTCATCTGCGTCAGACGGAGGCCGGGTGTTCAGAACGATTCCTGCAAAGTCCGGACGATGCGTTCGGGTGGGATGACCGTGCCTCCGGCATGGCCGACCAGGAATGCGGGGGCCTTGCCGGCGGCGCAGCGCTCCACTTCCAGGTGGATCTGTCCCAGGTTGATCTCCACCGTGACGAAACCCCTGACTCGGGAAGCCAGTTCCCGGATCCGGCCGGCCGGAAAGGGCCAGACGGTGATCAGTCTCAGGAGGCCGGCCTTGATCCCCAGTTCGCGGGCTTCGTCCACGGCCGCGAAGCTGCTTCGCGCCGAAACGCCGTAGGAGACCACGACGATCTCGGCATCTTCCAGCCGGTAATCTTCCATCCGAATGATGTGCTTTTCGTTTTTCCGGATCTTGGAGACCAGGCGGTCGACCATTTCCGAATGCGCCTCTGCGTTCATGCACGGGTATCCCCGTTCGTCATGCGTGAGGCCGGTTACGTGGATCCCATAGCCCTCGCCGGCAATCGCCATGGGGGGTACGCCGTTCGGGCCGGGCTGAAAGGGCTTGAACCGGTCCTTCCTGCCTTTGGGACGGGGACGTTCCTGGATGCGTATCGCCGGCGCGTCGGGAATGATGACCCGCTCGCTCAGGTGCCCCGTTACCTCGTCCGCCATGATCAGGACCGGGCAGCGATAGGTCTCGCTCAGGTTGAAGGCCGTGACGGTGAGATGGAAAAGCTCCTGGGGAGAGGCCGGGGAGAGCGTGATGATCTCGTAGTGGCCGTGGGACCCCCACCGCGCCTGCATCATATCCCCCTGGGCGCCCAGCGTGGGGAGTCCCGTGGACGGACCAGCGCGCTGAACGTTGACGACGACGCAGGGGGTTTCGGTGCATATCCCGAGCCCGAGATTTTCCATCATCAGGCTGAAACCGGGACCGGACGTGGCCGTCATACTCTTCACCCCGGCGCAGGACGCTCCGAGAATGGCCGCCATGGCCGCGATTTCATCCTCCATCTGGATGTATGTCCCGCCGATTTCCGGTAGACGGACCGCCATGTGTTCGGCGATTTCGGTGGCAGGCGTGATCGGGTAGCCTGCGAAAAAACGGCACCCCGCCGCGAGTGCCCCTTCGGCACAGGCGATATCCCCCGTAATGAAATGCTCACCGGTGAGTACTGCTGCTTCCATAGTCTGCTTCCAAAGGTGAAAGGATTCAACTCCGGCAGGGCATAATCGCAAGGCTGCCGGTCCGACGGCGTTTCCGTCTCACTGCTCCCGGTCCTCCGGCGGTGCTTCCACGGAATAAATGGCGAAATCCGGGCAGATCGTTTCGCAGTAATGACAGTTTACGCACGCTTCCGGCTTTTTCACCAAGGGGGGATGGTAGCCTTTGACATTGTACTGCGTGGAGATTTCGAGGACGTCCCGCGGGCAGTACGCGATGCAGTAGCCGCAGCCCTTGCATCTTTCTTCGACGATGTGCACGATGCCGCGGGATACTTGAATTTCCTCAGCATCCAGCGGGACTCTCCAGAATTTCATATCCGCTCGCCTTCCCTGGACGGTTTTTTTCCCCTTGAGACCACAACGTGAAGGCATTGTAAGAGATCTGTCGAGCATGTCAAGGTGAATTTGAGAGAGAATGAGGTGAATTTTTATGAAGGTCCCATAATTTTGCCGGGGGGTATCCTGAGAAGGGAGGGATGTTGAAGAATGGAACATCCAATATGGTTTTCATTGAAATGCATTTGATCAGTAAAGAGATGGCGGATGTGACGATTCGGCCAGGAATTTCCGTTAAAGGGTTACAAAATGATCGGGGGGATTGTAGCTATTGGCAGAAGGATATCCTTTTAGACCCGGAATGTGGTTTGCGCATGATGAGGGAACGGCATGGAAGGGCGCGCGATCCGGGGCACTTTCATGGCTGAAACGATGCTTTTCGAAGGGGTTTTTGTCCTTCAGTTTCCCCGGCTGGAGAATGCAGAAGGTCATTTTTCATTAGGTTGCGAGACGAAAATGTCATAAAAGAAAAGTACGTTCAAAGGAGTCATCCCGGCGGGGGGCCAGGGATGGGAATACCGGCGAAAACCTCAGGAGGAGGTCCCAATGAAAGCAACTTTGAGTATCGTACTCTTGCTTACTTTTGTCGCAACGTTCGTTCCCGGCATTGCCTCAGCCGATTCGCTGGAGGACAACATCAACCAGGCGATCGGCATTTTTCAGCGTTTTCAGGAGATCCCGGAAAGGTCCGTCCCACCGGCGGTGTTGAGGGATGCAAAGGGGTTGGCCATTCTGACCGTGGTGAAAGCCGGTTTTATTCTCAGCGGTAGGGGTGGGACCGGCCTCGTGGTGGCCAGGACCCATAACAGGGGATGGAGTCCTCCGTCTGCGATCGGAACCGGCGGGGCCGGTTTTGGCTTTCAGATCGGCGCACAGGTTTCGGAATTCGTCATCGTGCTGAACACCAATGAAGCTGTCCGGGCATTTGCGGCTGGCGGAAACGTCCAATTGGGGGCGGACCTGAGCGTCGCCGCTGGGCCCGTCGGGCGTGCGGCGGAAGTGGGAGTCACCCCGACGGCAGCTGTCTATACATACAGCAGGAGCCAGGGGCTGTTCGCAGGGGTTTCCCTGGAAGGAACCGTCGTGGGAACCAGAAACGATACGAACGCCAGCTACTACGGGCGGCCGATCAACCCTCTGGATATCCTGACGGGGCATGTGAAGGCGCCTCCAAGTGCGAAGAGGCTGCAGAACGTGCTGGGAAGGTATTAGGGGATATGCCGATTTCTTCGGGAGAAAAAACATGACGGGGGTTGCAGATCCTTCCCGGCCTGGGAGGATCTGCAACCCCCGGGTTCATTTCAGAAGTGTTCGATCCTTAGCGGCAGTCTCCGTGGTGGGGGCAGCCGCCTCCCTCCGGGCCTTCTTCCGCGGGCTTTTTCCCGTTTTCGCCCTCTTTTCCGAACTCGCGGATGATCTCGCCCATCTTCCTCAGCCGCTCATCGACTTTGTGGAAAACCGTCTCCTCCGGGTACATCCCGTCTTCCTGGATCTTCCCTGCCGGTATGCCGGTGAGGACCTCGATGCCTTCCTCCACTGTCGATACGGGCCAGATGTGGAATTTCCCCTGCTCGACCGCTTCGACCACCTCGCTCTCGAGCATGAGGTTCCGGACGTTTTTCGACGGGATCATCACCCCCTGGTCCCCGGTGAGCCCCTTGAACTTGCAGATATCGAAGAAGCCCTTGATCTTGTGATTGACTCCCCCAATGGGCTGGATCTCTCCCTTCTGGCTCACCGATCCCGTCACGGCAACCCCCTGCCGGATCGGGATCCCCGAGATGGCGCTCAACAGGACGTAGAACTCCGTGGATGAAGCCGAATCCCCGTCGATCATCCCGTAGGACTGTTCGAAGCAAAGTGAGGCCGTAAGGGAGATGGGCCGGCTCTGGGCAAAGCGCTCCTTCAAAAGACTCGACAGGATCATCAGCCCCTTGGTGTGCGTGCTCCCGCTCATCTTCGACTCCCGGTCGATCGAGACCATCCCCTCCCGGCCGATCGAAACGGTGGCCGTGATCCGGTTTGGCTTTCCGAATACGTGGTCTCCGGTCATGAGCACCGACAGGCCGTTCACCTGCCCGACCTTCTCCCCGTCCACCTCGATCCAGAAGATGTCCTTTTCGATGTACTCTTTCACCCGGTCCTCGATGAGGCTCGCCCGGTAGATCCTCTTTTTGATCGCCTCCTCGACGTGGCCCGCGTGGATGGTCTCGGCCCCGTCGAGCCCGGCAAAGTAGTTCGACTCTTTCAGAAGATCACTGATGTTTCCGAACTCGAGCGTGAGCTTGTCCCGGTCCTCAGTCAGCTCCATGCTGTACTCGAGGATGCGCGCCACCCCGGACCTGTCGAGGTGTCTCAGGTGGTGCTCCTTGCAGTAGCGGCTCATCATACGGGCCGATTCCAGGACGTTGTCCTCCTGGTGGTCCATCTGGGTGTCCATGTGGGCCTTCACCTTGAAAAGCTTCTGGAACCGCTCGTCGTAGGTGAAAAGGAGTTGGTAGATGTACGGGTCCCCCGTGAGCACGATCTTCAGACTGAGCGGGATCGGCTCGGGGCGGATCGTGCGCGTGCTGAAGATCCCGTAGAGTTCCCCGAGATCCTCGATCTTGATTTCCTTGTCCCGAAGGGCGCGCTTCAGGGCTTCATAGGAAATGTACCATTTGAGCAGATCGAGGGCCTTCATGACGAGATAGCCCCCGTTCGCCTTGTGGAGGGCGCCGGCCTTGATCATGGTGTGGTCGGTGAAAAGGGCTCCGAACCAGGCCTGGCGCTCAATCGATCCGAAGATGTTGGGGTAGGCCGGGTTGGACTCGATCACCACCGGGGCCCCTTCTGTTTCGGAGTTGTCGATCAAGACGTTGACGTCGTACTTTCGGAACGTGGTTTCGCGCTGAGGCACGGGAAAGGGCGGCCCTCCCGCCTGGGGGGCCTGTTGCTGCTGGGCCTCCGGCTTCTTCTTGAAATCGTCGATGTTCTCGAGGATGTCTTCCTGGACCATTTTGAAGTATTCCTGGACCTGGGGCTCATCCTGGTAGCGCTCCTCGTAGGTGTCCATCAGCTGGCCGACGACGAACAGGGCGATTTCACTGTCCAGCTTCGTGTGTTTTTCCTTGAACTCCGCCTCGGCCTCGCGAATCTTCTTAATGGCGTCCTTCATCTTTTCATGGAGTTGGTCGCTTTTCTCCCGGAGGCTCAGCCGCTCTTCCTCGCTCAGGTGGCGCAGGTCGTCCTGCGTCATCGGCTCGCCTTCCTTGTTGGCCGGAATGATGACCATGCCGACCTGGGAGAACTGGAGGATGAACCCTTCTTCCTTGGCCTGCTGGGAGAGTTCGTCGATAATGTCGCGCCGGATGCGCTCGAAGGCCTGGTGGACCTCGCTTTCCTTCGCACGATAGTCGTCGCTGTCGAAGACTTCGGGGATCTTCGCCTGCAACGTGGCGATGAACTCGTTCATGTCCTTTTTCAGTTGCTTGCCTTTTCCGGCGGACACCTTGAGGCTTTTGGGCTTGTCGGGTTCCTTGAAGTTATAGACGTAGCACCAGTCCGGAGGAGTGGGTTCCTCTTTCGCCTGCCTCTCGATGTAGGTCTTGGCGATGTAGGTGAGACCGGCCTTGGCGGGACCGGCGATGAAGATGTTGTACCCGCTCTCTTTCATTCCCATGCCGAATTTTATGGCGTCGATCGCCCGATCCTGGCCGACCACCCTTTCCTGCTGCTCCTCCAGGGAGCCGGTGTTCTCAAAGGGAAGCAATTCCGGCGCAATGCGGGCTCGCAATTCCGTGGATTTCAATTCCGGAACCTGGTTTGGCATTTTACTTGTCCCTCCTATTGTTTGATCCATCTATTGCGTGAAAGACTGGCATGGGAGAGGGGCCATTCCCAACTTGCCGGCCGCTCGAGGACCTTATGCCCGTCATGATGATTCGTGAGATCCGGTCTCAACTCACCACGTCCAGTTTGACCCTCTTT
>JAJFUA010000192.1 GCA_021372635.1 Desulfobacteraceae bacterium | reverse complement strand
AAGACGACCCTTCTCAACGCCATCGCCGGGTTTCACAGCGTTTCGTCGGGTGAGATCCTGCTGGACGGCGAAACCATCGCCTCGAAGAACTATCTCGCCGACCCGGGTGCCGACCGCATCGTCGTATTTCAGAACGGCGCGCTCTTCCCGTGGTACACGGTGCTGGAGAACGTCACCTACGGGCCTGTGGTGCAGGGCAGGATGTCGAAGCCCGAAGCCCGGGCCGCGGCCGAGCGCCTGCTGGACGAGATGGGGCTCAAGGACATCCGGCATTGCTATCTGAACGAGATTTCCTCGGGGATGCGCCGGCGCGTAGAAATCGCCAGGGCCATGATGAACGACCTCAAGGTGCTCCTCATGGACGAGCCCTACCGCGCCATGGACGCCCTGACGAAAAGCGTGATGCACAAGCACCTGCTGGATATTTACGACCGGTCGAGGAAAACGGTCTTCTTCATCACCCACGACCTCGAGGAGGCCATCTTTCTCGGGACCCGCGTGGTGGTCATGACGACCCGGCCGGGCAGGATCAAGAAAGTCATCGAAGTGGACATCCCGCGTCCCCGCGATTTTCGAATCCTTTCATCGGAGCGGTACAGGGAGTTGAAGATGGAGGTGATCGAGGCCGTGCACGAAGAGGCGAAGAAGGCCTTCGAGGCCGGTGAGCGGGAAATGGCGTAGAGTCCTTTCGAGAAGGGAAATAAAAGCGATGTCTAAGACAAATGACAGCACCTTTTTGGGGATCAACCCGGTGAAGCTTCGCAAGGCGATCTTCAGCAAGACGACCTCCCGGGGCATCGTGGCCGTCTGCTGCGCCCTGGTGTTCTGGGAGATTGCCGCGCGGCTGAAGTTCCCGATCATCGGCATGATCCCGGCCCCGACTTCGGTCGCCGGGGCGCTCGGCGGCCTTCTCGCAGACAGTTACTACTGGGAATCCTGGGGGGTGAGCTTCCAGCGGGTATTCGCCGGGTTCGTCGTCGCCCAGATCATAGGAATTCCGGTGGGCCTGATCATGGGCATGAACCGCAACTTCAGGGACCTGGGGTTTCCGATCGTCGAAGTGCTCCGCCCCATTCCGCCCCTGGCGTGGGTGCCGACGGCCGTCATCTTCTGGCCCACAGCCCAGATGAGTATGATTTTCGTGACGTTCCTGGGAGCGTTTTTCACCACGGTGCTCAACATCCTCGGCGGGGTGAGGAACCTGGATATCCGGTACGTCCGGGCCGCCAAATCCCTCGGGTCGAGCAACCGGGACATCTTCTGGCGCATCATCCTGCCGGCCATTCTGCCGAGCATCTGCACGGGCATGACCGTCGGGATGGGAATCACCTGGGAAGTCGTGGTCGCCGCGGAAATGATCGCCAGCCGGTCGGGACTGGGTTTCCTGACGTGGAAATCGTACGTCGCCGGCGATTACCCGGTGATCGTCATCGGGATGATCAGCATCGGCATCGCGGGGTATATCTCCAGTGCCATCATCCGGTTCATCGGGTCCCGCGTGACACCCTGGCTGAAGGTCATCTAAGGCAACCTTATATCCGTTGCATCGGCTGCGACGGATAGAACGGGCGGAAGAAAATGACACAAACGGAAAATACCACCGTCGTTGAATGTGCGCCGGCGGAAGGCCGGATGGAAATCGTGGGCATCTCCAAGGCCTACGGTCTCGGTCCGCTCCGCAGGCAGGTCATCAAGGACTGCAGTTTTACCCTCGATCCCGGGAAGCTGACGGTGCTCATCGGCCCTTCGGGCTGCGGCAAGACCACGCTCATCAACCTGCTGGCCGGCTACGACACGGTCGACGAGGGGACGATCTCCATCGGGGGCTGCCCGGTTACGGGCCCGGGAAAGGACCGGCTGGTCGTCTTCCAGGAGACTGCCCTGTTCCCGTGGATGACGACCATGCAGAACGTCATCTACGGCCCCCTCGTGCGGGGCGAGAAGAGCAGGCACGAACTGGAAAAGGAGGCGGAAGTCCTCCTGAAGAAGGTCGGGCTCGCCGATTTCCGGGACAAGTACTCCTCGCAGCTCTCGGGCGGCATGCAGCGCCGGGCCGAACTCATCCGCGCGCTCATCAACACCCCCAAGGTCATGATGATGGACGAGCCGTTCCGCGGCCTGGACGCCATGACACGGGAGCTGATGCAGGAATATTACGTGCGGCTCTTTGAAGAGCACCGGCTGACGAACCTGTTCGTGACCTCGGAGTTGGAAGAGGCGATCTTCCTGGCCGACCGGCTGGTGATCCTGAGCAACCGGCCGGCAAAGGTCTGCAAGATCCTGGAAATCGATCTGCCCAGGCCGCGCCACATTACCGTGCTGAGTTCGAGGGAATACCTCGACTACAAGCGGGAAGCCCTGGAAATCCTGCACGAGGAGGCGATGAAAGCGTTCGCCACCGGCAGCAAGGCCTCCGTGTCCGACTTCCTCGAAGCGTATTCCGAAGTGAAGTGACCGGTCGGCGAATCAACCGCCGGATGCGGGGCGCTCGAACCCGCGCCCCGCATCCGGTTTCATCGTGAAGAAGGCGAGACATGGATTTCACCGCATACGGCAGGCCGCTGGTCCTCATCCTTGCACTGGGCGCGGCCGTCTGCGTAACCGCCGGAAGCTGGATGCGCGTGCGCCGCGGCGCACGCAGGACGCGGGCGGACGCATTCCTGATTTATTTCGGCTACCTTCTCTTCGGCCTCAGCATCGCCGGGTTCATCGCCCTGGGCTTCGCCAACGGGTAGACCCGGAAA
>JAJFUA010000189.1 GCA_021372635.1 Desulfobacteraceae bacterium | reverse complement strand
GGAAATGCCTTCTCTCCGTTTTCTTTGATCTTTTTCTCCCACTTCTTCAAAAGGCTGATATGGACTCCCAAGTCACGGGACACCTGGGTTTTGTTATTGCCCTTATTGAGCAGACTCACCGCTTCCCGCTTGAACTCTTCCGTGTACGTCTTCCTGTTCGTGGACATTTTGGCACCTCTCTCTTTGAACTCATCCTTTAAAAGGTGCTTAACTCAATGTCCAGCATTTTGGGGGAAGTTCACTTTTCACCTTGTCGATTTTCCGGAGTCCCTCCGCATAGGCCACCACCGGAAACATGTCGATCCCGAGCGTCGACAGCGCAAGACCGGCTCCGATGGTACCTGACGCGAAAAGAAACTCACGTCGTGTGACTCCCATTTCCTTCTCCTTATCTCCTGTTGGGGCGGTCAAAGAAAACCGCTCTTTCGAGGCTCCCGGACAGCGGCTTCTGCGAAAACAGTTTGAACGAAATTTGAACATCCACTCGGAATAACGTCGGCAGTCCTTCGAAATCAGCCCCTGAATCCGTCCAAGGGCACATCCTGAACCAGGGCGGGCCGGCCATCTCCCGCAAGGAAGTCGCCAACCCGCCCGGGAAATACACATCATCGAGGACCTACTCGATCTTCTCCACTTTCACCGCACATGCCTTGTACTCCGCGGTCTGAGTCACGGGATCGAAGGCCGTATTGGTGAGCCAGTTGGCGCACCCCTCCCGGAAATGGAAGGCCATCCAAACAAGGCCCTTGGGACATCGTTCGGTCACCTTTGCCTTCACCTTCACCTCCCCGCGCCTTGAGCTGACCCGAATCATCTCTCCATTTTCGATCTTCAAAGCCGCGGCATCCTCAAGCGAAATGTCGGCCGTTTCCTCGCCAAGAATCTCGTTCATGCCCACGCACCGTCCGGTCTGCGTACGGGTGTGATAATGCGGCAGGCGTCGCCCCGTGCTCAGCACAAACGGATATGCATCATCGGGCACTTCCGCGGGCGGCGTCCAGTCCACCGGAACCAGGTTCCCGAGACCGCAGGTAAAATGGCCGTCCTTGTGCAGTGTCGGCGTCCCGGCATGGTTCATATCCGGGACCGGCCACTGGAGACCGTCGTCTTCAATACGGGAATACTTTATCCCGACCAGTTGAGGCGCCAGCACGGAAATCTCGTTGTCCCAGAGTTCCTGGCCACTGTTCGACGCCCATTCGTGTCCCCACCGCTTGGCAAGCTCCCGGAATATCCACCAGTTGGGCTTCGAGATACCCGGAGGCGGGCTCGCCGTTCGCACCCGGCTCACACGCCGCTCGGTGCTCGTGAAAGTCCCGTCATTTTCGCTCCACGCCGCCGCGGGAAGGATGACATCGGCAAACCTGGTCGTCTCCGTGTGGAAGAGGTCCTGGACGACGAGGAATTCAGCCGAATCCAGGCAGTGTTCGATATGTTTGATATCGGGTTCGGTATTGGCAAGGTTCTCACCGAAGATGTAGAAGCCTTTGATACTGCCGTCGGCCAAACCTTCAATCATGTTAGGCATCATAATGCCGACTTTCCCAGGCAGGTCTTCGACACCCCAAGCCGCTTCGAATTTCTTCCGGCTGGAAGGGTCGTCCACCTTGTGGTAACCGGGGAAGACGTTGGGCAGCGCCCCCATGTCGCAGGCGCCCTGCACGTTGTTCTGGCCGCGCAATGGATTGACGCCGCTATACTCGTAGCCGACGTTCCCTAACAACATCTGGAGGTTGGCGCAGGAGAGCACGTTGTTCATGCCGCAGGTGTGCTCGGTAATGCCGAGGGTGTAGACCAACATCGAGGGCCTTACGGCGGCCAGACGGCGAGCTACGTCACGGATGCCGTCCGGGCTGATGCCACATATTTCCGATGCCCTTTCGGGCGGATACTCGAGTACCTTCGCTTTGAGTTCTTCGAATCCGACGCAGCACCTTCCGACATATTCTTTGTCGTAAAGGTTTTCCGTAATCAACACGTTCATCAGCCCGTTGAGATAGGCGACGTCGCTTCCCACCCTGATCGGTACATGAAGAGCCGCATATTTTGCGAGGTCCGTGAATCGGGGATCGACGACGATCAGTTCCGCACCACTCGCCACGGCATTCTTGACATAGGTCGATGCCACTGGATGGGCCTCGGTCATGTTGGTCCCGATAGCGAAGATCATTTTGGCCTTGGCTAAATCCCTGATCGAATTGGTCATCGCCCCGGAACCGAAACTCTTTGCCAAACCGGCCACTGTCGGCGCATGACAGGCACGCGCGCAATTGTCGATGTTGTTCGTTCCCAATACAGACCTGAAGAGCTTCTGCATTTGGTACGAGTCTTCGTTGATGCTGCGCGACGAACTGACTCCCGCGAGGGCGTCGGGTCCGTGTTTGGCGATGATCTCCTTGAACTTGGCGGCGATCAAGTCCAGGGCCTCATCCCAGGAAGCCTCCCGGAAGCCTCCGTTTTCCTTGATCAATGGCGTTGTCAGCCTCTCCTTCGAATAGATCCAGTCGTAGCCGAACCGCCCCTTCACGCACAGCCGCCCCTCGTTGGGAGCGCCATCTTCGACACCCGTGACACTGACGATCTTATCGTCTTTCACATGGAGCCACATCTGGCAACCGACGCCACAATAGACGCAGGTTGTGCGGATCTTCTGGAGTTCCCAGGGACGTCCGAGTCCTTTCGCTTTTTTCGCAGTCAACGCCCCGACCGGGCAGGCCTGGACGCATTGACCGCAAGAAACGCAGTTGGAATCCTTCATCGAGGTGTTGTTGAAGGTGGTGATATAGGAATCGGAGCCGCGGGCAGCCACATCAATCACGCCATTGACCTGAACGTGCAGGCAGGCCCTCACACAACGCCCGCAAAGCACGCACTTGTTTTGGTCCCGGATAAACATCGGGTTCGAGTCGTCTTTGGGCTTCGGCACGAACTTGGTCTTAAAGCGAATCGTGTCGATACCATGCTCATACACCAGGTTCTGCAGTTCGCAGTTGCCCGACTGCTCGCAGTACAGGCAGTTGTGGTCCCCGTAGGCGACCAGCAGTTCCAGCACGGTTTTTCTCACTTCAACCACAGCCTTCGAATGAGTGTGGATGACCATGCCGTCGGCAGCCGGCGTGGTGCAGGACGGGGGCAGTCCGCGCATTTTTTCGATTTCTACAATGCACAAACGGCATCCGCCGTAAGGAGGCATCTGGGGATGGTAGCATAGGGTGGGAACAGGGATACCGTTATCCCTGAAGACTTCGAGCACCGTCTGTCCTCGCTTTCCCTGGATTTTCTTCCCTTGGAAATCCTTTCCATTTACCGTTAAGCTAATAATATCTTTATCCATTGGCCCTCTCTCGCTTCTTCTCTATTGTTGCGATGATCCGTTGGATAGTCTCCGCCTTCACCAGTGAAGATCAGTCAATGGCGTGGAACCGGCACGACAGGATGCAAGCCCGGCATTTGACACATTTGTTACGGTCGATGACCGCAAACTCTTTTTTCCGCCAGGTGATCGCTTCCGTCGGGCAGACCTTGGCACAGCTCCCGCACTGGGTGCAGTTCTCATTGTTCACGTGGAACCGGATGAGATCGACACAGACCCGCGCAGGACATTCATGTTTCAGGATGTGCGCCTCGTACTCGTCCCGGAAGTAGCGGATGGAGGAGAGCACCGGGTTGGGAGCCGTCTGGCCCAAACCGCACAGAGACCCCGCCTTGACGTATTGAGCCAGGTCCTGAAGCTGGTCCAGGTCCTCGATGGTCGCCTCACCCCTGGAGATGTTCGTCAGGGTCTCGAGCATGTTCTTGGTGCCCAGGCGGCAGGGAACGCATTTTCCGCAGGATTCCTTTTGCGTAAAACCGAGGAAAAACTTCGCCATATCCACCATGCATGTGCTCTCGTCGGTGACGATGAGCCCTCCCGAACCCATGATCGAACCCACCGCGGTCAGGTTTTCGTAGTCCATGGGAATATCGAAGTGAGAAGCCGGGATACAGCCCCCGGAAGGTCCGCCCGTTTGAGCTGCCTTGAATTTGCGCTTGTTGGGGATCCCTCCGCCGATATCGTCGATGATCTGCCGCAACGGGGTGCCCATGGGGATTTCCACCAAGCCGCTGTTGGTGATCTTTCCGGCCAGGCAAAAGACCTTCGTCCCCTTGCTCTTTTCCGTCCCGACGCCGGTGAACCAATCGCCACCCTTGTCGAGAATCACCGGCAGATTGGCGAAAGTTTCCACGTTGTTGATATTGGTCGGCTTGCCGAAGAGGCCCTTGATCGCGGGAAACGGCGGACGGGGCTTGGGCATTCCCCGCCTTCCTTCGATGGAAGCCATCAATGCGGTTTCCTCCCCGCACACAAAGGCCCCGGCTCCCAGCTTGACCGTGATTTCAAAATCGAAATCCGATCCGAAGATCTTCTTCCCCAGATAACCCCGCTCGGTTGCCTGCTTGATGGCCACGAGCACACGTTCATAGGCCATCGGGTATTCCGCCCGCACATAGATGTAGGCTTTGGTGGCCCCGATGGCGTACCCTGCGATCATCATGCCCTCGAGCACGCTGTGGGGATCTCCCTCCAGCACGGCGCGGTCCATGAATGCTCCCGGGTCGCCTTCGTCGGCGTTGCAAATGAGATATTTCTGATCCCCGGGAGACTTGTTGCAGAATTCCCATTTCATCCCCGTCGGAAAACCTCCGCCCCCGCGACCGCGAACCCCGGATTTTTTCACCTCGTTGATCACGTCCATCTGGCTCATCTTGAAGGCCTTTCGGATCGCACCGTAGCCGCCCACTTCGAGATAGTTGTCGATATCTTCCGGATTGATGAAACCGCAATTCCGCAGGACAATCCGACGTTGGGGATCGAAAAACTTCATGTCCTTATAGCTCAGGATCCTCTTCTTGCCCTTGGGATCGAGGAAGAGGAGCCGCTCGACCGCAATCCCCTTTACCAGATCGCTCTCTATGATTTCCGCCACATCTGCGGGAGTGACGTTGCAGTAGAAGGTCCCTCCCGGTTCGATTATGATTGTCGGCCCCATCTGGCAGAGACCGTGGCAACCCGTGAACTTGACTTCGGTTGTGTCAGCAAGACCGGTCCTCTTCAGCTCGTCAAAAAGAGCAGAATAAATGACGTCCGCCTTCTGCGACTCGCACCCGGTCCCTCGGCAAACAAGGAGCTGACGGTCCTTTCCCGGTTGAATCCTAATCGCCTCTGTTTGCATTCAGAATCTCCGTCACTCTCTCCGCTTTCATTCTGCCGTATGTTTGCTTATTGACCACCATAGCCGGCGCCAGTGCGCAGGCGCCGATGCATGCCACCGTCTCCAGTGTGTACTTACCGTCCCCGGTGGTCTCCCCCGGAGCAACACCCAACTGCGTCCGCACCTCCTCGAGTACCCGTCCGCCGCCCATCACGTGGCAGGCAGTCCCCTGACAGACCATCACCGTTTTCTTGCCTATGGGGCGGAACTTGAACTGCGCATAAAATGTCGCCACCCCGAAGACCTCCACAGGATCCATACGGCAATACCTGGCCACCGCCGCCATCGCTTCCGACGGCACATAGCCAAACGCCCCCTGGACATCCTGTAGGATCGGGATCAACGCCTCCCGCTTCGGGTAGTGTTGGGGAAAAATCTCCCGCAATTTCTCTTGCATTGACTGCCTCCTTCCTATCATTTGGATATAATGAAGAAAAATTGACCTCAGTACCCCGACGAAGCCGTAGGGAACAGCGGCTCGCCGCATTGTGTGAAGAGTTGCCATGGAAGGTTCGGAGTGTGTGATCCGTCAGTTTCGAAATGCCGAACGGGAACGCAAGGCGAGGTCCCCTACCGGAGCGACTTCCCATCCGGCAAGACTAAAGTGACAGAGCACAAAGGGTATTCCAGGATTGTCTGGCGAAGTTCGTATGGAGGGCGATCAGCTCGGCATGCGGACTTCGCAACGCCAATATCCTATTGGCCTGGAAGCCCTACTTCACAGATGGATGTTCATGAGATGGCTCCTGATTCGTCAAAACCACAAAGAACCCGGCGAAAAGCGGCAGGCATCGGAGGATGCATTCCTGTCATCCAATAAGGATAGGCCGTTTTGAAGGGACGGAACTCCAACCTCGAGAAGGTCGCCACTCGACCCTCGTGCAATACGGACATCTAATCGAACATGAAGAAAACTATCCGATGTGTCGAAACCATATCAACCATAAAACTGTGGAAGTAGCCTATATCATCAATCGCTATTGTCAATGTTTTTTTGAGAAGTTTTTCCACTTTTACATATGTTAATGTTAACATATTCGACGTCTTCCATGGTTGCGCTTTTAGCTATATTAATATTAACATATCACCATCATCCCATGACTCTATATACGTTGAGATCCACGGGGCCGAGGAGCGGTGAGTAGACCGGGGGAAATCTCACCCTCTCCTGGCGCCGTGTAAAGATTGGTGAAAAAGTGGCCTGTCATGCCGGAAAGTGGTATGGTCGCAATGCGTCGACTTCGCTTCTTGCCCCGCTGTCGCATCGTTCTTGCCTTATGCTCATTGAACACGGCGGGACGGGGAAAAAGCGGCGATAAACTGCTGCGGCAGTGGCATGTCCTGAAACTGCGAGAAGCGGCCACTTTTGCCTTGCCCTTGCATTTTCCACCGGGATATTGCCCCGAAACCGGCTTTCGGCGTTTCCCAACGGTTTCTTATCAAAATCAACTTACGGGAAGCGCCCGGGACTTTGTTGGCGGTCGTGTGAGTCATTGCTCTGTTTTTGTGACAGGAGAAATGGATGTCCGAAGAAGGTCCGAATAGAAGATCTTTTCCCTATATTACTCATAGTTATTATATAAGAATTGCAAGCGCGTTCATCGGGTTGCTGGCAATAACCATGTTGCCGACGGTCTACTACTACCACGACAGCGACACCAGGATCATAGCGGAATTCAGGGACGACCTGGTAAGTCATGTATCGAAGCTGGTGATCGAGAAAGCCAACAACTACTTCATGCCGGCTACCATGCTGGTGAAGATGAGTTCCACTCTTTCCAGGCTCGGAGCCATATCCTGCGAGAACCAGGATCAGGTCGAATCTTATACGCTTGGAGCGTTAAAATACTACAAGCAGATTTCCATGTTTTATCTTGCCAATGAAGATGGAAACTACATCCGTGCCTGGACGCTTGCGAATGACACCATGGAGGGCCGAATCATCAAACCGGGTGGCACGACTCCATCCGATACATTCAAATATTGGGATTCCGAATTTAACCTGATCAGCACATCCGTTTCCAACAAAATCGAGTATGATCCCAGAGTGCGGCCCTGGTTCATCGGGGCAAAGCAGAAGAGGGATTGCTACTGGACGGACCTGTACATCCTTTTCAGGAACAAGAAGCCCGCAATCACATGCTCATGCCCCGTGATCGATGCCGACGGAAGCATCAGCAACATATGGGCTATCGACATCGAACTCGATGAAATTTCCACTTTTCTCAAAGGTCTGAAAATAGGCAAAAACGGAATCGCCTTCATCATCAACGAGAAAGACCAGGTCGTCGCTTACCCGGAAATGTCCCGGTGCATACGAGAGGAGGCGGGGACATTGCGGCCGGTCCGCGTGGAGGAACTGGGCGTTGCGTCCATCGACGCGGCATTCCGCGTATATGCGGCGACCGGGATGCAGAAACTGTATTTTGAAAGCGAAGGTATCGAATACTTCGCCTCTGTCTCGGATTTCCCAAAATCCTTCCCCGTGCCCTGGAAGCTTGTGCTGGTCGTCCCGGAGTCGGATTTCATGGGCAACGCCATGGAAGAGATGCAGCGAATTTTTCTTATCTGCGCCGCATTGCTGGCGATTGCCATGATCGTCGCAGTCTTGATTGCCCGGAGCATCAGCCGCCCCATCAGGCTTCTGGCCGAAGAAACCAAAAGGATCAAGGATTTTCACCTGGACGACAAGGGCAGCATATCATCCCATATCAAAGAAATCCAACTGATGAGCAGCGCCATTTCGGCAATGAAAACAGGACTTCATGCCTTCAAGAGGTACGTGCCCGCGGAACTGGTGCGCCAGTTGATCAAGACGGGCAAGGAAGCCCGTCTCGGCGGCCAGAAGGAAGAACTCACCGTAATGTTTTCCGATATCCGCGGCTTTACCTCGATCGCAGAAATCACGAACGCCGAAGATCTGATCCTCCAGCTTTCCGAATATTTCGATGAACTCACGAACATACTGAGCGACAACCAAGGAACGGTCGACAAGTACATCGGAGACGGCATACTGGCTTTCTGGGGAGCTCCCATCAAAGACGAGCATCATGCGATCCATGCCTGTAGTGCTGGGCTTGCCTGTCGCGAGAGGATCGCGGAACTCAATGGGAAATGGCTCAAAGAAGGCAAATCCCCCTTCATCACGAGGATCGGCATCAGCACGGGCGAAACCCTGGTCGGGAACGTCGGGTCGAGCGAGCGGATGAACTACACCGTCATGGGCGACAACGTCAACCTGGCCAGCCGGCTCGAAGGGGCCAACAAGGTATACGGCACCCAGATCATCGTGAGTCGCAGCACCTACGAATCGGCTTCGGGTGAATTCCTCTTCAGACTGGTCGGCAGAGCCGCCTTGAGAGGCAGGAGCGAGGAAACGACCATATACGAACTGGTGGGAAGGAAAACCGATCGCGACGCGGATGAGAAGGCCGCGGTCTGCCGGGAATTTACGAAGGGAGTCGAAGCTTACCTCGCAAGGCAGTGGGACAGCGCCTTCGCCATTTTCAGCGGCCTTTCGTCCAAGAATCCCCAGGATGCTCCCGTCAGTCTGTACCTCTCACGCTGCCGCCAGTACATGGAAGCCCCTCCGGGAGACGACTGGAGAGGAGTGGAGTAGCCGGCGTTGAAAAGCCCGCTGGTCGCGCCGCATACCGGGGGGATCCCGCTTCGCCGCAGCCCCCCGTCCAGAATGCCGCTCAATGGAACATCGGCTGGACGCTGCGGCTCATTGCGGCCTTGAACTGTTGCGCGAGCTTGAAATAATCCAGGAAGGGTTCGGAGTTCGGCTGCCCATACTGGTCTCTGATGAACCGGATTGCCGGGGTTCTCTGGGAAAGGCTTTCCAGCTTCCCACGGATACTCCCGTACCCCTGCTCGGTCTCGGTGGAGCGCCATACGCTTCTCTTCGAATCCGCGACATGGGAGAGCCAGGCAAGTTCCCCGATGGTCCGGTTGGTCCTCATTTCCGGTGAAAACCGGTAGCGTATCAGCGACCTGGCCATCTCATAGGCATTTTCAGGAAGCACCTTTCGCTGCTTCTCGGTTATTTTGATTTCGTGCCCTCCCGCGCCCCTGATCTTCCAGTTGTGCGTTGCGATGATATCGCGTATCTGCTGGATTGCCACCGTGATATCATTTCGGATTTCGCCCGTGAAGTACTGCCCCACCGATGCAATCTCCCTCAGCCTGGCAGCATCGTGCGGCTGACCGATCCGGACCAGCGCCTCGTAGTATCGATCGCTCTCCTCGCCTTTCCTGCTGTGGATCATCCTTTGATAGGAGGAATTTATGTCGTCGATGATCTCCTGCTGGTGCAAATGGCAATAATAACAGAAATCGAGGTTTGTCCTTATCGCCGCGAAGAGGGACTCCTTGTTCGCGAGGACCTTGCTGAGGATCTGCGTGCGCTTCTGCGCATACGCCGGGTCCTGGTGGGAAGCGAGCGAGCCGATCCCGCTGTACAGATCGTCCTTCGTGAAAACGATCTTGGCAATGGCCTTGAGCTTGGCCTTCTCGAATTTCTCGAACCTCTCGGACTCGGGGATGTCCCTGAAGAAGCTGAGAAGCCTGCCGTCATAGAGCGGCAGCGCGCTCGGCTGGAATTCCATCGCCCAGATATACCGTTCGTTGATGTACCCATGCAGGAAATCGTCCAGGATGCGATCCAGGAAGACGGGGGTGATATTGTATTTCCTCCGCGTAAACCAGATCGTATGCCTCTCTTTCTTGTCGGCGCGCGAGTCTACCCCGTCGACCGCGCTGACGGCGCCGGGTTCGGGCTCGTAGCGCTTGATCTCGGCAGTGGCGTAAAAAGGCTTTGTGATAAAACTCTTGTCGTTGATGCGCATGGAGTTCAGGGACTGCCCGTGATCGATTTTGATGAACTCACCGTAACGTTCGGGCGTCGTATCGGGAGGCGACACGATCGTGAGGCCGTAGTTCTGGTCCGAAAGATCGTTTTCTTCCAGGAAAATCGACGAAAAGAGCACCCTGACGAACCCGTCGATGTTTGCGTCCAGGATGAACGTGTTCTTGTAGTCCCTGGCATAGTTTCGATACTCCGGATGCTTCTTCTCGCCCCCGAGTATCTCGCGAAAAGACCTGTAATTCACTGACTCGGACAGGATCACATTCAGGCCCGCCGTTCTGATCTTAGGCTGGGACGGGCCTATCAGGTAACGGTATATTTCGCCGGCCATGCATTCGACCAGCACCTCCTGACGACTCGAGAGCGTCTTCTGGAACCAGATTTTCTGAGCTTCATCCTTGCGCAGAATATACCCTCTCTTCGTCGGATTGGCAGACTTGGAGGGCTGCGCATCCTTTTTCCTGATCTCAATGAGATTCGTACTCTTCTTGTCGCCCTCCATGCTCCCCCCCTTGGAAAAAGGTTCCCCGCGTGCCCGGATCCCCGTCTTCTGAACGCACACTTGCGACGGAATCAGCCGACTTCCCTCCTGCCTGTCCACACTGGACAAGCGATTGCATCCAGTCTCGACCGGTTGTTCCATTTTCCCGGATGGCAGCGTTCAGAAAATATCCGGGATCAAAAACGGTCGTCCCTCGCTTCGCCCCGAAACAACGGCACGGACCGAACCCGCCCGTGATGGCGGCAGGCTCCCCGAGCCCGTCCCATTATGTTTGATTTCCCAGAATCTTTAAGTAATCCCACCCGCTGGAGTGCTATGAGTTAAATCCATTATATACCAGAGCCTCCTTGCGATGATTGTTTTTTTATTTGTGCTTCCCTTCGCAGATGATGTTCATCGATCGAGGGAAATGTGTCATAACGAAGCCGAAAGCGGTTCATATTCCTGAAAACTCGCAGGAGCACATCACAGCATGGAACCCGATGGTCCGCTTTCTGATCGGGGGGACCTCTGCAACTCTGCCGCGGAAGCAAACGGGAAATGCCCTTTCGCGGCGAAAAATCGAAGGAATGAGACGAGATGGACTACACAGAACTGCGCGTGAACGGCAAACGGCTGCAATCCACCCTGGAGCGGATGGCGGAAATCGGGGGTACCCCCGGAGGCGGCGTCCAGCGCCTGACGCTGAGCGACGAGGACAGGCAGGCCAGAGACCTGTTCGTGAAATGGCTAAAAGAGATCGAATGCGATGTCACCGTCGATCAGATGGGAAACATTTTCGGCCGAATGCCCGGCAGAAGCAATGAACTCCCCCCGGTGATGGCCGGATCGCACATCGACTCCCAGCCCAAGGGGGGCCGCTTCGACGGCATCCTGGGTGTCATGGGTGCGCTGGAGGTCATGCGGACCCTGCATGAAAACAGAATCCGGACGGAACGCCCGCTGGTGATCGTCGACTGGACAAACGAGGAGGGGTCGCGCTTTCCCCCCGCCATGATGGGTTCCGGGGTGTGGGCCGGCGACCATACCCTCGAATGGGCCTACAGCCGCACGGACATTGCGGGCAAACGGATGGAAAGCGAACTGGCGCGCATCGGCTACAAGGGAACGGGGCCGTGTCGCAAATTTCCTGCGCACTGCTACTTCGAACTGCACATCGAGCAGGGACCGGAACTGGAACGCAGACAGAAAACCATCGGAGCGCCCAAGGGTATCCTCTGCGTGCACTGGTACGACATCTACATTACCGGCGAAGCCAACCAGGTGGGGCCCACCCCCATGGAGGGACGCCACGACGCCCTGGTTGCGGCCGCCGAGATGATCCTCAAAGTCAACCGGCTTCCGGAGCGCATGGGCGGGAACATGGTCGCCACGGTGGGGGAAATCCAC
>JAJFUA010000176.1 GCA_021372635.1 Desulfobacteraceae bacterium | reverse complement strand
ATCGTGGTGACTTCTTCGGAGGCGCCCCGGGACGGCCGTTTCATCGAACACATCGGGACGTACAATCCGCTGCCCGAGACGGCCGAAGTCACTATCAATACCGAGCGGCTTCAGTACTGGCTGCAGCAGGGTGCGAAACCTAGTGAAACGGTGTGCGCTTTGATTCGCAAGCATGGGGCTCAGGCGGTGAGTGTGGCTTCCTGATCGGGGAGTCCGTGCGGCGCAGAAACAATCCGGAGGTCAGCATGTTGAAAGAACTTGTCGAATTCATGGCACGGGCTTTGGTGGACAATCCCGAAAAGGTGAAAGTCTCTGAGATCGAGGGTGAACAGACTTCCGTGATCGAATTGCGAGTCGCCAAGGAGGACCTGGGAAAGGTCATCGGCAAGCAGGGGCGTACCGCTCGTGCGATGCGCACGATACTCAGCGCAGCTTCCACCAAGCTGCGGAAACGGGCCGTTTTGGAGATTATTGAATAAGACCATGAAAGAACCCCGCCTCATTCCTGTGGGCAGAATTACGCGGCCGCACGGGGTGCGAGGTCTCCTGAAGATTTTCCCTTACGGAGAAACTCTGTCTGTGCTGTCGGCGGGGGATACCCTATACGTGCGTTCGGCGGCGGGAACGGTCGCCATGACGGTGGCGGACCTGAGGCCGCAGGGCCGCCTGTGGATCGGCCGCCTGGAGGAATCGACCTCCATGGAAGCGGCTGAAGCCCTGGCCGGCGCCGAAGTGCTGGTTGCCGAAGGAATGCTGCCTCCTGCCGGGGAGGGGGAGTATTACCACTACCAGCTCATCGGGCTGGATGTCGAAACGAAGAGCGGAGAGCCGGTGGGGGTGCTCAGGGGCATCCTCGAAGCGGGCGGAAACGACGTCTATGCCGTGGAGCGCGACGGTCGGGAAGTGCTGATTCCGGCCGTGGAAGGCATCATTGTCCAGGTCGACCTGGAAAACGGACGGATGATCATCGATCCACCGGAAGGCCTGATCGATGGTTTTTGATATTCTGACCCTGTTCCCGGGAATGTTCGATTCTCCGCTGAATGAAAGCATCCTGGGAAAGGCGCGGCAGCGGGGGTATGTCGAGGTCCGGATCCACAACATCAGGGATTATGCCTTCGACAAACATCAGGTGACCGACGACCGCCCCTTTGGAGGCGGTGAAGGCATGGTCATGAAGCCGGAGCCCATCGTTCGCTGCCTGGAAGCGGCCGCCGGGGAAGGTCCGCGGCCCCGGGTGCTGCTCATGAGTCCTCAGGGACGGCTGTTCAACCAGGAACTTGCCTGGGAGTTGAGCCGCCTGCCGCGGGTGGCCCTGATCTGCGGCCGCTACGAAGGGGTGGACGAGCGGGTGGCCGCCTACCATGCGGACGACGAAATCTCTATCGGGGATTATGTCCTGACCGGCGGGGAGCTGGCGGCGATGATCGTGATCGATGCCGTCACCCGGCTCATTCCGGGCGTGCTGGGAAATGCCGCGTCGGCGGAAAGCGAGTCCTTCGCGGAACCGGTGCTCGAGGGCCCGCAGTACACCCGGCCGCAGGAATTCGAGGGCCACGGGGTGCCGGAAATACTGTTGTCGGGGCACCACGAGGCCATTCAGCAATGGCGCCGCGGCCAGGCGCTGCTGAGGACGAAGAAGCGGAGGCCGGATCTTTTCGCCCGGCTCGACCTGAGTCCTCTGGACAGGAAGCTTCTCCGCGCGGCGGAGGAGGATTGCGAAAAGAGATCCGGGAGAATGGAAGTTGCGGAAGGTCCCTCTTTATGTGGCCCTGGTGCATTACCCTGTTCTGAACCGCAGAGGTGAGACGATCGCGTCGGCG
>JAJFUA010000174.1 GCA_021372635.1 Desulfobacteraceae bacterium | reverse complement strand
CGTCGTCCAGAAAAGATTCGGAACGTCCCTGGCGCTGTATCTTTCGAGGAATTTCGTGAACTCCTCCCGTCCCGACGACGCGGCTTTCCGGAAATCCCCCTGCTTCGAAAGCGCTTCGAACCCGTAGCGGCTCGCCTTGAGGTAGAGGGCGACGGCCGTGGCGGGATCGTCATCCCCGACGAAGGAGGAGGCATAGGAACTGTAGGCCTGGCATGCGGCCATCAGGAGGTCCGCGTTCTTCGGATAGGATTCGAGCAGCCCGTCCAGGAGCATCAGGTAGGCGGGAGTTCCCTCGCGGACGACCGTGACATCGGACTGCTTCGCCGCGGCGCGGGCGACGTCCTGCATGGTGAGTGCGACGGCGGCCACGCGGGCCTGCTTCATGGGCACGCAGCCCGCGGCGGCAAGGAGACACCCGGCGGCACACAGTAAAAGAGCAGCCCGGTCCGGCCATGACTTGCGGAACGTATCGGCATTTTCATTCATCGGAACGCTTTCGTTATGTCTCTGGTGGTTGCAGCCTGCATTATATGTAGAATACGGATATTTGCATGCCCAAACTAGATACGCGCATGGGGCGGGATTGTCAAGCATCCGGCCGGGCCCGGCGGGAGGCGGTATTGACATGCCCTCATTGGTTCTTACATCCATTTCAATAGCCCTGTTCGCAGGTCTGTGCGGACAGGAAGCCCGGAGCGGAGTCACGGTTCCGGGAGGGCCGGCGTCCCAGTGCCCTCTCCCGATCATAAAAAGGAGCGGTTCCATGAAAGCAAGGAACAAACCATGCGCCCTGGGCAAGGCGACCAGGGCCATTCACGGGGGAGGCCTGGACAATACGGTTTACGGAGAGGTCTCCGTCCCCATTTTCCAGAGTTCGACCTTTGCTTTCCCGAACGCCGCCGAGGGCGCCGCCCGCTTCGCCGGCAAAAGCAGCGGGTACATCTATTCGAGGATGAACAACCCCACGGTCAACGCCCTCGAGGAAAACCTGGTCATCCTCGAAAACGGCTACTCCGCCATGGCCACCGCCACGGGAATGGCCGCCGTCAGCACCGCCCTCCTCGCCCTGCTGGAACAGGGCGCGCATGTCGTCTCGACCGATTCCCTCTACGGTTCGACGCGGGTGCTGATCGAAAACGAACTGGCACGCTACGGGGTGCGCTCCACCTTCGTGGACACCTCGAACGTCGAAAACGTCCGGAAAGCCATCCGCCCCGAAACACGGCTGGTGTTCATCGAAACGCCGACCAACCCCACCATGAAGCTCACCGATCTGCGGGCCGTTTCCGAAATCGCCCGCGGGGCCGGGGCAAAGGTCGTGGTGGACAACACCTTCGCAAGCCCCTACCTGCAGAGGCCGTTCGAGCACGGCGCCGACGTGATCGTGCACAGCCTCACCAAGTTCGTCAACGGACACAGCGACGTCGTCGGCGGAGCCATCGTCCTGAACGGCCCGGAACTGCACCAGAAGATCCGAAAGGCCCTGAACCTCTATGGGGGAACAATGGACCCGCACCAGGCATGGCTCATTCTCCGAGGCGTCCGCACCCTGCCCCTTCGCCTGGAAAAGGCCCAGGAAAACGCCATGAAGCTCGCGGCATTTCTCAGCGGGCATCCCAAGGTGACCTGGGTGCGCTATCCCGGCCTGCCCGACCACCCGCAGTACGAGATTGCCAAAAGGCAGATGGACGGATTCGGGGCGATGATCTGCTTTGGCGTAAAAAACGGGCTGGAAGGCGGCGTCACGCTCATGAACTCCGTGGAACTGATCACCCTGGCCGTCTCCCTGGGCGGAGTGGAAACGCTGATCGAGCACCCGGCTTCCATGACCCATGCTTCCATTTCACGCGAAGAGCGGGAGAAGGCCGGCATTTTGGACGAACTCGTGAGACTGGCCGTGGGCTGCGAGGATTTCGAAGACCTCCGGAAGGACCTGGACCAGGCGCTGAACGAAATCCCCCAGGCCCCGGATGCGGGCAGATGACGCCGGGCCGGCGTTCCCGCCGCGAAAAGAAAGCCACGGGACCCCGGGCGGGCGGAAAACCGCGGGGGTACGGAACGCGCCCGGCGCAGACTCGGGCGACAGACATTCCTCCGCCTAGAAATCTATCCCCGGCTGGGGTTCTATCTTTTTGCGGTAGGCGTGCTTGACTTCCCTGACTTCGCTCACGGTGTCCGCAATCTCGACGACGTCGGGATGGGCGTCCCGGCCGGTCAGGACGAGGTGCGTGAGCGGAGTCCTGCTCCTCACGATGTCCAGGACCTGCTCCAGGTCCACGAGCTTCAGATTGAGCGCATTATTGATCTCGTCCAGGACGATGAGATCGTACCTCCCCGATTCGAGCTTCTCCTTAGCCATGCGAAGCGCCCGCTGGGCCGCCTCGCGGTGCTGCGCGTGGGAAAAGGGATTGCCGAGAATGCCGCAGAATCCCATTCCGGCAGGGATCAACTCCACGTCGCACCGCATCTTCCTGATCCCGTCCCATTCCCCCGTATAGATGTCCCCTTTCATGAACTGGATCATGCAGACTTTCATGCCGTGTCCGCAGGCGCGCACGACCATGCCGACCGCGGACGACGTCTTGCCCTTGCCGTAGCCGGTCAGGACCACCACGAGCCCGACCCGTTTTTCCGGTTTGAGGAACGTGACGTCGAGTTCCGGGTGCAACCGCTCGAAGTGTGAATTTATCATAAGAGTCTTTCCTTGAAACGGGAACGGAAGACCTTCCCGTCAGGCAGGAACGAAATAGATGTCCGTGGGTTTGAGCTTGCTGTGGCGCAGGTACTTCGCCCGGACCTTCATGCCGATCCAGCCGATGTCCGCCTCATCCGGGTCCACGCCCAGGAGGCGCGCCAGGCCATCTTCGGCCGAAGTAGAATCCGCCCACAGAGTAGTCGAAGCTCACGTCGGAGGCGAGGACGATGAATTCGTTGCCCTTCCACGTTTCGACGTGGCTCATGGTTTCGAATCCGTAAGCGACGCAGACGTCCATGTGGCCGCTCGCGACCGACTTCCAGGCTTCATGGAAGCAGATGCCCCCGGTGGCTCCGCCGCCTTCGACCCTGTGTCCCGGTTTCGGGCAAAGCCCCGGGTAGTCCTGGGCCATGATGCCGGCCATCAACTGCCGGGTGAAATGATCGCTGAAATAACTGGCCACCAACCCGTCGGCCAGTTCGGTGAACTTTCCGAAATCCAGGCCGATATCCAGGATCACCGCATCGCAGGCCTCCTTGACAATGGCCTGGAACGTCCTGTCGGGACGTGCCTTGCTGAATTCGCTCACTCCGCCTGAAACGGCATAGACCGTACGCATGCCAGTTCTCCGGGTGGGGAGGAACGATTGGTAACCTGTGGAAAGCTTGCGCTCAACTGGGTGCAATATAATCACCACCCGCCGCGGGGCAATGAGAACCCGGAACATCCGCCGCATTCGGGCATTCCACGCGGACATGCTCGCGAACGGGGAAGGATTGCTTGACTTACCCCGCCACATTTCATACCTTCATCTCAATAACCACTTGGCATTGTTGATGAGCGGCATTGACCCCGTTCCACGGAATCCGTGCGCGGCACCTTCTCGTTCCGGCAATGTTCAAGTAACTCACAACGTGGAGCGGTACCCATAAGGAGAAGATGATGAGAAAGGTAAAGAGCGGCGATTACGTGAAGGTGCATTATACGGGCAGGTTCGACGACGGCGAGGTCTTCGATTCCAGCAGCGGATGCAAACCCCTGGAGGTGCATGTGGGCAATAGCGAAGTCATTCCCGGCTTCGAAAGCGCCCTCCTGGAAATGGGGATCAACGACAAGAAGACCTTTAAGCTGGATGCTTCCGACGCCTACGGAGAACGGGACGACAACCTGGAGCAGAACTTCCGGCGCTCGGACTTCCCCGAAGATTTCAAGCCGGACATCGGCGACGTGATCATACTGGAAAGCGAAGAACACGGGCAGTTTCCCGCAACGGTGAAGAGCATCGACCAGGAAAGCGTCCTCCTCGACCTGAACCATCCACTGGCGGGAAAAGATCTCACCTTCGACGTGGAAGTGGTGGAAATCAACGACCAGCCCACGGAATCGCCCTGCGACTGCGGGTGTTCGTGCTCCTGACCCGGTTTCCCACCGGCCCGCAAAGACTTCCGGCCCAAGGGGGAGCGCAGGGCCGCCGACCGTCGTGCCAGGGACTTCCGGTTCCCTCAAGGGGAACCAGAGAGGGACGCTGGCTCTTGAGTATTCGGGACTTCAATGCCCCCTGCCCCCCTAGGCAATACTGTTGAATCAACGGTGCCAATCCCTGTTGCCTTCCGCAGGGTGGGCACGATGAAGTCGTGCCCACCCTGCGAGATCGCGGGGGACCGGCATCCATGGATTCACCCGGGGACCGGACACGACCGCAGAAACGGCAAGTTCCGGTCTCTTGCCGGGAAAAAAGCGCCTCGTTTTCGAGAGGGACTTTCGGCGAACGCTTTCGCGCTCCAGCCGGCCGCCCCTCTGAAAACGCAGGTCGTAAGGCGGGCGGCGAAAGTCGGGATGGAGGAGGGGTCACCCGGCTTTCAAGGGGAATGTGAGGTTTTCATTGATCGTTACCATAGGATAGAAAAAATTCCCGCAAAATAAGGCAAAGGCTGTATTCTCGTTTGGGGAACGGCCATATTTTGGGTATAATGTTTTGTTGCGTTCGGGTTTCGGCAGACCGCAGCCGGTCTGCCCGTTTTGTATGGGCCGGTATTCCATGAAGAAGATCCCGGTCCGTATAGCCGGGACGATATGCGATCCGGGTTTCCCCATTCCGCCCGCGGGCGGTCCGAGCCCGGCGAGCGGAATGTGTTCAGTCCTCCGGGAGTACTTCTCAGATGTCCGTCATGTCAAGAGCTGTCGATACCATCTACGGATCCCGGATCATCACGACGAGGATCCTGGCGGGAATCGTCTTCTTTCTTCTCATCTTCTCCGATCACTACTGGACCGACGAAGGTTTCGCGGACACCGCGTTCGAAGCCATTGGACTCTTCCTGGTCGTCGTGAGCGCCTTCGGCCGGTTGTGGGCATCCATGTACATAGCCGGGTACAAGCAGGGAAGACTGATCACCGACGGGCCTTATTCGATCGTCAGGAACCCGCTCTACGTGTTCAGCTTCATCGGGGCCGTGGGCATCGGGTTCTCGTCGGAACGGTTCGTCGTCCTCGCCATTCTGGTCCTTGCGTTTCTCCTCTACTACCCCCGGGTGGTCAGGGGCGAAGAGGATTATCTCCTCGGGAAGCACGGGCAGGACTTCGCCCGGTACGAGGAACAGACACCCAGGTTCATTCCCAGGCTGGCGCTCTTCCATGAACCCGACACCTACGTCGTCAACGCTCGGGCTTTTCGCAAATCCTTTGTCGACACGGCGTTCATCATTCTGGTGTTCGCCCTGCTCGAGGTGATTGAACGGCTGCACGACGCGGGCATTCTGCCCGTACTCTTCAAAACTCCCTGACCCTGCGCTCTCCGCCCCGCAGGCCGGTAAAGACAACGGGAGAAACCCGGTGGAGACACGCGAACTGTTTACCGAACTCCTCTTCAACGCCGCAGGTCATCTTGCGCTCCCGGTCGTATTGTCCAAAGCCGGAAAAGATTCCGTGTTCCGTAACGGTCGCATGGGCCGATACGAAACGAGTCCCCCGGCGGGCGGCGGGCGGCGCATCTGGTTCCATGCCGCCTCCGTGGGAGAGGTGAACGGGACCGTCGCCACACTCCGCACATTGAAGGAACGATTGCCGGATTCCCATATCTTCCTTACCGTGGGAACTCCGCAGGGGTTTCGCTACGCCCTCGATCAACTCCCTTCCTGGGTCCATGTTCTCCCCTTTCCCGTCGATCTCACCCGGGTCCTCGACAGGGCGTTCGACTACATCAGGCCGGACCTCTACGTGGCGTTCGAAAGCGAATTCTGGCCGAATCTTTTCCATTCCCTGAGGCGTCGCGGGGTACCCGCCGTGCTCCTGAACGGGCGGCTTTCGGACCGGTCTGCCAGGCACTATCGCCTGCTCGCAGCGGTGTTTCGGCCGGTTTTCGATCATTTCAGCAGGCTCGCGATGCACTCCGAAGACGACCTGCGAAACGTCCTCAGCCTGGGGGTCCCCCCGGAACGCACGCTCATCCTCGGAAGCTCGAAAACCGATTCACTTCCGGCCAGGGCGCGACCCGAAACGGCCCTGCGCTGGCGCAGCGTCCTGCGGATCGCACCCGGGCAGCACGTCCTGGTAGGCGGCAGTTTGCGCCGCTCCGAGTGCACCACCCTGATGAAAATCTTCGGGGAACTCGGCCGGGTGAATTCCTCTCTTATCGGCATTTTCGTTCCGAGACATCTCGACCGCATAGCCGAAATGGCTTCATGGCTGGAACACCGAGGCATTCCCTTTCAGCGGATCACCCGGATCGAGCAGGGCATGGAGGAGAGGCGGGAACGGGTCGTACTGGTGGACCGCATCGGAATACTCTTCGAGCTGTATTCGCTGGGGGACCTGGTCTTCTGCGGGGGAACGCTGGAACCGATCGGGGGACACAACATCATGGAGCCGGCGGCGTGGGGAAAGGCAGTTTTCTACGGTCCCCACTTGCAGAAAGTGCTCCACGAGCATAATATCCTGCACGCCATGCAGGGAGGCTTCCCGGTCCGGGATGCGGACGACCTCCTGCAGCAGTGGCGGCATTGGCTTCAACGCCTTCCCGAACTCGAACGTCACGGCGAGTGTGCGCTGGAGGCACTGAAGAAGCTCGGCGGGGTCACGGAGAAACAGGTGGAGATTATCCTGGCCGCGCTTTCGGAAAACAAATAAGAGGCTGTCAGACCGTTCACCATGCAGAAACTAGAGCGTTATCTGGAGGATTATAAGCAGGGCAGGAAAGAACTCTCGGAAGTCCTGGCTTATCTCAAAAAGCTTCCGTACGAGGACCTTTCGTACGCAAGAGTGGACCACCACCGCCGCCTGCGCCGCGGCTTTCCCGAAGTGATCTACGGGGAAGGGAAGAGCGCGGAGCAGATCGTCGGCATCATACGCGCCATGCAGGCTTTCGGGACGAATATTCTCATCACCCGGGTAGATGCGGAAAAGGCGGAAAGCGTCCTTGCAGAGATCGGGGAGATGACCTACAACCCGACGGCCAGGATCATGACGATCGAACAGTCTCCGCGCGATTCGCTTTCCGAGGGGACCGTGCACGTTCTCTGTGCAGGCTCCTCCGACGTGCAAGTCGCCGAGGAAGCCGCCATCACGGCGGAGTTCATGGGCAACAGGGTACGACGTTTCTTCGACGTGGGCGTGGCAGGCCTTCACCGGCTGCTGGACATCATGGACGAACTCCAGAAGGCTACCGTTTATATCGTCGTGGCCGGTATGGAGGGGGCGCTGCCGAGCGTGGTGGCGGGCCTGGTGGAACGTCCCGTCATTGCGGTCCCTACGAGCGTCGGGTATGGGGCAAGCTTCGGGGGCGTCGCCGCCCTGCTGGGCATGCTGAACACCTGCTCGCCGGGGATTGCCGTTGTAAACATAGACAATGGTTTTGGAGCAGGGTATATGGCCGGGTTGATCAATCAGCGATTCAACGCGAAAGACCGTTAAATCCGCGGTCCTTTTCAACCGCCAGGCGACCGTTCCATGGCCGGCCTGTTTTGTATTGGCTAAGATTTATGAAAAAAGGGGAATAACGGTGGCAAGAGAATACCGGCCGAATGTAAGAGAATCCGCTGTCATATCCAAGCTGGACCACCAGAAGGAATCACAGCGTGCGAACGCGCTGAACCTGCTGCGCGAACATATGGACGATCTGTGCAGCATGATCGCCATCAAGCTGATCGAAGAAAGGCTGATCGACACGACGAGCAAGGACGACCTCGAAGACCAGCTCCGCTTCAGCCTCGAAGCCCTTCTCTCGGCGGAAGAATTCGAGGTGCAGTTCCAGACCGCGAACATCCGGAATCTCGTTCCGCGGCCCCATTTCGTCAGCCTGTACGTCACGGCCTACATCATCGAGAAGCTCATCGACCATCGATGCATCGTGGAAATTTACGGAACGGACGAAGACATCTACCGGAGCGTAAACAAGCAGGTCTTGAAGTACATACCGATGTAGGAAACCGCTGCGGGGCGGATCGAAAAGATCCGTCCCGCACAAACGCTCAGATGTCCAGGAAGTCGCGCATCTCTTCTTCGTCGAACTCTTCCAGCAGCGGCGGGACCTGTCGTTCTTCCTCCTCCGTCTGACGCTGGTAGTCCTCGGCAGGGTAGGGATCACTTATCTCGACGATTTGGAAATCGATACCCAGATCCAGGCTCTCCAAGTGCTCCAGAACTTTTTCCTCGGCCTCTTCGGGTTCATCCGCCTGGATGAGCAGTGGTGTGCTGTATTGAATTTCCCCGTAAGCCCTGAAACGCAACGTAAATTCAAAGACCAACGAACCGGCTTCCCGATCGAACAACATGAACACCTTAGCCTTTCACGTACATTACAAAAATTACTGAAATTTCAACAGTTTACGAAATAACGCCAGCATAATAGCAAAACCACCCCGGTCGTCAAGCAAAAAGCGCCTCCCGGGCCGATTTAGCGGGGGTGCCCCCTCGACAATGCCGCTGTCGGAAGGGCAGTACCGGGAAGAGCCGATTTTCCGCCCGCTGCTGCTTGCCCATTCCCTTCCCCTACTTTATCTTTAGCCTTAGGCAAAGCAGGAGAGAGACTCGGGCCGCCTTCCAGGGGCCCGGTGGGAAGCTTCGCGACATCGTCACCGGGGCAGGGCGCTCCGGTTATGCGACGGCAAGATGGATGGACTCCCGTTCCACTCCGGGAAACGATGAAAGAGAATGCATGAAAAAGCCGGATGGTTTGCTGAAGATTCTCCGCAGTTGCCTGAACCTGACCCTGGTGCTCGTTGTCGGCATGGCCTGCGGGGTCATCCTGGACCGGCAGGTTGTGGCGACGTTCGTCCCCCTGGACAACATCCCCTCCGCCGCCGAGCAAAACTTCCGCCTGATCGCGGAAGCATGGAACACCATCTCCCGGTCCTACGCGGACCGTTCGGCGATCGTTCCGACCAGGCTCACCTACGGGGCCATATCCGGCATGGTGGAATCCCTGGGAGACACCGGCCACAGCAGCTTTCTCACACCGGACATGGTCCGTTCGCTCCAGGACCTGTCGCGCGATCACTTCAAGGGCATCGGCGCAGAGGTCCAGATGAAGGAGGGGCACGTCGTGATCGTCGCCCCGCTGGATAACTCGCCCGCTCAGAAGGCCGGCCTGCATCCCGGAGACATCATCCTCAAGGTGGACGGCCGGGACATCGCCAATCTGAGCCTGGAAAAGGTAGTCGCCAGGATCACCGGGAAGGAAGGCACCCCGGTGACCCTCACCATATTGAGCCCGAATTCCGGCCAGACCCGGGACGTCACGATCCTGCGCGCATCCATTCCCATTCACAACGCCACATGGCAGCGCCTGCCCGGCACCTCCGCCGCGCAGGTCCGCGTATCGGCGTTCAGCCAGGGCGTCGCGGAGGATCTCAAGAAAGCCCTCCTCGCCATCCAACGGGAGAACATCGAAGGAATCATCCTGGATCTGCGCAACAACTCCGGGGGCCTGCTGAACGAGGCGATCAGCACTGCAAGCCAGTTCCTGAACTCCGGAACCGTGCTTCAGGAAAAGGACGCGGAGGGCAGGATCACTCCCGTTCCGGTCGAACCGGGAGGCCTGGCAGCCGCTGTTCCGATGGTCGTACTGGTCAATAAGGGAACGGCGAGCGGGGCGGAAATCGTGGCGGGCGCCCTGCAGGACGCAGGCAGGGCACGGCTGGTCGGGGAAACCACTTTCGGCACAGGAACGGTGCTCAAGGAGTTCCTGCTCTCCGACGGTTCGGCGTTGCTGCTGGCCATCGAGCAGTGGCTGACGCCCAAAGGCCACACCATATGGCACAAAGGGATCGCACCGGACGTGACGGTCGCCCTCGACCCCGAAATAGAGCTGGTGAATCCGAGAACCGGACGGGGAATGACTGCGGAGCAGCTACGGGCAAGCAAGGACGCACAACTGCTGCGCGCCCTGGAAATGCTCTCCCTCCCGAGGCGAGCGCGATCCTCCCTTTAGCACTGTATTTCCGCCGCGAAAGCCCCCGCTTTCTCCCGGTCGAGGTTACCGAAACCAGGCGGATCGCCAATCCCCTGCTATCTTTCGAGAATGTGTATACGGCACGGGGAACGGAGCCCGGTCCCGCCCACGGTTCATCGTACCGGACAAAAACGCAAGGGCATGCAGTACCCGCCGGCCTCAGGCGGCATCCCCGGCAGCTCTTCGGTCCCCCTCCCGCCCGGCTTCGGCGCTCGGAGGTGTCATCGGCCCGAGCAGGCGGTCTACTTCGTCGTTCATCAGCACTTCCTGCTCCAGGAGAGCGTTGGCCAGGATGTCCAGCTTGTCCCGATGGGATTTGAGGATTTCCTCTGCCCGCTTTTCCATGCCTCGGAGAACCCCCAGGATCTCGTCGTCAATCAACCGCGCCGTATTCTCGCTGAAATCCTTCACGTCGGCGACTTCGCGACCAAGATAGCGATCCTGCTCCCCCTTGGGGAAGGTGATCGGGCCCAGCGCATCGCTCATCCCCCACTGGCACACCATGCGGCGGGCCAGCTGGGTTGCCTTCTTCAAATCGTCTCCGGCCCCCGTGGTGATGTCGTTGTAGACCAGTTTTTCGGCAACCCGCCCGCCCAGTATGATGGCGATGCGCTTGAGCAGGTAATCCCGGCTCAGGTTGTGGCGGTCTTCATTCGGCAACTGCTCCGTGGCCCCGAGGGAACTCCCCCTGGGAATGATGGACACCCTCTTCAGCGGGTCCGCCCCGGGAAGCAGCTTCGCCATGAGGGCATGCCCCGCCTCGTGATAGGCTATGGCACGCTTTTCCTCGTCGTTGACGAGATCTTCCCTCTCCAGGCCCATGATGATCTTGTCCATGCCCTGGTCCAGGTCCTCGGAATCCACTTTCAGCTTCCCCTTGCGCGCGGCGAGAAGTGCGGCTTCGTTGATCAGGTTTTTCAACTCCGCGCCCGAAAAGCCGACGGTCCTCTTTGCGAGGGATTCAAGGTCCACGTCGTCCGTAAGAGGGACCTCCCGCACATGAAGTTTCAGGATCGAGTGGCGCGCATTCTTTTGGGGCAAATCCAGGTTGACCTGCCTGTCGAACCGGCCGGGCCGCACCAGCGCCGGATCGAGTATATCCGGACGGTTGGTGGCCGCCATGACGATCACCGATTCCTGGGGCGAAAAACCGTCCATTTCCGCCAGGATCTGGTTCAGAGTCTGCTCGCGCTCCTCGTGTCCGCCGCCGACCCCCACACTGCGCGCGCGTCCGATAGAATCCAGTTCGTCGATGAAGATGATCGCGGGGGAATCTTTCTTGGCATTTTCAAACAGGTCCCGAACCCGCGAAGCCCCCACTCCGACAAAGATCTCGATGAATTCCGAACCGCTGATGCTGAAAAAAGGCACACCGGCCTCCCCGGCCGTCGCCCGCGCAATCAGCGTCTTGCCCACACCGGGAGGGCCAGCCAGGAGGACGCCCTTGGGCAGTTTGGCCCCGAGGGCCAGGTACTTGGCGGGGTCCTTGAGAAAATCGATGATCTCCACGAATTCGGCCTTGGCGTTCGTGAGGCCCGCCACGTCCTTGAAAGTCACATCGCTGCTGGATTTGGTGTAGAGCTTGGCCTTGGATTTGCCCACGCTGAAGACGTTTCCCCTGCCCCCGCCTCCCATGCCTCCCTGCATCTTCCTGCCCGCATAGACGAGAAAGCCCATCAGCAGAAGCCAGGGCAGCAGGTAGACCATGGCGGTGGTGAGCAGGGAATCGCCTTTGCCGGAGGCGATGATGGCCACGCGGTTGGATTCGAGGAGACCGAGGAGGGCGGGATCGGCAACCGGGGGCAGAGTGGTCTCGATTTCGGCGTAAGTCATGATTGCTCCGCCTTCACTGGGCACTTTGACCGGTTCCTTGAGCTTTCCGTAAACGGATTCGCCTTTGAAGGTGACCTGGGAAACGGTCCCCGCGCTGACCTTGTTTTTGAAATCCGTGTACGACACGGTAAGTTTGTTCGAGGGCAGGTGGAAATACCCCAGGAAGTAGATACAGGCCACCCAGATCAGTGCAATCCAGAAAAAAATCTTCACAAGCGGGTGCTTAAGTATGGGTGTTTTCTTTTCCGGCGGCATCGTTTCATCCTTTGCATCAGATTGTCGACCGGGTTATTGCGCGGTTCGCGCTCTTCCGCGCTCCGTCGGGAGCCTCGAAATCCGGCGCCCTCCGCCAATGTGGCCGCCGATCGGGTGCTCGGCCGCCAGTAAAAAGAAGGTTTTCTTCCAAGCTGCACGCGGCCGGAGACGGCCGTCTGGAACCGTGGCGGTCTTCGACCGCAGCAATCATAGCCTGTATAATAATAACGATTTTGAAAGTTTCCAGAAGCGGGTGAAACTTACTGGAAAAGCAAAAGGGAGAAGGAGACGCACGGCGCCGGGGCATTCGGCCGGGCACCGATTTCCGTCCCGATCCACGAAATTCCGGACAAGTTCCGCCCGGACGCTCAATACCAGTACGGGGTCTTTTTCTTCCAGGGGCTTTGCGGGTATTTCCTGTGAAGCAGTTCAAAAGCGCTTTTGGAAAGCTTCGTCGTGTCTCCGTCCGGGCATCCGTAGCGCGTCGACCTCACGGCCAGGTGAAGCGCTTCGGGAACGGCGGGGTGGCTGCCCTCCCTCTTCGCCCATGCGATCGCGTAGGAACACAGATAGTTGGGAGCCGTCCCGACGGCGGCGAGGGCCGCCCGCTCCCCGAGGGCCGCGTCTTTTTCGGCGGCTGTGAGAAACGCCGGGAAATCAGCCCTGCCGGCCGGATAGAGATCCCCCAAGCAGTCCGGCAGCGAGTCCCCTTCCCGGCAGTAATCGTAACGCAGGGGACGGAGACCGTCGTCCAGGCTGTCCTTGCAGTCGAACGAGCACCACCAGTTGTCCCGGAAGACGTCGATGCGGTCCAGGGCGGTCAGCCTTCCCAAGCCGGCATCCAGGAAAGGCCTGAGTCCAGGCAGGCGCAGGATGGCGAGGACCGCGGCCGACTTTCCGGCATCGCGCGTCCTGGCATTCAGGCAGGCGGAGAGAAGAGGACGCAGCGCGGGGTCCCGGTCCTTCAGGTAAGCGGCAAGTTCCAGGGCGGTGTCGTCCCTGTCCAGCAGAACCGCCCGCACCCAGGCGGCGCGGGCAAGAGGCAGGCGCAGATGCTCGGGCAGCAGTTCGCTCCGAGCCGTTTTCGCCAGTATCTGCAAGGGGAACATGCCGTTGAACGCCAGGGCCGCATCGATATCGAACAGGGGCACTCCCTGCATCAGCTTCCGCAACCGGTCGTTTTCTCCGGATTCACCGGGCCCGGCCGCAGTCTCGATCCTGGCAAAGGGATGGTCGCCGGCAAACGAGAACCTTACGGGAATCCGCTGGGCAAAGCGGAGAAATTCGTCGAGGTTCCGGGCAAGGCGCATGCGCAGCGCCATCAGCAGGTTCCTGGACGAGAGCGGCAGCCGGTCTGCGGAAAGAGACAACAGCCCGTCGGCCAGGGACCGCGCCTCGTCGGTTTTTCCCGAAAGGGACAGGCAGCGGGCTAGATGAAATCCTATGGAGGGATAGCCGGGGGAGTCCGCGGGCACCTTCCGCGCGCTTTCGAGCACTGCGGGAAAAACGGGGTCTTCGGGCCTGATCCTGGCTATCGCCGCGAGCAGCCAGGGGAGAGACTTCGTCGTCCGGTACCTCTCCAGGGCATGGTCCAGCATCTCGCGGCCGTCGTTTTGAAAAGTGAAAATCCAATCGGTCAGATCCCCCTCGCCTTCAAGCATTTCGGAAAACCTGGCGGCGTTCTTCCCGCTTTCCGGCCGGGCTTCGCCGGAATTCAGATTGCTGAACCCGTCCATCAGCCACGTGTAATCGGAAAGGTCCTGCTTCATGACCTCACCCGGAGTATTTTCGAGGAGCGCCCGGGCGAGTTCCCTCCTTCTTTCGTCGGGATTGAGCCTGTACTGCACCAGGTTCACCATCTTCCGTGCCTGCGGATGCCACCGCGCGAGATCCGATCGGTCCAGGACCTTCTGAAACTGTTCCATTGCACGTGAGAACATCTCCCGCACCCCGCTTTCCGCCTGCTCCCGTGAATCCTCCCCCCCGGCCGGTTTTCCGTCGGCGGCCGAAAGAGCCTTCCGCACCAGCGCCCTTCCCTCAAGATACGGGGCGATCTCTTTCCAGGGCGAGCCGGCGTCACCGGCTATTTCCGAAAAGAGTTCGGCGGCCCTGTCATATCCGCCTGCATAGAAATGGGCCGTGGCGATCTGGTAAGCCCTGTCCCGGGCGATGAGCGGGTCGATCCCTTCCGGCGGCGGCTCCGGGATGTGCTGCTCCCTGTCGGAACAGTTTGCGAACACCTGGTCCTGACCCCGGACCCATTCGGCGACCTCCCGGCTCTCCGCGCCGAAACGGCCGATCCTTTCCCGCAGCGTGGCCGCGGCGTTTCCAAACGAGTCCCGCAGGCAGTTTTCGAAACTCGAGTACCCGGACGTCTTCTCCGGCACGGGTTCTTTCCCCCGGCCACCGGCCATCGACCGCGCTTCCATCCATTCCTTCAAGGTCGGATGCGACTCCGAATCCGTCTTGAACTCCCCGAAACTGTACCAGGACGAAATCCTTTCATCGATCAGATCCAGCACCGCCCGCTGCCCGTCGGGGGAGAGCCCCGCCCCCGAAAGGTGCCGGTAGGCCGCAAAGAGATAGGATCGCGCGTAAGTCGGCTGCAAAATGCCCAGCCGGCCTTGCAGATAATCCTCGAGCGGCGTGTCGGGGTTTCGCGCTCCGGTGAACACCGCCGTTTCGAATTCCGGCCCGCACGCCACGGAGGCCCGGGCGCAAACCACGCACAATATCAGTAGAACGGGAAGTAGAACCTTCCGGTATCCGGCGTTCATCGTGCCACCTCCTGGGATCGGGAACGGAAAGAATCTTCGGTCCACCGCCTCGGGTGGAAAATGTAAGTGCGCTTCCCCCGCAGGGGCAACGAAACCGGCTCATCGGTACAGATGCCGATGGCCCGCCGGCATGCGGACGAGAGAAACTCCCCTCTTCTCCGGATATCGGAGCGGATCCTGCCGCCGTCCAGTCCCATGCGAAACAGCATCGGAACGACCTGGTCCACCGGAAGGCCGGAAACCCAGCCGTCGTACATGCACCAGGAGGCCAGTGCCGTAATCGACAGGGGCATGGAGTCGGGAAGGATGTCCCTGGTACGCCGGAGCATCTCCCGGTAGAAGGTTCTCTGCGAAAGGCGGGCGTCGAAATCGATCTGCACGGCTTTCACCCCGGGCACGGCCGAAGCTTCGGCCACCTCCCGGATCACTCTTTCCATCTGCCCAGCGGACAGCAAAGGCGGATGCTTCCCGTCGCTCTCGATCCGGATCACAGCCTCCAGAACACACCCGGGAGGGACCTTCAGCGGCTGACGCCTGCGGCGCACGATCGTCTCTTCCCCCCGCAACAGGCATCTCCTGCTCAAAAAGGCAACCCCCGCCGTCCGCACGTCCAGAAATCCGAGATCTTCGTTTCTTTCCCAGGCCCATAGCATGGTCGGAGGCAGAACCGCCCCGCGATCATTCGCCGGGCCAAATGCCGGAGCGGCCGCCCGGGCGCTCCGGTCCCCGCAGGGGAATACACCCGCGACCGCCAGCAGCAGCAAAGCTGCCCAGCGGATGAACCTCCCGCAGGAAAAACCGTGGTGTCCGATCAGTCGCTCCAACAGGCTCATTCCCTCCTGACAGAAGGCAAGGGGCACCCTTCCGTACGCACGGGAACGGATTCCGGCCTTCGCGATCAATGCCTCGATATCTTGCCGCAACCACGATCTTACCGATTTCCGGCCGGCGCGCAAGAGAAGATCTCCGGGCCGAAACCCGGCGGCCACGACGGGATCAGGCCGTTTATTCCGGATCGTCGTCCGGACACGGATGCGCATAAAAGGCGGCAAGAAACAGGCCGAAGGATACGACCAGGGCAAGGCAGGCCACGGTGAGCGCGAGGGACCTCCCGCGCCACAGCCCGTCGAACCAGTTGAAGAGCGAATCGGCGAGCACGTTCACCTTTCCGCCGATGAGTTCCACATTATGGCGGTATATTTTCGAGTTTTCGTACTGGTAGACCAGGTTGTCCTGCGAATCGGCCCCCGCCGTCCAGTAGATGACGGCGGAACTGCCGAGTCCCGCAAAGAGGACCGCGAACGCGGCGAGGTAAAGGCGCGCCCGCAGGCTGGAGATTCCCGGTTTCATGGTGCGCATGCTTCACCTGTATATTCAGAGCATGATCCTCCCTCCCGGTCGACGACCCCGGGACGGAGCGTGCGAAATGAAAACCGGCCGCACCGACCGCGGGCTTCATTATAGCAGAAGTCCCATCCGTTGGACCAGGTGGTACAGGCGATGATGGGTCCGGAAAATGCGAAGGCCGCGGCAGAACAGGGGGTCAGCGCCTGCCCCGGGCCATCCGCAGCGATTCCGGGCGCATACGCATGAACCAGATCATGAGGGGGCCGGGAAGCGCGCCCAATCCGAGGCAGGTCCAGGCTAGCCCCCAGCCCAGAGGCTCCGAGGCGAGCGGTTCGGCGCTCACGAGGTCGATCACGAGGCCGAAAACCCAGGGGCTGATCACTCCCGCGCCATACCCCATCACCGAGCGAACGGCGTAGGCGGCCCCGATGTGCCAGGGCTCGACGAGTTCCGTCAGGGCCGTCGAGTAGACCGAAGAATCCGCGATAGCCGAGAAATTATACACGGCGGCGGCCGCGAACAGGATCACCAGGGGCATGCCGGCCATCCAGCCGAAGCTGAAGGATATGAACAGGCTCATGCAGGAAAAGATCATCATGCTCGCGGAACGTCCCAAACGGTCCGAGAGTGCCCCCCCCACCACGCTGCCGAGCATGCTCGTCAGGTACGTAACGCCCGAGAGAAGCACCGCGCCCTCCATCGCCGCGGCGCTGTCCACGGCTCCGCCGGCCGCCTGGGCTACATAGGCGAGATAGGCCGGCAGCCACGCCCACATGCCCAGCAGTTCCCAGTTGTGAAACGTGTAGGCGAGCATGGACAGGAAGGCGGCCCGGTTCTTTATGACCGCCGGGATGGAACGCCAGATCGCCCGGATGTCCGAAACGGCGTGAACGAGGTTCGGGGTTTTGCGCAGCACCAGGATGGAAAGCAGCAACCCGACGGCCGGCATGCATCCCGTCACCAGGAACGAAAGCCGCCATCCGCCCATTGGAAAAAGACGGCTCGAAAGGATAATGGAAAGCGCGTACCCCAGCGACCCGGATGCCAGGAAGACCCCCATCGCCCGCCCGCGGTGGATGGGCGCAAAGCGCTCGGCGACCAGGGTGAGGCCCGGCGTGTAGGAACCGCCGGAGCACAACCCGGCAAGGCCGTACAGGATGGCCCCGGAAACGAACCCCGAGGAAAAGACGGCAAAGACCACCGCGCTGACCGCGGCGGCAACCCCGCTCCACAGGTAGGTTCGCTTCGCCCCGAACCTGTCCCCCAGGAAACCCACGGAAAACAGCGAAACCAGAAAACCCAGGTTCCAGGCGGACTGCACGATGCCGGCCTGCGTGGCGTTCATCGACCAGGCGCTCATCAGGAGCGGAAGCGCCGCCGAATAGCTCACGAAGATGAACGCGAAACACATCCGGGCAAAGCAGAAGCTGTTCAGCCACCAGCTATCGCTGGACGAACGTTGTCGGGCATATGCATTCAAGGTACACTCGTATTCTCGCGGAGCCCCGGCTCGAACCCTGGGGCGGTGATTCCATTACGCCTTTCCCATCCCGCCACCCTCCGGGACTCCGCCGGACGGCGGTTCCAGGGGAAGTTCCCGCTGCATCAGGACGCTGTCCACCCACCGCCCGAATTTGAACCCGACGGAAGGAAGAACACCGGCCACCTCGAAGCCGAGGCTCCTGTGCAAACCGATGGAAGCATGGTTTCCGGAGTCGCCGATGACGGCGATCATCCGGCGGAACCCTCGCCGCCCGCACTCGGCGATGAGGGATTCCATGAGCATTAGGCCGATTCCCTGTCTGTGGCATTCCGGCCGGACGTAAACGGAGTTTTCGACTGTAAACCGGTAGGCGGGACGGGGCCGATAGGGACCGGCGTAGGCGTAGCCGACCACTTCGCCGCCGCTTTCCGCAATCAGGTAAGGATAGCCCCGCTTGAGGATGCCGGCACACCGCCGTTCCATCTCTTCCTCCGTCGGGGGCTCGATTTCGAAAGTCGCCCACCCGTGCAACACATGGTACGCGTAAATTCGTGTTACCGATGCAATGTCCCGGGCTTCGCACTCCCGGATTTGCACGGGAATTACAGGCATCAAGATCTCCAGACCGGCAAAACGCAGTAAAAACGCGGAACGCGGGAGGAAGCCGGCATCTCCCTGTCCACACTCTTCTTTTTCCTTTCCTCCGAACCTCCGGAAGAACGCCGCGAGCATACTCCGATCCGAAATCAAAAAGCAAATTTATTGATTTTATACTTATTATAAAATATTCTTTGGCATGCGCGGACTCAATCTCGACCATTTGCAGACGCTGGCGGACGTGCTGGAACTCGGCAGTTTTTCCGCGGCGGCCCGCCGGCTGAACCTGACCCAGCCGGCAGTAAGCCTCCAGGTGAAACAACTGGAGGCCCGGCTCGGAATCCACCTCGTGGAACGGGTCGGAAAGCGCGCGCATCCCACGGCGGCCGCCCTGGATCTCCTGAAGCACATCCAGGCCATCCGGGAGGCGGTAAACGACGCCGAACTGGCCATGGTGTATCATCGAGAGGGAGGCATCGCCAGGGTCCGGCTCGGCACGGGTTCCACCGCGTGCATCTACCTGCTGCCTGCGGTGCTGCACGATCTGCGGTACCGTTTTCCCTTCATCGAGATCACGGTTCATACGGGCAATTCCCCGGACATCCTCCGGTCCTTGGAAGAGAACACCCTGGACGTTGCGCTCATCACCCTGCCGGCACCGGGGAAAATGTTCGAAATCCTCTCCACGTTCGACGACGAACTCGTCGCGCTCTTTCCCGGCGAATTCCCGCAAATTCCCGAGGAGGTGACGCCTTCGGCCCTTTGCGACCTGCCCCTCCTGTCCTACGAATCGGGAGGGAACACCCGCAAGGTCGTAGACGGGTGGTTCCTGCGCGGCGGATTGTCTCCCAAACCCATCATGGAACTGGGCAGCGTCGAAGCCATCAAACGGCTGGTCCACGCCGGCCTGGGATGCGCCGTGCTGCCGTACCTGGCGATGGAAGGGGGGCCGGACGAGAAAACGGGATCGGAGCCCGTGGCCCGGCGCGCCGAATTGAGGTCCCCGCCCGGCACCGCCACCGGGGATGACCTTCGGCATGGCCTTTTCGTTCGCTCCCTCACCCCGCGGCTCTATCGCCGGCTCGGAGTCGTGATTCGCCGCGACAAACCACTCGGCCCGGGCCTCAGGGAAGTGGTCCGGGCGCTGACGTCTTTGTAGCGGGAGTGCCCCTCCGCCGACGCGAGCATGCCCGGTCTCGTTTTCTTTCCCTCACGAGCAATATCCCATCATGCCGGTTGCCTGTATCGACGCAGGGATAGAAAAGGGCCTGAATTCCCCCCTTTTTGGAGGGGAGATCAAGGGGGGGGAGAATTGAGATTATTGTTCAAGGGGAGAATGGAGGCCGGCACAATGGCCCGGCGGCGGGATGGACGGCGCGCAAACCCTTTCCATCCCGCCCGGATACCCGGCCTATGGGTTCATCATTTCGTGGGTTTTCATGTAGTTCACGATTTCGGTGGCAATCTGGCCGGCGGTGTGCTTCACGTCCTTTTCCGAGGCATTCTTCGCCATCACGAACTTCGCCGCGGCCACGTACGGATTCATCGTGACGATCGCTCCGGGCATCTTGCCCGATTCCGCCTGCGTGCCGAACACGAGAAACGGGGCGTCGGGGCTGAGGCTGCGGTCGATCACCGTAACCCCGAGTTCCATGTCCGTGGCCCCCACCCCGAAGCCGATGACGGCCCTGCGCAGGCGGTTCCCCTCATCCACCTCGTAGAACTGGCCCCGGATCAGCCAGCCGTTGTCCGGCAGGCGCTCACCCGGGATCAGGCGTCTCGCGGGAAGCGACTTCTGCTGGAGGTGCTCGGTCAGGGAGGACGCCAGCAGGTCGACGAACCTGCGGGCCTTTTCTGCCGGGTCTTCGCGGCGCTGCAGCAGGCCGCCGTCTCTTTTCAGGATTCCCGGTCGCGCCGGACGCCCGCCCCCGAGAAGGCCCTGGTCGGTCCTGACGTCGGCGACTTCCAGTCCGAACTCCTCCACGAGGATGACCGGGGGCATTCCCTTCGGCTGAATCACCGCATTGGAAGTCTCGGCCCTGCCGTCGACCTTGACCGCACCGGGCATATGGCCGCCGGACGTGCCGCCGCAGGCGGCGCAGATGGAGATGACGAAGCACACCGATAGCATGCCGAAGATGGATCGCCTCATGGAGCCCTCCCCATACCTGTCGTGAGTGGTTGAAACCATCTGTTTTTTCCCCGTCGATAACCGCCGGGCCGCCAATATCGTCCGGATCACGACGGACCGTGCCGGTCGCTTTTTCCCTGGAGGATGTGGACCACCGTGGGGTCGACCAGGCCCATGCCTTCCAGAGAGATCCTGCTCAGGTTCCGGATGGATTCCTCCGCGGACCGCCCCAGCACCCCGTCTTCCGCCGAAAGCCCGTAGCCGCCCAAGGCCATGAATGCCGAGCGCATGGCAGTTTCCGCCCCGCTCATGATTTTCATCGAACAGCCGGGCTTGGCACCGTCGCAGATAATCCCGCACAGGTCGCCGATGACGTTCCCCACCGCCAGAGTAATCTTCCGCATGTCTATCCCAGCCTCCTGGTAGACCAGGGCGACAGATGCCGCTATGCTCGTGGCGATCGCGCAGCCGCAGACCACCGAAAGCTCTCCGACGAAGCACTTGACGTAGGAATTCACCGCGTGGCTGATCGCTACGCTCTCCTGAATGCGCTCCAGGCCGATACCGCGTTCCACCCCCACCAGGTACGGCACCAGGATCGTCAGCACCCCCTGATTTCCGGACCCCCCGGATGTCATGACGGGCTCCGGCAGACCGCCCATCCGCGCATCGACGGCGGAAGCCACCGCAAGCTTCACCCGGAAGAAAAGATCGTCGGACATGAGGCCCGCCCGCATCATCTCCACGAGCTGATGGGCCGTTCGATTCAGTGCGACGCCCTTGCCGGATATGGACAGGTTCATATCGATACCGCGCTGAATGGCGGAGCGCAGCCCGTCGTCGAGCACGATCACCTCGGCCAGCACGTCCGCCAGCTTGCGGTTCCTGAGTTCTTCGCGGTAGCCCGAAGCTTTCCCGCGTGCATTCGAGTGCGGGGCAAGAATCGATTTTCCGTCCTTTTCCAGGCAGGTGATATTGGTATGCCCTTCGGACACGACGCAACGCACTCGGGAAGACCCGCTCTCCGCCGTCGCTTCGACGTACAGGTCCTTTCGATCTTCCCTGCACCGGTACACCAGCGCCTTGTTCTCGACGAACCTGCAAGCTTTTTCCAGGACGGCGGGAGGCACATCCCCGAGGATTTCCAGGCGCAGCTCCGGCCTGGCGATCATTGCCCCGATCGCGGCGGCGATGACGTTCCCCTTCCTCCCTCCGCTGTTGGGAACGCAAACCGACGCTCCGTTCTTGAAAGTCCCCGGGTCGACCGCAAGCTCCAGCCTTTCCAGGGGGCCCGGCAACTGTTCGGCCGCCGCGGCCGCGGCATAGGCGCAGGAAATCGGTTCCGTGCACCCTATGGCCGGAAATACTTCGTTGGCTAAAATCTGCCGCAACAGATCCATGTGGCATCCTTGTCAAAAGATGTTCCAGCAGCGGGGCGGTCCGTTTCCCCTTCGCAGGGATGGTCCGCCGGCATATCGAGCGCCGTCCGGGTCCACGCGCCGCTCCGCCGAAGCAGCCCCTCGCAGTCCCTGCCGGCGGCTGTATTGCACACTCTCCCGCAATCAGCCGCCTCCTCCGCGATGCGCAGAGACCGATTTTCGGAAACACGGCCGGTATAGGATCGCTTTGAGCTTTTACCCGGACGATCGTTCGGCGAAAGAAAATCCCGGCTCTGCCGCTCGCGTCTTTCTCTTCGGACGGTATGGGAGAAACCCGCCCCCCGGGTACTTAATCCATACAATTTATTTAGCAATCTTCGTTCTCAATAGTGTATGGTATAGAAGTAAATGGTCTTGACTGTCAATCTATTCTTGTTCCGGGAAAATGACGTCCTATACGGCCTGCAAGGTCGCGAGCGTTCGTCGGCTTTCGTCTCCGGAGCGGGCCTCGAGCATGCCCGCACCTTCGAACGGCCGCTTCGGGCATGATTGCCCCGCCCCCGGCCCCTTCCCCTTCGAGTGCGGCTTCTTACTCTGCCGGCAATCGGCGGGTGGGGATCGTCTCCTCTCGGATCCGCCCCTCCGTCGCTGAGAAGGGTGTTCCGACCGCAAGTCACGATGGAAGACTTCGACGGCCCGGTCCGGTCGTGAGTCCTCCGCGCGTTGTCACAGCAATACATACGAGGAGGGAAAAATGAATTGGAAGAAATTCGTTTTGCGAGCGTCGGTCGTATTGCTGGCTTTGCTCGTTGCAGCCCCGCCCGTCGCCTTTTCCCAGTCTTCGAAAGGGAGCGCGACCTTCCAGCAGGAGCAGATGGACCAGATGGTCGCACCCATCGCACTGTACCCGGATTCTCTGCTCGCCCAGATCCTGATGGCCGCGACCTATCCGCTGGAAATCGTCCAGGCCGACCGCTGGGTCAAGAAAAACAGGCAGCTCAAGGGCACTGCGCTGAAGGCCGAGTTGGACAAGATGGAATGGGACGCCAGCGTGAAGGCCATCGTCTCCTTTCCGCAGGTCCTGGCCATGATGAGCGACCAGCTCGACTGGACGCAGAAACTGGGTGATGCTTTCCTGGCCCAGCAAAGCGACGTGATGGACGCGGTGCAGCGACTCCGCGGCAAGGCCTACGCGAAGAAGGAACTCAAGAACACCAGGGAACAGAAGGTGGTGGTCGAGGAAAAGGTCATCCGCATCGAACCTGCAGATCCCCAGGTGGTCTACGTTCCCGTCTACGATCCGGTGGTGGTCTACGGGCCGTGGCCGTACCCGGCTTCCCCGCCCTACTACTGGCCCACGTACTACGGCCCACCCCTCTATGCGACCGGCGTGGCCTTCGCGGCAGGGGTCGCGGTGGGTGTCGCATGGAGCAGCGGATGGGGATACTGGGGTTGGGGAAACCACACCATCAACGTCTATCCGCCCCCTCCCCCCCCTCATCCCCCCGGACCGCCGGGGCCAAAGCCTCCCGGCCCTGGGCCTAAACCTCCCGGACCAGGCCCCGGACCGACGCCTCCCCACCCCGATGCGACCCAGTGGAAGCACGATCCCACCCACAGGAAAGGCGTAGCCTACCACGACGACGCGACGCGCCAGGCGTATTCGCAAAGACCCGCGGGCACCAGGAGCGCCGGCCAGGACTACCGGGGCCACATCTCCGACGGCTCTGCGAAACCACCCGCGGGCGCAACCTCCAGGAGTTCGAGTTTCAAGGACCAGGGCAGCCGACCGCCTTCCGCGGACACGGCGCGGAGCGGAAGCGATTTTTCCCGCACCCGCGATGCCGCCTCCAACACTTTCAAGCAAGACAGGGGCGGCGCGTTTGACGGACTCGGGCACGGCAGCGAAGTCAGGGCGCATTCCGACCGCGGTTTCATGAGCCACGGGGGCGGAGCCCACTTCGGCGGCGGGCGCGGCGGCTTTCGCCGATAGGAACCGGCCGGCCCGATATTTCGGGACCGTCCCGGTTCTGGGGGAAGAAACAGGCTGCAATCCATACCATTCGATGGAGGTCAAACCATGCTTTGGTCCATAAAGGGCAACGAGAAATGCCGCATCGTCCGCGTCGTGCCGGTTTTCCTGGCGGCTGCCGTCCTGCTGACGGTCTTGGCCACCGGGGCCTTCGCAGCGGCGGACGCGAAGCAGAGAATGTTCCGGTCGCCGGAAGAAGCGGTTCAGGCACTCGGAGAAGCGCTCAGGCAGGATGATCTCCGGGCGCTCCTGGATGTTTTGGGACCCGGAGGGAAAAACCTGGTCTATTCCGGCGATGATATTGCCGATAAAGAGGGGCGAAAAACCGCCGCCAAGATGTTTGCCGAGAAACATCAGATTTCCAGGACGGACGATCGGAAGGCGATCCTGGAACTGGGCAACGATCTCTGGCCCATGCCCATTCCGATCGTGGAAGCAAAGGGAGCCTGGCATTTCGACACCAGGGCGGGAGAGAGGGAAATCCTCAACCGCAGGATCGGGAGAAACGAACTGGCCGCAATCCAGGTATGCCTCGCTTACGTCGAGGCGCAGCAGGAATACGCCGCGTCCGATCACGACCACGACGGCCTGAAGGAATACGCCCAGAAGTTCTTCAGCGAGCAGAACAAGAAGGATGGCCTGTACTGGGATTCCAGGGAAGGCGGGCCGATGAGCCCGATGGGCGTTTTCGTGGCCAATGCCGCGGGTGAAGGATACCGGAAGAGCGGGACGGGAAAGCCGTCCCCCTATCACGGCTACTACTACAGGATATTGAAAGCACAGGGAAAGAACGCCCAGGGAGGAGCCTTCGACTACGTGGTCAAAGGCAAGATGATCGGTGGTTTCGCGCTCGTTGCCTACCCCGCAAAATACGGAGCTTCGGGGACCATGACGTTTATGGTGAACCACCAGGGCGTCGTGTACGAAAAGGACCTTGGCCCGCGGACGGAATCCAGGGCCTCGGCCGTGAAGCTGTTCGACCCCGACCGAACCTGGCGGCAGGCCAAGATCAAGTAAGGACGTTTTTCACCGCCGGATGCCCCGCCCCGGGCGTCCGGCGGCTTCTATGCGGCGGGCAGACGGCATATACTTCGGCTTTCGGCGTTTCCACCGCGTTTCTTCAGGAATCCTCCGTGGAAAGCTGGTGGGAACAGCAGCCCAGCCGCCGCTGAGCATCCTCCCGAAGAAGTTTTCTCTCGAAGGCCAGCCCTATCCGTTCGAGAAGATCCCCCAGCACGATCGGCTTCATGGCATAATCGAAGGCGCCCATGCGCATCCCATCCATCGCGGAGTCCACGGAACCGTGGCCCGTCAGGATGATCGTTTCCACGAAGAGCCTGTTCTTCTTGATGAACTTCAGCACTTCGAGCCCGTTCATCCCCGGCATTCTCAGGTCGAGAACCACCACGTCGAATTCGTTCTGCGCGAAGCATTCGACGGCGGCCGCCCCGTCGTACGCGGCAACGGCTTCGTAGCCCCTCCGGGTCAAAAGCTTCACGAGATTGTCCGCAAAGCTCGTTTCATCGTCGATGATAAGGATCCTGGCCATACCGGCCTCCATTGCCCTCTCAACGCTCCTCCGGCAGATCCCGGTCCGCCCGGGACCAGGCGTTCCACGAGCGTCCCGGCCTCCCCGGAAATGACGGTACGGATTGTTTTCGCTGTAAAAAATCGGGATCGGGAAAGACGAAACACATCCAGCCAGTGAATACACTGGTTTCCCGCACCGCTGCAACTCAAAAAGCCGTTCTTTCACAATTTGGCTTGCATCGTTTGAGCGTCTTCGGTAACCTGACATGGGGGATAACTGTGGCCATCCAGTGAATCGGGGAGATAAGAAAGCATTTTCGCCTGAAAATCAGAGACGCATTCTGACCGGCACGGTGCTCCTGTCCGATCGGCTTGGCCCGCCGGGCCTTCACTTTTCTTCCATTCCGCCCGGCCAAACGGGTTGCCCCCGCAGTCAAACCATTTTCCGTCATCCCTGCGTTCCCGTTCGTACCGGCTCCGCCCGCCCATGGCGGAGTGACGGGGAGGAGTGAAGGGAATCGCCCGGATGAGCGGCATGGTGCCCAAGCGGCATCGAACGTCCTTCGGCCCTCTCACGTAAGCCCGGAAGATTCCGGGCATTTGGCGGATTCGCAGGGAGAGGCGTTTCCCCCTGCCGGTCTCGTGGACGTGCCATGAAAACTGCACGCCGTCACAGTCTGAACAAGAAAGTGATCCTGTGCGTCATTGCCGTCACGGGGGCCGTGCTGATGGCCAGCATAATCCTTACGATATGGGCGGGGCATATCGTACGGCAGGTGGTCACCGACCAGTTCAACAGCGAACAGCTTGCCGTGGCCCGCGGCGCAAAACATTTCGTCGAACGTGAATTCAACAACCTGGAAAGAGAACTGGCCTCGCTGGCCCGGAGCTTTTCCGAAAATCGACCGGTCCAGCCCTCGTCTTCCGGCACCGACTTCAAGATTTTCAGCCACATCATGAAAAACGGGGTACGCCTGGTCGAGGTCGTAGACGTGGAAGGCCGTCAAAAGTGGGTTTACTTCCCTCCCGGAAGATCCCCGACGATCGAGCCGCTCGATGAGAGCAGCCTGCCGAAGATCCCTCCCGGCTTTTTCAACGAGCACCCCCTGTGGGTTTCGGTGCCCCTGGTCAGAGGTACCGAGACGTACCTGATCGTCGCGATACCCGTCCAGGGAGATGCACCGCGCACCGTCTACTACCACGTCAACATCTCCTGGCTCCTGGACCCCTACCTGAAGAGCGTCTGTTCCGGGAGGACCGGCTACGCCTGGATCATCGACGGCAACGGCACTTTTCTCTTCCATCCCAATACCGACTACGTGGGCAAGAACGCTTTCCAGGTGCGGGAAGACATTTTCCCGGGGCCGTACCACTCCAAAATCCGGATGGATCAGCCCGAGCGGATGCTCCAGGGCCTCGAGGGCTCGGGGTTCTACCATTCGAACTGGCATCGCGGAAAGACCGACGCAATCCGCAAACTGGTCGCGCACACTCCCATCCGGATCTCCAGCTATCCCCCCCAGCTCTGGTCCGTGGCGGTGACGGCCCCCGCCCATGAAATCGAAGAGGCGATCTGGAAAAACCTCTACTGGCAGCTCATTTTCCTGGGACTCGTAGTCAGCGTGCTCGCCCTGGCCGCCGGCACGATCTTCTGCCTGGAGATGCGATGGTGCCGGACCCTCGAAAACCTGGTGCAGTCCCGCACCAACGATCTGAAGCTGTCGGAGGAGAATTACCGGTCGCTGGTGGAAAGCGCGGAGGATTTCATATTCACCCTGGACATGGATGGTTGCTTCGTTTCGGTGAACAGCTTCACCGCCAGGTTTTTCGGCTCGAGCCCCGACAGGCTCATCGGCCAGTGCATCTACAGGGTGTTCTCCGAGGAAATCACGGAACGCTTCGTCGAACGGGTCAACGACGTCTTCGAAAACGGCAAGAGCGTCCGCGACGAGTTCCAGCTGCAGGACAGCTTCAGCCCGTTCTGGATCGGCGTCAACTTCATGCCCCTGAGGGATGAAAACGGCCACGTGAAGGCGGCCCTGTGCATTGCGCGGGACATCACGGAGAGCAAGAAGCTGGAAAAGCAGCTCATCAGCAGCGAGAAACTCGCCTCGCTGGGCACCCTGTCCGCCGGGGTCGCTCATGAAATCAACAACCCGCTGGGAGTGATCCTCGGCTTCTGCGACCTGCTCCTGAGGAGAAAAGAACCCGGGTCCCAGGAATACGAGGACTTGAAGATCATCGAGCGGCAGGGACTGTACTGCAAGGAAATCACGGAAAGCCTGCTGAGCTTCACCCGGCTGGATCATTCCCATCGGGGGTACGTCGACCTGAACGAATGCCTGCGCGACGCCGTGAGAATCGCGCAGCACACCCTGGAGATGAACGATATCCATCTGGTCCGGGAATTCGGGGCCGACATACCCCAGATTCCGGGCGACTGCCGGCTGCTTCAGCAGGTGTTCCTGAACCTCATTACCAATGCCGTCGCCGCCATGAGAGGCGGCGGCCAACTCGTCATCCGTACCCGCGTCGAAAAGGGAGGCCGCAACGCCATCGTGCAGGTCGAAGACAACGGGATCGGCATTCCGCCCGAAAACCTGGAGCACATCTTCGAGCCCTTTTTCACCACCAAACCGGAAGGGGAAGGCACCGGCCTCGGTCTTTTCGTCAGTTACGGAATCGTGAGCAACACCGGCGGCACCATCGAATGTCACAGTCAGACCGCCGGCGCAGTGGGAGACAAGAGCGGAACCGTTTTCACGATAATGCTGCCTACGGCAGCGGGAGGGGAACTATGAAGGGGCGGATCCTTGTTGTGGACGACAAGCCTGAGATGCTCCTGCTCCTCAAGCGCCTGATCACCGAAGAAACCCCCCACGAGGTGGTGGCCGAAGCCGGCGCGGCGAAAGCCCTGACACGGCTCAGGGAAAAGGTCTTCGACCTGCTCATCACCGACCTGAAGATGCC
>JAJFUA010000155.1 GCA_021372635.1 Desulfobacteraceae bacterium | reverse complement strand
AGACCGTGTGGAGATCTCCGTCCCGGAGAAGTGCGCGCACCTCTTCGTATTCCGGCCCGGTCGGAAGGCGCCGCCTGAGCCAGGGGGGCTTGCGCCGCCCGCCGGGTGTGGATGTGGGCGCTTCGATGGGAGTGCCGCCGTTGTTTGTGTTCTGTTCGTTCGTCATTGCCGTGTTCTCATGAAATGCCAAAAGATCTTCAAAAGTCGAAAAGCCGTCGAAGCGGGGCGGTCTTTCCGGTTCTCAGCCGCCGGCATGGGGGGGCCAAGGCCGTTGATTTATCGGCGCCTTTACCCTCGAGCGATCATTTCGATTCCCCCCTCGAGCCATAATCTCCCTGCCCCCTCGAGCCATAATCCCCATTCCCCCCTCGAGGGGGGAATGGGGGTGTTTTCTCCAAAGCTTCAAACCCTTAGAACCACACCCCCCTTTGTCCCCCCTCAAAAAGGGGGGAATTGGCTCCCTGCCTCAGCGGTAATGTCCTTCACGCACCGGCATTATCTTCAAATCATCCACATCGGGGCGGGCCTTCCGGGTCCCCGGGGTCTTCCGCGAAACGCCGCAGGTCTTCCAGTTCCACGGGCGCGAGGGCCGCTCCGAAGACCGTCTCGAAGCTCTCTTTCAGCGACCGGCGCACTTCGGCCATGGGTAGCGGGTGCCCGAGTTCTTTCTGCAGCGAAGTCACTCCAATGCCTTTGAGCCCACAGGGATTGATCCAGTGGAACGGCTCCAGGTCGAGGTTCACGTTGAAGGCGAATCCGTGGAAGGTGATCCCCCGGCGTACGGCGACCCCGATGCTGCCCAGCTTGCTCCGGCCGACCCATACGCCCCGGTTCAGGGGATTGCGCCCGCAGGCGACTCCCCAGCGGGCGGCCGTCCGGATCATGACCTCCTCGAGGCCTTCCACGTACCCGGTCACGCTCAGGCCGGCCGCCTGCAGGTGCATGACGGGGTACCCGACGAGCTGTCCCGGGCCGTGGTAGGTGATGTTTCCTCCCCGTTCCACGTGAAAGACCGGGATTCCCGACTTCTCCAGAAAGCTTTCGGGGACCGTGAGGTTCTCGCGCCCGCCCCTCCGGCCCAGGGTGAAAACCGGCGGGTGTTCCAGCAACAGGAAGACGTCCGAATCGAGGCGCGGGGATTTGCGGGCCGCGGCGAGGCCCACCTGCAGGCGCCAGGCGTCGGTGTATTCCAGCAGCGGCACGTCGGCGCAGAGCAGCGTCCTGCGCGAGTCTCCCCGCGGTTCCGGCGGGCCGTTCGCACTGTTTTCCAAGGCAGCCCCTTTCAAACTTCCACCGCTTTCCGCCCTTTCAGCACGTGAGACACGGGTGGCGGGCGGCGGTCGTTTCGTCGAGCCGCGTCACCTTGGGTTTCTGCGGCGCCGCGAGCAGCTCCTCCGGGTGCTCCTCCGCTTCCCGGACCACCTCTTTGAAGGCTTCGATGAAGAGGTCGATGCTTTCCTTCGACTCCGTTTCCGTCGGTTCGATCATGATGGCCCCGTGAACGACCAGCGGGAAGTAGATGGTCGGCGGATGGAAACCGTAGTCCATGAGTCTCTTCACCATGTCCAGGGTGGTGACCTTGAAGGCCGCCTGGTTCTTGTCGGAGAAGACGCACTCGTGCATGCACGGGCGGTCGTAGGGGAGGTGCAGGATTCCCTTGAGGCGCTCGCGGATGTAGTTGGCGTTGAGGACGGCGAGCTGGCTCGCTTTTTTCAGGTCCCGGCCCATGCTGAGGATGTAGCTGTACGCCTTGATCAGCACGCCCACGTTTCCGTAGAAGGCGAGCAGCTTCCCTATGGAGTCCGGGTAGTCTTCCGAGAGAGAGTAGACCCCGTCGCGTTCCACGACCCGGGGCACGGGCAGGAAGCGTTCCAGGTGCCCACGGACGCACACGGGCCCCGCGCCGGGGCCTCCGCCGCCGTGAGGCGTCGAGAAGGTCTTGTGCAGGTTCAGGTGCAGCACATCCACGCCCAGGTCCCCCACGCTCACGATGCCCATGACCGCGTTCATGTTGGCCCCGTCGGCGTAGACCAGGCCGCCTTTGGCGTGCACGATCCCGGCGATCTTGCGGATGTTCTCCTCGAAGAGCCCCAGCGTGTTCGGGTTGGTGATCATGATCCCGGCGGTCTCTTCGTCCATGACGGCCGCGATGGTTTCGGGCGCGAGGACCCCGTGCTCGTTGGACTTCACGTTGATGGGGCTGAAGCCGCACAGGGCCGCGCTGGCCGGGTTGGTCCCGTGGGCCGTGTCGGGGACGATGATCTTCGTGCGGTGCGACCCGCGGCTCCGGTGGCAGGCGTGGAAGACGAGCATCCCGGTGAGTTCGCCGTGCGCGCCGGCGGCCGGCTGGAGGGTTACCGCGTCCATGCCGGTGATTTCGGCCAGGAGCCGCTCCAGGTCGTACATCATCTTCAGGAGACCCTGGGACAGGGCGGCGGGCAGGAGCGGGTGCGCCCCCGCGAAGCCGGGCAGGGCGGCCTGCCTTTCGTTGGTCTTGGGGTTGTATTTCATGGTGCAGGAACCCAGCGGGTACATGCCCGTGTCCACGCCGAAATTCCACGTGGACAGCCGGGTGAAGTGGCGTACCACGTCCACTTCGCTCAGGTCGGGAAAGTTCGGGCCTTCACCCGCGAGCGCCTCGTCGACGGGAAAGGATTCGACGTCGCGCCGGGGAAGGGAGATCCCGAGGCGTCCCTTTTTCCCTTTTTCAAAGAGCAACGGTTCGTTGAGGATCAAACCGGTCGTTCCTGGGGATTCTTTCATGCTTTCACCTCTTCATGCAGAACTTGGGGCCGGAGCGGGCGGAAGCGCCGGGCGGGCGCCTTCTTTCGTTCCGGCGATAGATCAACCGGCCAGCAGTCGGACCAGTTCGTCCAGGTCCTTCCTGCTCTTGGTTTCCGTCACGCAGAGCAGGTAGTGGTCGGGCAGTTCGGGATACCAGGACGCGATGGGCAGGCCCGCGACGACCTTCCGGTCCATGAGTCGCTCGTGGAGCGTTCCGGAACCGGCCGGCAGCCGCACCACGAACTCGTTGAACGTCGGGCCGGAGAAGGGGATCTTCACGCCGGCCGCGGCCAGTTCCCGCTTGAGGTATTCGGACTTGTCGTAGTTCAGCCGCGCCAGTTCCCGCAGGCCGGTTCCTCCGAGGGAAGCCATGTACATGGCCGCCGCGGTGGCGCACAGGCCGTTGTTGGTGCAGATGTTGGAAGTCGCCTTTTCGCGCCGGATGTGCTGCTCGCGGGTGGCGAGGGTCAGCACGAAGCCGGTTTTCCCGTTCCGGTCCACCGTCTTCCCGACCAGCCGGCCCGGCATGCTGCGGATGTGTTCCTTGCGGCAGGCGAGCATCCCGAGGGCCGGGCCCCCGTAGGACTGCGGAATGCCGAAGCTCTGGCCCTCCCCGCAGGCGATGTCCGCGCCCAGGCTGCCGGGGTTCTTGAGAAGTCCGTAGGCGAGAGGTTCCGTGAAGGCGGTGATGAAAAGAGTCTTCCGTGTGCGGGTGAATTCGCCCACGGCCGCCAGGTCTTCCACGACGCCGAAGAAGTTGGGGGACTGCACGGCCACGGCGGCCAGGTCGTCCATTCCTTCCAGCGCCCGGAGGTCGGTGCGGCCGTCGGGAAGGCTGGGCAGTTCGACGATTTCGTACCCGGAGGGTTCCAGGTAGGTGTGGACCACCCGACGGTAAAGAGGGTGGACGAGGGCGGACACGGCGACTTTTTTCAAACGGCTCGCCCGGATGGCCATCAGGAGCGATTCCGCAAGGGCGGAGGCCCCGTCGTACATGGACGCGTTGGCCACCTCCAGTCCGAGAAGGAAAGCCGTGAGGCTCTGGTATTCGAAGATCGCCTGCAGCGTTCCCTGGCTGATTTCCGGCTGGTAGGGGGTGTATGCCGTGGAAAACTCCGAGCGTCCCAGCAGGTAGGTCACCGACGCCGGAATGTAGTGCTCGTAGCTGCCGGCCCCAAGGTACACCTTGTAGTCGGGGGAGACGGCCATGGTTTTCGCCAGGCCCGACATCGTTTCGTTCAGTTCCCACTCGGTCAGGGGTTCGGGAAGGTCGAGTTCGGCCTTCCGCCGGCAGTCGCCGGGGATGGTCGAGAACAAATCGTCGAGACTTCGAGCCCCCACCACCTCGAGCATCTCGGCGATATCCTCCTGAGTGTGTGGCAAGTACCTCATTATTTCGTCCCTTTCACCATTTCCAGGTAAGCTTCACGGTCCATGAGGTTCCCGAGTTCCGCCGGATCGGACATCTCCACCTCGGCGATCCATCCGTCGGTGAAGGGCGTCTGGTTCACCATCTGCGGAGCGTCCGCCAGGGCTTCGTTCACTGTGACGATCTTTCCGCTGGCGGGAATGTAGATGGAAGCGACCGCCTTGACGGATTCCAGGGTCCCGAACTCCTGTGCCTGCTTGTAACTGACGCCCAGTTCGGGGAGTTCCACGAACACGATGTCTCCGAGCTGGTCCTGGGCGTAATCGGTGATGCCCACCTGGATCTTCCGGCCGCCGAGTTCCCTGGCCCATTCATGGTTCTCGGTGTAACGAACGTCTTCCGGAAAGCTCAATTC
>JAJFUA010000154.1 GCA_021372635.1 Desulfobacteraceae bacterium | reverse complement strand
GGGAGTGGCGAAGCTCAGCCAGGTGGAATACAACGGCGCCCGGGAAGGGCAGGCCGAGTACATGCGCAAGGTGATCCTCGCCATGTCCCAGGACATCCGGGTGGTGCTGGTGAAGCTGGCCGAGCGGCTGGACATGGTGAGGACCCTGCTTCCGGGCAATGCCCCGTCTCTCAGGAACCTGACCCAGGAAACGCTGGACATTTACGCGCCCCTGGCCGCGCGCGTCGGCATCGACTGGATGAGGCAGGAACTGGAGAACCTGGCCTTCAAGCTCCAGAAGCCGCAGCAGTATGAAGAAATCGTCCAGGGGCTGGCCAAGACGGAAGAGGACCGGCAGCGTTACATCGAGGAAGTGAAGAAGACTCTTTCCCTGCACCTGGAAGAATACGGATTGAAGGGAAGGATCAGCGGGCGTCCCAAGCACGTCTACAGCATCCACGCGAAGATGGCCCGACAGAGCCTGGATCTCAACAGGATCTACGACCTCATCGCCTTCCGGGTCATCCTGGACAGCGTAAAGGAATGCTACGAGGCTCTCGGCGTGATCCACGCCGTCTGGGAACCCGTGTCGGGACGGTTCAAGGATTATATTTCCAAGCCGAAATCCAACATGTACCAGTCACTGCACACGACGGTCGTCGGCCCTTACGGGGAGCGGATGGAGGTCCAGATCCGGACCGAGGAAATGGACCGGGTGGCCAACGAAGGGATCGCCGCCCACTGGCTCTACAAGGAAGGGAAGCCCCTCGCGAACCTGGACGAGGAGGAGACGAGGCGTTTTTCCTGGCTGCGTGAACTGCTGGAATGGAACAAGGATTGGCGGGATCCGAAGGCGTTTTTCGAAACCGTCAAGATGGACTTCTATCCGGACGAGGTCTACGTGTTCACGCCCCAGGGCGACGTGAAGGCCCTGCCCCGGGGGGCCACGCCGGTGGACTTCGCCTACGAGGTCCATACGGAAGTGGGGCACCGGTGTGTGGGCGCACGGGTCAACGGGAAACTTGTCCCCCTGCGGCAGGAACTCCAGAACGGGGACACCATCGAGATCATGACCGCGGCGAATCACCGGCCCAGCAAGGATTGGCTCAAGTTCGTCAAGACCACGAAGGCGATCAACCGCATCCGCCACTGGGTGAAGGCCGAAGAGCGCGAACGGGCCATCGCCACGGGAAAGGAAATCCTGGAGCGGGAATTCCGGAAGAAAAGCCTCAACTTCAACAACTACGTCAACTCCCCCGAACTGCTGGAAGTCGCCAAAAGCTTTTCCCTCCGCGACGTGGATACGCTGCTGGCGACGGTGGGCTTCCGGAAGATCTCTCCCGTGCACGTGATCGGCAGGCTGCCGTCGATGGCCGAAGAGGAAGAGCCGGAGAGGGAGGAGATTATTCCCGTCGAAAAGCCGCGGTCCGTCTCCGAAGGCGGGGGCATCCGGGTAAGCGGCACCGACGAGGTGATGTTCCGCATGGCCAGGTGCTGCAATCCCGTCCGGGGGGAGAAGATTGTCGGATATATCACGCGCGGGCGCGGCCTGACGATCCACCGCGTGACGTGCAGAAACATACGCAAGGGCGACGAAAACAGAAAGATCGAGGTCGAGTGGGATTCCGGGGAGGGAAAATCGTCGGCCGTGGACATCTGGGTCGTCCATTCCGGGGACAAGGACATCCCTGCGGTCATCAGCAAGCTGCTCGGCCAGATGGATGTGCCCGTGATCGATTTTCCGATAAACGCCAGGACGGGCGGTGCCAGCCGCTGCCGGCTGCGGATAGAGGTCAGGGACAACAGGCACCTGCAGCGGGTCCTTGCCGCGCTCAGGGCGGAAAAAGGCGTCATGCAAGTGCAAAGGGTCACCGAGTAGGCCGGTGCACAACCCGACCGGTCGATCTCCGGCCGTGAAACGCCGGCGGTACGGTGTAGCCCCCGGCGGGGGCCCGTCCGGTCCTCACCGGGGGATACCGGCAATGATTGTGAAAGGACGGGGAACGCGTGCTGGTGCGTCAGCGAAAAGATGCTGCCAGTCGGCAAACGGATGGGGAACGATGATTATAGGTGACCGTAGACAGTACAGGTTTCGGGCTTGATCAGGAGCTTGTTGAGTTCTGCCTGAATCTTTGCCCTCTCCGGATTCTTCTGCCAGACCTTCCAGTCTTCCACGGTATTCCAGTTGCTAAGGACCAGGTATTTTTGTGGGTTGTCAACGGCTCGCAAAGTCTCTCCGGAAATGTACCCCTTCGCTTTGATCGCGTGGCTCCGCAGTTGCACCAAAGCCTCACGGAGTTTCATTTCCTGTCCCTGATCGATTTCCCTCTCGATAACTACTCGGACGGCCATGGCGCACCTCCTTTTGGGTGGAGAAAAAATAGATCACAGGGTTCGACACAGCAAAAGGTAATGTCCCCTCCGAAGTCCGTCAACTGCCGGCCCGCGTCCCGAAGGAAGAAGACCGGGGTGTCCGCCCTGCCGAGGTCAGCAGGTCTCGGGATCCGTAATTCAATGGCACTGATGTCGGGTAATTTATTTGAAATTACATGTTCTTAAGCCTGGAATCCTCTTGATTTCTCCCGGGGGGAATCTGGGAAGGGGTGGCGGTTTGATCGACCATCCTTATCGAGGGGATGAGGTGGGGGGACCCGCCGATGTCCGGAAATACGTGGTTTCCGGTGCCGGAACGTTTAAAAAACAGTTGTTTTTCGTTTTGCGTGGCCTTAGAATGCCACAACCGGTTCAATAGACCATATCAGAGCCGACGGGCCGTGTGTCCGGTGCCCGTCCGTTTCCTGTTTTTTTATATACAGAAGCGTTTTTTACAGAGAGCATATCCGCCGTTCCGAGCGACGTGCGCATTACATAACCGGCTACCGGGGCTTTAGCCTTAAGGGTGTAGTGTGGTCTGTCCGTCAGGCGGCGTGAGACTGCTTCGGGTGCGCTCTGCGGGCGATTCCGTATAGGGAGGGGATGGGCTGCGGGCGTATTTGTGTTCCCGGTTGTTGGTTGCAGGCCTACTGTAAATCGAGGAGGAAAGAGTATGACAAAGGCAGATCTGGTATCTAAGATTGCGGCACAGGGGGGGATCACCAAGTCGCAGGCGGAAAAAGCCGTTGACGGCTTTGTCTCGGCGGTGAGCGAAGCTCTTTCCAGCGGAGAAAAAGTGACGCTGGTGGGCTTCGGCACGTTCAGCGTGGGCGGGCGGTCCGAGCGGGAAGGGCGTAATCCCAGAACCGGCGAAAAGATCAACATTCCCGCTTCCAAGGTGGTCAAGTTCAAACCCGGCAAGAGTTTGAGCGACAGAGTGAAATAGCGCATTGATCTCTTCTTTTCGGACAGTCGGTCGAAATATTTCTGAATGCTCGAGTGATATCTGTCCCGCGGGATCGCGACGCGGGGCGGATTTCGGTTGATTCTTCTTATGACGGCGCGACCGGCCTCCTGTCTCTGCTTCGAGCGGGATTGTCCCACAGGAATGACGCGCATATGGAACCTCTCTGCGACCTGTGGGAAGAGCAAGGGCGGATAACCCTGGTTCAGGTGTTCCAGTCATAATTCGGCCCGTTCATCCGGTCTGCCTGCCCGGGTGAATGGGCCGCTCCTTTTTTGTGCCCGTGTGATCGGTCCACCTTTTTATTGACCGAAGGTCAGCTTTGGGAGAGTATGTCAGTCGTGAGGGGATGAAATCTCGGACCGACAAAGGAGTTCTGACATCATGGCGCGACCGATGCTCAACGAGGAGCAGCGTCTCAGCCGGAGGACCGCGTTGCTCGACGCGGCGGGGCGGCTCTGCCGTGCCCGGGGGGCGCTTCCCACCGTCGTGGACATCGCCCGGGAGGCGGGCATGGCGAAGGGAGCCGTTTATCTGTGGTTCCGGACGAAGGAGGAAATCTTCCTGGCGCTGCTGGACGCCGGATTCCGGGCGCTCGTCACTCGGCTGCTGCCGGTCATGGAGGCGCTCGAGACGTCCCCTCCCAGGGCGGCGAGGCAGTTTGCCGCGGAATACGTGAAAGTGATCCGGGAGATGCCCGACCTGCTGCTTCTCCCGTCCCTGGGCAGAGGTCTCCTGAAGAATAATTTGCCGGCCGAACCGGCTGTCCGCTTCAGGAAGAACCTGGCGATGGAACTCTCGAGGGCCGGCGAACTCCTCGAGCGCCATGTCGGCTTTCTCGAGCCGGGACGGGGAGCGGACGTCCTGCTGCATACCTGGACGCTCACCGTCGGCCTCTGGCAGGTCCTGGATTATCCTGAATCGGTTTGGAAAAGACTTGACGATTCCGCCCTGCCCATCCTGCACCGGGATTTTCACGTGGAGCTGGAGGGTGCCGTCGCGCGGCTCTGGCGGGGTGCCCTGAGCGGCGACCGGGAGGAATCGAGCGAAAAGACGCACTCTGCGGAAGCTGAAAAGGAGTTGTTTTGAAAAGAAAGGCAGCCCTGTTGCCCCTGCACGCCCTTGCACTCCTGGTGGTTCTTGCGTCCTGTTCCCCCGAAAAGAAGGCGGAGCAGACGGCGGGCGCTCCCGTGCCGGTCAGGGTGGGGACGGTCCGGCACATCCAGGACCGCGAACTGATATCGGTCAGCGGGACGGTGGCCTCGCCGGATGCGCCCTCGAACGTTTCGTTCCTCGTTTCCGGAAAGGTGATCCGGGTCGGGCCTCGAGAAGGGGAATACGCCGAGAAGGGGCAGTTTTTGGCCTCCATCGAGGCGACGGATTACGAACTGTCCCTGAAGGCTGCGTCGGCCCAGACCCGGCAGGCCGCGGTCGCCCTGGAGCGGGCCGCGGACGAATACGGGCGGATGAAGTTCCTTTTCGATTCCATGAGCCTTCCGGCAAACGACTTCCAGAAGTTCAAGGCGGCCCGCGACGCCGCCAGGCAGCAACTGGAAGCGGCGAAGGCCAATGAGGGGATCGCCAGGAAGCGCCTGTCCGACGCGACCCTGCTCGCTCCCGTCAGCGGCTTCGTATCGAAACGGTCCGTGGAGCCGGGTGAAATCGCGAACCCGGGCCGGCCGGCTTTCGAAATCGTGAAACTCGACCCGGTGGAGATCCAGGTCGGCGTTCCGGAGACGGACGTACACATCGTGCGGGTCGGCCAGAAGGCCGAGATCCTGCTGCCGGCCGTCCCCGGGCAGTCGTTCGAGGGGACCGTCCGGGTCGTCAACGTTTCCGCCGAGCCGAGCACGCGGACGTTCATGACGCGCATCAGCGTGTCCAATCCCCGGCACGTCCTCCGGGTGGGCATGGTCGCCGAGGCGCGGATCCGGGGGGACCGGACGCTGGACCTGATGACCCTGCCCATAGAGGCGATCGTCCGCGACCCTCAGGGGGCCACGGTGGTCTTCGTGTACTACCCGGAGGAGAAACGGGTGTACGCGAAGAGGGTCGCAACGGGGACCGTCCACGGGACGGAGATGGAAATCAGGAGCGGCCTCTCGGGTGGGGAGCCCATCGTTCTCGCCGGGCAGGAGAAGCTTCGGGACGGCACCGTCGTGTCCATCGTTTCCGGCGACGGCTCCAATGAGCAGTCCGATGCGGTCCGGGAGAAGGGGGCGGGAAAATGAACCCCGTCAAGGCCTCCCTGCTCCATCCCTCGGTGACGCTGATCCTCACGGCCATGATCGTGGCCCTGGGAGTGCACGCCTTCCTGGATATGCCCCGGACGGAGGACCCGAGCATCACGATCCGCACTGGCCTCGTTCTCGCGATGTATCCGGGGGCCACCTCCGAGCAGGTCGAAAAACAGGTCGCGAAGGTCCTGGAAAAGCACATCTTCAAGTTCCCGGAAGTGCGCAAGGAAAAGACCTACTCGACGAGCAGGCCCGGGCTGATCGTGATCAACGTCGAACTGGAAGACGGCGTGAAGAACGCCGATGTCTTCTGGGCCAAGCTACGCAACGAACTGAACGAAACCCGCGCCACGGAACTCCCGGACGGTGTCCGGGGGCCGATCGTCAACTCGGATTTCGGGGACACCGTGGCCATGCTCGTCGCCGTTCACGGGAAGCGCTACGGCTACCGGGAGCTTCGCGACTACGTGGACAGGATCCAGGACGAGCTGCGCACGATCCGGGACGTCGGCAAGCTGGCCGTGTACGGCGCGCAGAGCGAACAGGTCTGGATTACCGGCAGCCTCGAACGCCTCGCGCAGTACCTGACCGACCCGCTGCGGGTCGTCCAGGCATTGCAGCAGCGCAACGTCATCCAGAGCACCGGGCACTTCGAAGCGGAGCGCGCCAAGGTGCCTCTGCGGACGACGGGCGTGTTCTCGACGGAGGAAGAGATACGGAACGTCCTCGTGGACGTTTCCCGAAGCGGGCAGCCCGTGTACATACGGGATTTCGCCGACGTGGAGCGGCGCTACCAGGACCCGAACTTCCTGGTGCGCTACGACGGGGAACCGTGCCTGCTGCTTTCCGTCGAGATGCAGAAGGGCCGGAACATCGTCCAGTTGGGGGAGAAGATCGCCGGGGTTTTCAGCCGGCTGGAATCCCTCCTGCCCCCGGACATACACCTGGATCCCGTCGCCAATCAGCCGCAGGTGGTGAAAAGTCGCATGGCCCAGTTGAGCCGCGAGTTCCTGCTGGCCATCGTCTCGGTTATCCTCGTCACGGTCGTTCTGCTGCCGATCCGCGTCGCCGTGATCGCCGCACTGGCCATTCCCGTGACGCTCTGCGCGACCCTCGGGGTCATGAACGCCACGGGGATTGCCCTCCACCAGGTGTCCATCGCGGCCCTGATCATGGTGCTCGGCATCGTCGTGGACGACGCCATCGTGATCACCGACAATTTCGTCGAACTCCTCGACCGCGGCGTCGCCAGGGCCGAAGCCGCCTGGCGCTGCGCCGTCGACGTGGTCGTGCCGGTGCTCACGGCCACCGTGACGATCATCTTCTCCTTTCTGCCCCTGCTGATCCTCACGGGATCGGTCGGAGAATTCATCGTGGCCCTTCCCCTCACCGTCGCCATCGCCCTGTCGGTTTCCTTCATCGTGGCGGTCATGCTCACGCCGATCCTGTGCCGGTTCTTCATCCGGAAGGGCCTGCACGATCCGTCCGGTGCCGCCGGGCACGGGAAAAAGGGGAAGTTCAGCCTGCTGGACGGCCTCCAGGGCGTCTACAAGGAGGTGATCCGGTTCTTCATGCGCCGGAAGTCCCTCGCCGTCGCGGTGGGGGTCTGCGCGTTCGCGGCGGGCGTCGCGCTCTTCCGGTTCATACCGCAGCAGTTCTTTCCGACGGCGGAGCGCAACCAGTTCGTCATCGACGTTTGGATGGGGCAGGGGTCGCGCATCGAAAGCACCGACGCCGTCATGCGCCGCATCGAGAAGCGCCTGGCGGGGCGGAGCGAAGTGGCCCATTACGCCACCCTGATCGGGCAGAGCGCTCCGCGGTTCTACTACAACGTGAATCCTCAGCAGCCGGATGGCGCCTACGGCCAGTTCATCGTGAACACACACTCGGCGAAGGAAACCCCCCGGCTGGTCGAGGAACTGCGGACCGACCTGGCCAGCCTGGCGCCCGAGGCACGGGTGATCGTGAAGGAACTGCAGCAGGGATCGATCCTGGAGGCCCCGGTCGAGATCCGCGTCCTGGGAGACGAAATCGGGGAGCTGAAGCGGCTGGGCGCGCAGGTGGAAGAGATCCTGGGGAAAGTCCCGTACGCCAGGTTCGTGCATCATGACTACTTCAACGATTCCTGCACTGTGGACGTGAACGTGAACGACGAACTGGCCAACCGGCTCGGGATCACCGAAGCCTCCGTTTCGAGGCTCTTTGCGGGCGGGCTGGACGGAGGTCCGGTCGGCACCTTCTGGGAAGGCGACCGCTCTGTGACGATCATGCTGCGGCTCGCGCAGGAATCCCGCGCCTCGTTCGCCGACGTGCGGAATACCTACGTGACCTCCCGCGTGACGCACGCCAGCGTCCCGCTGCGGTCGATCGCCACGCTGGACCCGGAGTGGCAGACCAGCCGGATCGTGAGGCGCAACGGTGTGCGGACGCTGACCGTCCGGAGCTTCGTGCAGGAGGGGTATTACGCTTCCTCGCTGCTGGAGGCTGTCCGCCCGCAGGTGGAGGCGATCGAGCTTCCGCCGGGCTACCGGATCGAGTACGGCGGGGAGAGCTTCAACCAGAAGGAGACGTTCCCCCAGATGCTCGTGGCTCTCGGAATCAGCCTGATCGCCATTTTTCTCGTTCTGCTAGTGCAGTTCAAAAGTATTTCGGAATCCCTGCTCGTCATGACTTCCATACCGCTTGCCCTCCCGGGGGCCGTCTTCGGGCTGCTTGCGACGCACAATCCCTTCGGCTTCACGGCCTTCATGGGGATGATCAGCCTCTGCGGCATCGTCGTGCGCAACGCGATCATTCTGGTGGACTACGTGAAGGAAAAGCTCGCGGAAGGGCATTCCCTGGAACAGGCGGCGACGGAAGCGGGCGAGCGCCGGCTGCGCCCGATCTTCCTCACCACCATGGCCGCCGCGGTGGGTGTGACTCCGATGATTCTCTCGGGGTCCAGCCTGTGGAGCCCGCTGGCCAGTGCAATCGCCGTCGGGCTGATCTTTTCCATGTTCTTTACGCTGCTCGTCGTGCCGGTGCTTTTCGTGATCGTCAAGTCCCGCTCGCGCAAAACCGTCTCCGCTGGGGCCGCGGCGGCCGCGTTCCTGTTCCTGGCCGTCGGGCCCGCAGTGGCCGATGCGAAGAGAATCTCCCTTCCGGAAGCGATAGAACTGGCGCAGAAGCAGAATACGGTGCTCAAGATCGCCCGGGCGAAAGTGGACGAAAACAGGCACAAGGTTGCGTCTACGGTGGCCGACCGCTACCCGCACCTGAAAAACGAATCCCTGTTCCTGGGGGTGTCCGATCCGCAACTGATCACGATTCCCAGGGGGTCGCTCGGCAACGTCCCCGGCCTGGGGCCTTTCCCGACCCAGGACACGCCCATCGACCAGGGAACCAATTCCCTTTTCATCAGCAATACGACCATCGCGCAGCCGCTGACGCAGCTTTTCAAGATAAACGAAGCGGCCGGCGTCGCGAATTCCGACCGGAAGGCGGCGGAAGCGGAGGCGAGAAAGGCCGGAGACGAAGTCGTCCTGGCGGTGCACCGGCTCTACTACGGACTGCTGATTGCGCACAAGCAGAAGGAAGCGGTGAAAGCCGCCCTGGATGCGGCCCAGGAAAACCTGCGAGAAGCCGAAAACGCCGTCCGGGCCGGCAGTGCCCTGGACGTGACGGTTACGGAAATCCGCACCGCGCTCCTGCAGCAGAAGCAATCGCTCCTGTCGGTGGAGAACCAGATTTCGGACCTCGCCGCGGAACTGGACGACCTGCTCGGACTGCCTCTGGACACGGACCTGGAACCGGAAGCGGTCGGGCCGGAAACGCCTCCGGTCCCGTCGCGGGAGCAGGCGCAGGAGAGGGCTCTTTCTTCGAACCCAGAACTGGAGGCTGCCAGGAACGCCGTGGAAAAGGCGCGGCACGGTCTTGGCGCGGCATACGACGAGTACATCCCCGACGTGAGCCTCTTCGCCCGACACACGTACCAGGAGGGATCGCCTTTCCTTTCGAACAACATCGGGACCTTCGGCGTGGAGATGAAGTGGAACCTCTTCGACTGGGGAAAGCGCCGGGGACTGATCGGGCAGCGGAAGGCGCAGCTCGAACAAGCGGAAGAGAATTTCCGCCGGCTGAAAGACCGCATTTCCGTGGAAATCGACAAGGCGTGCCGGAAGCTGGACCGGACGAAAATGATGATCGACGTCGCGCGGGAGGCGCTTGCCCTGCAGAAGGAACGGCAGCGGCTGAGTTCCAACCGGCTCAAGGCCTCGACCAAAAGCTACGCCAGGTACGCCGAGGCGGTTGCAGCCGTGCGGAAGGCCGAACTGGACGAACTGCAGGCGGTCCTGGGCCATCGTCTCGCCGTTGCGGAACTCGAGCGGCTCGCCGGCGCGACCGGGAAATGACCCTCCGCCGTTTACCCCCCCACCATGCCGGCCAGTCGCAGCACTTCGAAGCAGACGGCCGCGACCGCGCCCGCGGCGGGTATCGTCAGGAGCCACGCCACGACCATTCTCCTGGCGACGCCCCATCGCACCGCGGACAGCCGCTTGGACGAACCAACCCCCAGAATGGATGCGGAGATCACGTGGGTCGTGCTGATGGGTGCCCCGATGGACGAAGCCGCCATGATCACGGCCGAGGCGGAAGTCTCCGCGGAAAACCCGTGCACGGGTTCCAGGTTGAAGATCTTGTGTCCCATGGTCTTGATGATCTTCCAGCCGCCCGTGGCCGTGCCCGCGGCCATGGCCAGCGCGCAGACCAGTTGGACCCAGAGGGGCACGGTCGTGTCGTGGATCTGGTGCCCGATGAACAGTGCCAGCGTGATGATTCCCATGGTTTTTTGGGCGTCGTTGGTGCCGTGGCTGGTGGCCATGAAGGCCGACGACAGGATCTGGAGCCTCCGGAACGCCTTGTTGATGTTCCGGGGGTGGGATTCGCGAAAGATCCAGGAGAGGGCCAGCATGACGAGGTAGCCGACCAGGAAGCCGGCCATGGGCGACAAGAACAGCGGGAGCAGGATCTTGTAGCCGATGGAGGCGAAGTTGAGGGCCTCCGGTCCCTTGTAGGCGAGGGTCGCGCCGATCAATCCCCCGATGAGCGCGTGGGAGGAGGAAGAGGGCAGTCCCAGGTACCAGGTCAGGATGTTCCAGAAAATGGCGCCGCAGAGGCCGGCCAGGGTCAATGCCTGGCAGCCCCGGATCATGTCCGGGTGGACGATGCCGCTGCCGATCGTCTGCGCCACGTGGGTGTCCACCAGTGCCCCGACCAGGTTGAGCACGGCCGCCATCGTGACCGCCACTCCCGGAGAGAGGACCTTCGTGGAGACGACGGTGGCTATGGCGTTGGCCGAGTCGTGCGCCCCGTTGGTGAAATCGAAGACGATGGCCACGACGATGACCACCACGAGTAGCAGGGGAATCTCAAGCATTCTTCAGTACGATCCCTTCAATCGATTTGGCCAGCTGCCAGGTCCTGTTGAAGGCTTTGTCGATGCGGTCGTAGACTTGAGTCCATTTGATGATCTCCACGACGTCCGCCGGGGACGGGGCCGGGTTGTCGTACAGTTCTCCCAGTCCGGTCAGGAGGAGCATCTCGCATTCCTTCTTGAGTTGTTTGACATGCGCGACCTCTTCGGAGACTTCCTGGCCGATGCCGAGTTCCGCGAGCATGATTCCGATGCCGGTGACCATTTCCTTGATGTTGTCGATCATCCGCAGGGCGGGGAACCTCATGGTGGCGAGTCCGTAGACCCCCAGGCGGTTCGAGACCGCCTGGATGTGATTCAGGATGGTTTCCTGCGACGAATTGATCTCGTGGATGTCCTCACGGTCGATGGGAGTGATGAAGGTCGTCGACAATTCGCGGAGGATGGTCCGGTTGATGACGTCTCCTTCCGTTTCCAGGCGGTTGATCTGCTGGCAGAGGTCTTCGCAGTTGGTGAATTCCTCGGCGATCTGGCAGAGCACCGTCGCCGCATCCACGATGATGCGGTTCTGCTCGCGGAACAGTTCGAAAAACTTCGGTGTCTTGGGAAAAAGACTGAAAGACATGGCCCTCCTCGATCATATATCGTGTGCCCCCGCACCGGCGCCGGCCGCGGTGCCGCGGACCGGGCGACGCTTCGGGAAGTCCGGGCGATACAAGCCTCCGGCGACGCATTCCATGCCGTCGGGACAGTGCATGGTCCGACGGATCCTTAACGGTTCAAGAATACATACCATAACTTTTCGTTATAAAGAAAGGCTGATCCACCCGAAATCGAAATTGAAAAAGTGGAAAGCGGAATATCGGGAAGGAAAACGGTTGTGGAGCGCCGGGGGATTCAGGGGCGGCCCCCCTCCGGCACGTTCCGGGAACCCGCCCGCCGCGTCCGCCCGCCTGGAAATCCTCCCGTCGAACGCCTGCCCCGTGCGTAATTGACAATGCAAATCAAGAATCTTAGGTTGAACATGACCCGAACCCCTGTATATTCGGGGAGAACCTGACGCGGCAGGACTTCGGACCCGCAGTGCCCTATAGCTGCGATCCATCTCGCGCCGCCGATCCGGAATCCCGCTCTGTTCCATCCGAATCGGTGCGGCTTTCGGGCACGAAGATGATGCGCCGCCCCCGCACAACCCCTGTGCAGCACTCATGCGATCGAGGCGGATCACCGGCATCCGAACCTGCGCGGTCACCCCGCAATGCGGCCGCGGAACCATGGAAGCAAACCCCGTCATTTATCTTCAGGAGTGTATCGTGGCAAAGAACCTGACCCATAAGATCCTGGAAGCGCACCTTATGGACGGCCGTCTTGTCCCGGGCGAAGAGATCGGCATCCGCATCGATCATGCCCTCCTGCAGGACGCAACGGGTACAGTGGCCATGCTGGGCTTCGAAGCTCTCGGGATCGACGCCGTCCGGACCGAACTCGCCGTCCAGTACGTCGATCACAATATCATCCAAACCGACAACAAGAACGCGGACGACCACCGCTACCTGCAGACCGCTTCCGCGCATTATGGGCTTCACTTCAGCCCGCCCGGAAACGGTGTGTCGCACCAGGTGCACATGGAGCGCTTCGGAGTCCCGGGCAAGACGATGCTCGGGGCCGACAGCCACACGCCAGGGGCGGCCGGCGTCTCGATGCTGGCCATCGGCGCGGGAGGCCTGGACGTTTCCATGGCGATGGCCGGACACCCCTACCATTTCCCCTGTCCCAGGGTGCTCGGCGTGAAGCTTACCGGCAGGCTTCCCGACTGGGTGAGCGCCAAGGACGTAATCCTGGAGATGCTGCGCCGCTACGGCGTGAAGGGCTGCATCGGCAAGGTGGTCGAATACTACGGGCCGGGCGTCAGGAGCCTTTCCGCGACGGACCGCGAAACGATCGGGAACATGGGAGCGGAACTCGGCGCAACGACCTCCATCTTTCCTTCCGACGAGAATACGCGGGCCTACCTGGAAGCGCAGGGCAGGGGCGACTGCTGGAAGCCCCTGGCCGCGGACGAAGGAGCGGAGTACGACGAATATGACGTGATGGACCTGGGAGCCATCGAGCCCCTCATCGCGTGCCCTTCCTCGCCGGGAAACGTCGTCCGCGTCCGGGAAGTCGCGGGAATCAAGGTCGATCAGGCCATTGTGGGGAGCAGCGTAAATTCCTCGTTCAGGGACCTCCTGGTGGTCGCGCGGATCATGGAAGGCCGGCACTGCTACCCGGACGTGTCCTTCCACATCAACCCCGGAAGCCGGCAGGTGCTGGAAAACGTGGCGGCGGCGGGCGGTTTCCTGGCCCTCCTCGCTGCGGGTGCGCGCATCCACGAACCCGGCTGCCTCGGCTGCATCGGCATGGGGCAGGCACCCGGGACGGGCCAGGTGAGCCTGCGCACGATGCCGCGCAATTTTCCCGGAAGATCCGGCACCAAGGACGACCAGGTCTACCTCTGCTCGCCGGAAGTCGCCGCGGCGGCCGCCCTGAAAGGGGTCATCGTGGACCCGAGGGACCTGTCCGCCGAGATGGAATACCCGCGCGTGAGGGACCCGGAAAAATACGTCGTGGACCGATCCTCGATCATCGCTCCGACGCCGGAGCTGAGAAAGACCGAAGTTATCCGCGGGCCGAACATCAAACAGCTTCCCGCCATGGAGGAACTTCCCGAAACTCTTTCCGCCAGGGTGGTGCTCAAGCTGGAGGATAACATTTCGACGGACACCATCATGCCAGCGGGCAACAAGGTCCTTCCCCTGCGCTCCAATATCGGTGCGATCAGCGAGTTCGTATTCTCCCAGATCGATCCGGATTTTGCCGCGAAGTGCAGGCAACTGGGCACCGTGGTCGTCGTCGGCGGGGAGAACTACGGTCAGGGTTCCAGCCGCGAACACGCGGCCCTGGCCCCCCGCTACCTGGGCGTGCGCGCAAAGATTGTGAAGAGCTTTGCGCGAATCCACAAGGCCAACCTGTGCAACTACGGCATCCTGCCGCTCACTTTCAAGAACCCCGGGGACTACGATCTCGTCAGGGAAGGGGCCAAAGTGGTCATTCCGGGAGTCCGGGAGGAAATCGAAAAGGGCTCGACCGAAATTCCCGTCGAAGTGGACGGAAAAAACATCGTGACGATTCTTGACGTATCGGACCGCCAGCGGAAAGAACTGCTCGCGGGCGGGGCGTTGAATTTCGTGAGAAAGGGACTTGCCGCGTAGTGCGGACGCGAGGCGCGACATGCGGGCGGCGGAAAACGGGAGGATGCCATGGAAGCTGCGGTGCGGGTCAAGAACATAGGACTGCGCGGCGTTACGGTTGCCGACACGAAGATCAGCTACATCGACGGCGAGAACGGGGTGCTCATCTACCGGGGCTACCGGATCGAGGAACTGGCCGAACGGTCCACGTTCATGGAAACCTCCTGTCTGCTCCTCAACGGGGTGCTTCCGGACACGGAGCAGATCGACCGGTTCGAAAAGGAGGTCGTCGCCGCAAGGCCCGTGCCGGAATTCGTCTTCGACTGCTTCCGGAAGCTTCCGGTGGAAACGCAGACCATGGACGTCCTGCAGGCCGCGGTCCCCATGCTGGGAATGGCCGATCCCGAACTGGACGACGATTCGAGGGAAGCGAAC
>JAJFUA010000118.1 GCA_021372635.1 Desulfobacteraceae bacterium | reverse complement strand
TCGCTGCCCGTGACGCAGACCCGGACCTTCTCATGGGCCAGGCGCTGCAGGTACTCGCGCAGGAGTTCCCCGAGGACGACGTCGTCTTCGACGATCAGTATTCTCATAGCCGTCTATTCTGCCTAATCGACAAGCGCATTTCTCATCCGGTCGTACTCCGTCCGGCTGAGAGAGCCTCTGCGCAACAATTCTTTCAATCCTTCCAGCACCATCCAGATTCCCGAATGCCTGTCGGACGGTACTTCCACGAGACAGAAAGGTAATGGGTAAGACTGAGAAAGGCAATAGACGTCTTTAGCTTCCCTATCATCCGATATCCATTCGCCGGCATCCCTCTGCCCGTCGGCGTCATGCGCGCGCAGCCTCTTGTGCAGTGACTCCAGCTGGGACAAAAGCTGCGCCCTTTCCCTCGTCATTCTGACCTTTTCGATGGCATTCCTCGTTGTTACGGCAATCTCCTGGGACTTGAAAGGCTTCTGGACGTAATCGTACGCCCCGAGACGAATGGCTTCGATAGCGGATTCCAGGCTTCCGTAACCGGTGATGATGATCGTCAGAATGTGGGGATACCGCTCCCGCACGCGCCTCAGTAGAGTCAGCCCGTCCATGCGCGGCATATGGAGATCCGTAATGAGAATGTCGACAGGCTCTTTCCCGAGTTTTTCGAGTGCTTCAACACCATCGGAAGCGACTTCCGGCTTCAGTTCGTCGCTCTTGATGGAATCGAGAAGAACTTCCCGATAGGTTTCATCGTCGTCTGCGATCAGCACTCTGATGGGCGATTCCACTTCCGCTCCTTATCTCCCCCCCGGAAGTCGCATCAAACCTGGTTGTCGACCAGCGAACCCCGCAATTCCCGAAGTCTCTCCCGCAGCCTGACGACACTTTCGGGAGGAATCTGGCGAATCACGTCTCCATTCTCCCTGTTCAGCACCTGCACGACCATATCGCCCGATTTGTCCTCGAACTTGAAATTCAGGCTGATATTGAGGTCATCCAGGAAAGACTGCATCTCCTTCGTCAATTCAGCGAGCTGCTTCGGACTGACAGGGGCGCTGGTCCCGTTCGAACCATCGTCCGCCTTATCCTCGTTGATTCCCTGCAGCGATCCCCCCTCCGTCTTTGCGACGGGCGGAATCGCCTCATTTTCCCTCGCCCTGGCATCCGGCAGGCTCCACGCCTGCGCGGCAGCCGGCTGGATTTCACCGATCTTGATCTCCATGGCAAATGCTCCTTTTTAAGCTTTTTGTATGGACAAATCCACCATGTGGGCCGCTCGAAGGACTCCCAACGCTTCCCGCCACGCCATCACTCCGGTATTCCGCCAATCATGAAACCCGCAAACTGCCCCGCCAGCGCTTTGGACAGAGAATGAACTCTCTGTGCGTGTTCGCCGGCCAGGGTCATCCAGACGAGATCCATGTCGCGTCCCGGTTCGGAGCAGGCGCTCTGCCGAACGCTCCAGGCAAGGGATGCTGTGCGCACGTCCAGGATATCCACGGACACATCCAGCCTGGTCGGCAGGTTGCCGCTGCTGTCCAGAATGTAACGGATAGCCGGTACCATGACGAAGTCGAACCCGTCGCGGCGTCCTATCCACAGTGCATCTTCCCTGGTCCCGGCGGTTTGGGGTATTACCTTGACAGACCTGAACGCATTCGTCCGGATCAACTCCTCGTAGTACAAACGGGTCAGGCTCTCTGCATCGGCCTCCGTCTTCCCGGGAACACCGGCCAGTAGTATTCCCAGGGAAGTGTTGGCCGTATACGGCAGGTTCGACTGCACCAGGACCTCGATCGGATTGCACCGGGCCGGCGTGCCCGCGGTGCCCGGGAAACCGATCCTCGAAGAGGCCGTCTCGACCATTCTCTCGGCACAGCCGGTCAGGCTGACCGCCAGCAGCAGGACCGCCGCCATTGCGGCGCATACTCCGGTACTTCTCCTCCCGGCAGCCCGAACACTGTCGAAACCGCCGCCGGATGTCGGAGAATGCGATCGGTTCATGGTTGATTCCTCTTTCATGCGCATGTGGCAGGCCCCCGGACGCCGGCTAACAGGAAGATGCCGTAGAAATGGACTGACATTCCGCAGTAGCAATCGGCAAAAAAACGGTTTTTCTTGAGACGAAATATGCATCCCGACCCGAAATCAAAGCGGAAGCCGCTCTGCCCGGTTCACGGGGGAGGATTCCACGCGGGCTTCCAGGTCTTCCCGGATTCGCATGCGGGGGCTGCGGATGAATCAACCTTTTTCCGCCGACACCTCCGGCGGGTGCAGGAAATTTCCCAGCACCTTCAGCAGCTTGTCATAGCTCAGGGGCTTGGACACGACCAGGTCGATCCCCCGTTTTGAAAGATCTTCCTGTTCGTACTGGGCGCCCCAGCCCGTGATCAGCACCACCGGAGTCTCCGGGCACTTCTCCTTTGTCTTGCGGGCGATCTCCCAGCCGCTCACCACGGGCATGCCCAGGTCCGTAAGAACCAGGTCGAAAGAATCGCCGTCCAGGATCTGCATCGCCTCACCGGGATCTTCAATCGCAACGGCCTTGTACCCGCTCAGGCGGATCATGTCCCGAAGGAGTCTCAGGACTTCCCGATCGTCGTCCACGATCAGGATCCTCCGCTCCGGCCAGGACACCGGCGAAGTCCGGCAGACCGCATCCTCCTGCCCTGTCTCGGTCCCGGGCAGCCTGATCTCGAAAACGCTGCCTTTCCCCGGCTGGCTCATGACCTCGATTTCTCCACCATACTGGTTCACGAGATTCCAGACGACGCTAAGGCCCAGTCCCGACTTCCCCAACCCCTTCGTGGTGTAGAACGGGTCGAACAGTTTTCGCTGCGTGTCTCCCGTCATTCCCACACCGGTGTCCGCCACGCTCAGCACGATATCCGCGCCATCGCTGCGACTCGAAAGGGTCAGGACACCTCCTCCCGGCATGGCATCCACCGCATTCAGTATGAGATTCGTCAGAATTTCCCTGAGGTCCGAAACGTGAATCACGGCGAAACAACTGTGGCACAACTCCAGGCGGAGGTCGATTGCAAGCCCCTGCTTCTCGAAGGTGCTTTTCCATTGAGGGCGCGTCAAGTCGACGACTTCCCGCAATACGTCGTTGACGTCCACCACTTTCGCACGCTTCCTGTTTTCGCTTTTGGAAGCCGAAAACACCTGCAGGCGGCGAAGGATCTTCGCCGCCTCCTGCACGGCTTCCTCGACGTTGAGCAGGCGCCGGCGGAGCGGTTCCTCACAGACTTGCAGCAAAAGCAACTGGGTGTTTCCCAGGATCATCATGAGCAGGTTGTTGAAATCGTGCGCCACACCACCCGCCATCGTCCCCATGGCGGCCAGTTTTTCGGCCCTCAGGAGCTGCTCGGTAAAGACCTTCTTCTCCGTCATGTCGTAGACGATCAACAGGTAGCCGGCGTGCCGCCCCGCTTCCCCGCCGATCTTCGTCAGAAAGACGTCCGCCGGGTACCGGCTGCCGTCCGACTGGAGGAGCACCACGTCCGTGAGGCGCGCTGAACCGGCCTGTCCGGCCATTTCCATGAGTTGACCGAACACCCTCGGGTCCTGGAAGAAAACGGCCGGCGAACTCGTGAGAAGGCCGGCGTTCGCGGCCCCGTGGAGCGTCTCCATTGCGGCATTCACCCGGGCGATCCGGCCTTCCGAATCCAGGCAGCAGACCCCTTCGGGGATATGATCGAGGATGCCTTCCAGGAACTGGTTCGATGCGGCCAGTTGCCGGTTGTTCCCATCCAGCGATCGAACCTTTTCGTCGATCAAAACCTGGAGGTTCCGGTTTTCGTCGCGGAGACGTTCCTGAAAGACCGCACTCTGGATAATCTGCCCGACGATGTGGCTGAGGATGATCCAGTTCCGTTTTTCCTGGTTCGGAAAGAGACTGGGCCGGGATTTGCTGATGTTCAGCACGCCGAGGTCGAGAAGGGGCAGGCAGATGAGAGAGACGGGGTGGACGACGGCATCCGGCTTTGCGGGAATGGGTTGCAGGCCGGTGTTTTCGATAAAAACCGGCTCCTGGTTCGAAAACGTCCGGCTCGCCACTTCGCACTCCGCGGCGAAACGCAACCGGCCGTGATATTCCGTCTTCGGCCGCTCCTCCAGTTGATCTATGAGGCCGAAGGCCGCTGCAAGGGCCAGGTCCTTGTGCTCCGCATCCCACAAGGCGATGGAGCAATTCTCGAAGTCCGTCTCCTCTATGACGATCCGGACCAGCTTATCGCAAACGCTGCGTACGCCGGCCTTTTCCGGGAGAAGTTCGACGAGGCGCTCAATCATCCCATAGACGCGAATCATCTCCTCTTCGCGCCTTCGGATTCCGAGCAATTCGGCTTTCAGGCATTCGTCGACGGGACGATCCACCGTCATTCCACTCCTCCTATCCAAGCCACGCCCACAACTGCTCCGCTTCTTTCCGGATGCTTTCCGACCTTTTGATATGCCTCCCCCATTCATCATCCGAAATGCACAACTGCCGGCGGCAATCCGACGCGGATTGGCCGGCGGCCAGTTCGGGCCGTTCCTTATGCTGGGAAAGCAGATCCGCCAGGTGAACGATCATTGCAGCCGTCCGCTGCGACGGGGACTCGACGGGGATATGGTGAAATTCCATGACCGTCCGAAAGTCGTCGGGCAGAGCCCACCGGATGGCAACCCACCTGCCCAGGCGCGAGTGGTTGAACTCGCAGCGGAATTCGTCTTCCCAGAGGGGCAGCTTCGAAGAGTCTTCGGGCCGGAGCTTCCGATATTCCCGGTTGTAGTACAGCAGCATGATGAGACGCCCCATATCGTGCAGCAACCCCAGGGTATAAGCCCGCTCTGGGTCAATCCACGGTCTTTGTCTGACGATTTCCCGTGCCATTTTCGCGACGGCCAGGGAGTGTTTCCACAGGAAAGCCATTTCCGAGCGATAGCGTCCGCTGCCGTCGGACAGAAGCTGGGAAAGAAGGAAAAAGAGGCAGCACGATTTGACCTCGTGAAATCCCATGGTCATCACGGCCCTCGACAGGGTGCCGATTTTGCCCCTGGACCCGAAGTAGGCGGAATTCGCCATCTGCAGAATCTTGGCAGTCAAGGACTGATCGCATAGGATGATTTCCTCCAGGTCGGCCAAAGAGGCGCTTTCGTTCCGAAGGATTTCGAACAGCCGGACCGTCGCTTGCGGCAGGGGAGGAAGGCCCAGTATTTCATCCGGCAGTTGATCCACTTCACAGACAGCACTCATATTCATAACTTCCAGGTGCATACCGGATGGGCTTTCCGACGCGGACTGCCCACAAACCGGTTGCACGTCAATCGATAAAACCCGAAACGGCGGGATGCCTTTGCCGGACCGCTGTGCAAAACCGCCTCGATAATCCAAACCGAGGCACCGCGTCCAAAACCGGTTATACGGCGGAAGACGGCCACCGGCAGCCGCATGGCCGGATGGAAACACTCCACCCGTGAATCCTCTTCGGTGGATGCAGCACTAATCGGCAAATCCCGCAAAATGGATAAGCAACTTTTCCATCCGGCCTCTACGCGAGAGCCGGCCGCATTCGGAAACCCGGGGCGACGATCCCACCGGAAGTGGCATGGATATTGCTCAAAAACAACGGGTCGGCAATACCCGGCCGGTTCCCGCAAACCGGCCCGTTCCATTTCCATACTTTGCACGGCAGGCGCCAGTATGCACATCCTGTTCACCATGTCCGGCTGGAGGGACGAGGGAGGCGGCACCATCCTCCCGCGCCAGATCGCCTTGGGCCTTGTCCGCAGGGGTCATCGCGTGACGGTCGTCCATACGGAGACAACGGATAGCCCGGCCCGCCCCGTCTGTCACGAGGAGGGAACCGACCCGAACGGCGTACAACTCGTCGCCGTCCGTGGACTTCCCAGTTTCACTCACAGTCTGCTGCACCCGGAAAGTGACGCGGACGCCCCCCGGATGCGGTCCGTAACCGCGGCGTTGCTCGGTCGACTGAAGCCCGATCTCGTCCACTACCACAGCCTGAACGGGTTCTCGCTCGGCAGCGTGGAGGAGGTCCATCACTGCGGGGTCCCCGGCATATACACGTCCCACAACTACTGGCCCCTGTGTCCGCGCATGTATCTTTTCAAGAGCGACCTGAGCCTCTGCGAAGGACCGGGTGAAGACGGCGGCAGATGCTCCGCCTGCATCGGGTATCCCGGAAAAGCGAACGGCTACGGGATGCGCGCCGCAAGGGCCCGCGCGGTGCTCAACGCCTGCGTCCCGCTCCATTTGACCGTCTCGGAAAGGGCCGGCCGCCTTTTCGCTCAAAACGGACACGATCCGGACCGCATGAAAACCCTTCATCCGCAGACGGAAACAGTGGATGCGATCTGGCGATCCCTGGGCAGGGACCGCAACCCGTCGAGGCGGGGTTCCGGCCCGCTCCGGGTCGGCTTCATCGGCAACCTGTTCGCATGGAAGGGGGTGCACGTCCTCGTCGAAGCCCTGCAGGCCTTTCGGCCCGGACTGGTGGAAGGCCATGTCTTCGGCGCGGGTCCCTCGCCCTACACCGAGGCGCTTCAACGCCTGGACCGCAACGGAGTCGTCCGCTTCCACGGCCGCTACCAGCCGGACAGACTGAGCCGCCTGCTCGGGATGTTCGACATTTCGGTCGTTCCCTCCATCTGCGAGGAAACCGGCGGACTCGTCGTGCTCGAAGCGCTCGCCGCCCGCGTCCCCGTCGCGGGAAGCCGCGTCGGAGGCATTCCGGAATTCATCAGTGAAGGGGAAAACGGGTTTCTTTTCGAACCGGGAAATTCGGAGCATCTGGCCGAAGTTTTGCATAATTGTCTTCTCGACCCCGGTCTCCTGGAGCGCATGCGCGCCGGCATCGAACCACCCCGGGGTTTTGACACCTATCTCGACCAACTCGAATCCATATACGGCGGCGTGGCGGCGGGACACTGAGTCACGCGCACGCCTTTTCAACCGGGCCGGGGAGCGGGCTTTTTCCTGCTTCCAAGGGTCCGGCGTTCATTCGGTGAAAAGAGGAAGGTTATGCCGGGTATCCAGCAATCGGAAACAGCACCGTTGTTGATCGTCCAGGTCGACACGGCCCAGGACGAGACCACGGGGGATTTCTACTACCGCACGTACGCGCCGACCATGGGCATGGCGCGTTGCGAAGACGTCTACCCGGTATGCCTCACCAATCTTCACCGTGCCAGGGAGACGGCCATGCGCACGGCCGACGTCCTCGTTCTGAACAACGTCTGCGACCCGGATGTCCTCCCCCTGATCAAGGAAAGAAGGGATCGGAACAGGCCGACCGTGTTCGAACTGTGCGACGACCTCGACGATACGCCGGAAGGGAGCCCGACGCACGCCTTCTACCGGAACCCAGAGAACCTCCTGCTCATCAAGCGCCTGGCTCATTACTGCGACGCCATGCAGTTCAGCTCGCCCGAACTGCAAAGAAAATACGGGTACCTGAATTCCCGGTCCATGGTATTCCCCAACCAGATTCTCGATCTTCCGCCGGAAAGAAAATACCGGAAAGACCGCGAGGTCGTCGTCGGCTGGGGCGGATCGCTCGGGCATCTGGAAGACATGAAAAGGATCGCCGGTCCCCTGATGCGCTGGATCCGCGGGAAAAACAACGCGCGGCTCCACCTCATGTGCGGCGACAAACTCTGGGCGCTTTTCGACGACCTGCCGGGAAAGTTCAAGAAAAGGATCCAGCCGGGCAGCATGGCCGACTACTACCGGTTCGTCAGCAGGATCGACATAGGCATCGCCCCGCTGAAAGACACCCCTTTCAATCGGTCCCGCTCCGACGTGAAATTCCTGGAATTCGCCGCGCACGGCGTCGTGCCGGTCCTCCAGGCCGCAGGTCCCTACCCCGCTTCCGTCAGAAACGGCGAAACGGGATTTCTCTTTCACTCGACCGAGGAGATGCTCGGCATCCTCGATTCCCTCGTAGAGGACTTCCCGGCACGAACGGCGGTTGCCAGGGCCGCCCGCGATTACGTCGCACGCGAACGGCTCCAGGTCCCTCACGCCAGGGAACGCGTGGATTTCTACCGTTCGATTCTCTCCGGGCACCCTCCCGTTTCTATGGACCCCGGCGGCAACCTTTCCGTCTTCGAATCGCTCTCACGCATGGAAGGGGCCAGGAGACGGGGACGGCATCTCATCCTGTGCTCCACCCGCTTCGAGCTTCTCCTGTACGGCGGCCTCCTGGCCTCCAACCTGTCCGATTCGGCCAAAGCGGCACACATGTTCGCCGAAGCGGCCACGCTGGAACCCGGCAGCCACCTGCCCCACCTGTACGGCGCGTTCCTCTCGGACGACGTCCTCGCTTCCCTGGCCAGGGCGGGCACCCTCAATCCGCGATCGGTCAGGTCACGGATGCTTCTGGGAGAGGAATACGCAAGGCGCAACGACATGGTGAACGCCATGGATTCTTTTCGGGCGGCGGCGGAAATCTTTCCCCAGTATGAGCTGCCTTTTCTCAAGGTGGCCGGTTTGCTTCGTGAGGCCGGTCGCGAACAGGACGCCATCCCCCTCATGATGGAGGCGAAAAATCTGATGCTGCCCCTGGCGAAACCGGAGACGGCAGGCGTGTAAAGATCCGCCACCCGCATGGGTTCGGGCTTCGGAAATAAACGCAACATTCCCGTCCACGAATGCGCCGAATGTTCTGGACGTTCCAGCCCATTTGGGGTGATTCACCCGCCTGCTCCATTCCGAACGACGGGGGAGGGAGAAACAAGGGACTCTTTCGCCGATGTGTCTCAAAGACAATGCACTGCATCTTGTCCCATTTTCAATCAGGCGGATTTCATGCGCTTTCAGGCCGCCGTTGACATAAATTTCCTGGTCCTGTGATAATGCGGGTCTGGAGCACCTTAACCTGAATCTCCAATTCCTGTTCATGATTTCATGCTCGAAATCGTAAGGAGACCGAGTAAATGATGGATGGTAAAGCAAGAGCAACCAACGTGGTGTGGCACAAAAGCCTGATCGAACATGCCGAACGTGCGGCCCGTCTCGGTCAGCAGGGAGGAACCGTATGGCTGACCGGTTTGCCGGCTTCGGGCAAAAGCACCACCGCCTTTGCGCTGGAATATGCCCTTGTGAGCATGGGGTATTTTTCTTATGTTCTGGATGGAGACAATGTCCGGCACAGACTGAACAAGGACCTGGCATTCTCGGCAAAGGACCGCAAGGAGAATATCCGCCGGATTGCGGAGGTCGCCCGCCTTTTCGCCGACGCCGGTCTCATCGTGATTACCAGCTTCATTTCACCATACCGGGAGGAAAGAGATTTCGTCCGCGGGATCCACAAGGACTCCGGTTTTTCCTTCTTCGAAATCTTCATCGACACCCCTCTCGAGGTCTGCGAAGCGCGAGACCCCAAGGGGCAGTATGCAAAGGCCAGAAGAGGCGAACTGAAGGGTTTCACCGGAGTGGACGATCCGTATGAACCTCCGCTTGAACCGGAGTTGATCGTCAAGACTGCTGAACATACACCGGAGGAAGTTGTCGAGCAGATCATCGAATGCCTTGATGACAAAGGTTTTCTTCCGAACCGAACGCAAGGATATTCCATCAGGGAAGTCTTCAACAGATTCAGATGGACAGTTCAATCCGGTAGATGCAAGCCACGAGATCCGGCTTCTCGCCCAACGAAATCATGAGGAGTATTTTGTGTCGTGGCCGGGCGGAGCTTATACGCAACTTTTCAGACGTATGAACAGCCGCTCGCCTTCCCTTTCGATCCGCCGTCCGTACTTCGTCGACGTCGACGCAAGTGTCCAGACTGTGAGGACAGTAGTTTTTCACCGGTGTAGTCGGTGGATGCTGGGTGTTTTATGCCGTAGAACCGACATCGGGTACGGTCCACGCCTACACGTTCTGCTCAGCCAGGGACAACGACTCAGAAAAACGCAAAATTTGCGTTTTCCACTTCGGCATCAAATCCTGATAACTGTAAGGTCCGTAAAATCGCATTGAAACCTTAAATTCGAGTGTAAGGTTTATGCCAATCTAAGCCACCGTCTGCGTTCGCACACCAGGAACACGCCAACGAGACCACCCTCTCGCCGGGCTTCTTTCCGGAGAGGTATTGCCCAACGTATCCGGGTGAGACCAGCCAAGGCCGTCGATCCGGAATATCCGCTCCTCAAGAAACTCATCCAGATGTCCATGAAGGTGACTACTTTGCAAGATACGATCTAATGAGACGGGAAGACGCTCCGGGCTGTCTCAGGCACTGAAAATACAATTCCGCGTATTCCAGCGCATTTTCCTCGACGGACTTCGGCTTCTGTCGGCGGCTCAGATTCTGAGCGATCCGAACCAGAGACTCCGGACTGGACGCGATATGCAACAGGCGTTTGGCCAGTGCTTCCGAATTTCCGGCCGGCACGAGAAAACCGGTTTCTCCATCGATGATTCGCTCCTTTATCGCTCCGATGTCCGAGGCAATCACGGGAACTCCCAACGCCTGTGCTTCGCTTAGTGTCAGGCAGAATGTTTCGGCCCACACGGATGGGATGACGACGATATCCACCTTTTGCAGCAAATTCGGCAAATCCTCGCCCTGGTAGGGTCCATGAAGCACGATTCCGAGCGAACGGGCGGTATCCACCAAAGAGGGGTCCAGTCCCCCGAAGGCTTCAAACCTTACGGGTTTGTTCCGCAACATCGACGCGGCTTCGAACAGGACCATCCCCCCTTTCTTGTCGGTCATGTTGCCCAAAAATCCGACTCTGAGGACACCGCATCTGGCCGGCCTGCTTAGGGGGCTCGCAACATTTAATCCGTGCGGTATGACATTGACTTTTTCCCCACACCGCTCACCCCACGCTTCCAGGCATAATTTTTTCACATGCCCGGAAGGAACGACGATCGCATCGGCTAACTCCACAGCCCGCCGCACAACCTCATTGCGGTCTGCCAAATATTCGTGCAACAGGAGAGGTTTTTTGGCAATACTGCATCGCTTCTCCCCGAGGCATCGAAAGCAGTCTTCGTCATGTTCGCCGGCCTTGACTTTTCCGCATGCTTTCATGTTGGGATAAACCATGTTGTATTCGGGGCACAGAAGAAAATAATCGTGCAGGGTAAAGATCACCTTCTTCCCCAGCATCTTTGCGATAAAAGGCAGCATCAGGGTGTTCCATGCCCCGAGGTGCTGAAAATGGACGATATCGTAATCACCTCCGGCCATGAGTTGCGCCATGTTCCTCTCGATCATCCCGCAATTGACCCCGGCGGGCAAGCCGACGAACAGTTCCTCGGACGCCGTATTTTCCCGGGCTACCCGAATCACACGGAGGTGTTCGGCGGGCCGCTCCGAAACCATGTCTGTCCATAAATGATCCAGCGGATACGGAAAGGCAACCGTTGAACGCAGCCAGCGTGCGTTGGCGTCGATCATCTGGCGGGTGTGCAACTCCGTTCCCGCCCGGACTGCAAAGTTGTGAACCACGTGCAGGACATGAGGGCGCGGATCGCCGGCCCGAAGGGTCAAGGCTCTATAAACTCCCTCCTGGACCTGCCTCAGCGGGTTTGCCTTGCAGAAATGGAATACCATGTTGTGGTATGAAGGCCACCTTTTCCTCAGAATTTCCTGGTTGGCCTCCCTGCGCTCGTCCATCTGTTTCTCGCGGCCGAACGAGGCCTCTCCGTAATGCTGCACATACGCATCGTCACAGCAAACCACTTCGAACCCCGAATTCCAGGCTTTCATGCAGAAATCACATTCCTCGCCATACCCCATCCCGAATACGGTATCCAAAGGCCCCACCTTTTGGAGAGCCTTTCGGGAAATCAGCATGCAAAATCCGACTGCCGTGGGAATCCGCGGGTACGCCCTGGGGCTGTTGGAGGAAACCACCTGGGCCATGTGGAAGACACTCAGGTCCTCGGGAAAAGTGTTGGCAACGTTCATTACCGGAACGGACAGGATGGTTGCGTTGTTGGAAAGGGGAGAAACCACGCCGATATTCGGACTGCTTCTGAGGCATCGGTCCATCCGTTCGAGCCAGCCCGCAGTGACTTCGGTATCAGAATTGAGGATCACGACGTTGTTCCGGGACAGGAATAAACCGCGGTTCACGTTTCGAACAAACCCCTGGTTCCGCCCTGAGGGAAGAACTTTTACCCGGTTGGGGAACTGGGTCGCAAAGCCGTTCAACAACGGCAGGATTTTCGGATCTGGACTCGCATCGTCGAGCAGGTAGACGATGTGCCTGGGATCGGTATGCCTGAGGACACTCGTTACACAGGTGTGCACATGCGCGTAGGCATTGTAGACGGGAATAAGAATATCATAGATGTTGAAGCATGGAGTGGGCAACTCACCGGACCGGGATCGTTCATAGGTGCCGTGGAGGCTCTCCAGCAGTTCCGCCATTCTGTCCCGCAGTCTGCAGGCTTCCTTGTCGTTTCGGTCCTTGTGCTCGTGAAGCTCTCGAATTTCCCGTCTTTTCGCCTCGAGTTCCTCCATCAGCGAGTTCAATTCCGAATCGTTTTCGGTCGAAGCTCCCGGAAGGGAAAACCTCGCGGCGAGCGTCGCGAGGTCCTCCTGCGCGGGCTTTTTCACCGCGTGCAGCACGAACTGGTACGTGGACGCTTCCGGCCAGTTCTTCAGAAGGCTCAGGAGCTTTGGAGAAATCTTGTCGACTTCCACCGGAATTTCCGTCGCGAAGAGATCGTGCCGGACCCTTTTGAGTTCCACCGGGGCCAGACCCGCCGCCAGGCAAAGGCTCAAAAGGCTTTGCAGGCCGAAGAAACGGCAATGGGTATGGTCCAGTATTCCCGAATCCCGGTACGCAAAGCTTCCGGACAGCAGAGACGCTATTATGCTGGAATGACCCAGGTTGGGAGTGGAAATGATCACGCTTCCCCCGTCCCGCAGCTTGGCCGCCCACCCCTGCAGGAAAGAGACCGGGTCGCTCAGGTGCTCGACGATGTCCCCCATAACGATCGCCTGGAAGAATCCGTCGTCGAAACGATTCATCATTTTCGGGGCCGTAGCGTCGCCCGTCAGGACTTCTTCGTAGTGCGGGCGAGCCATGTCCGCGGCCTCCGCGTCCATCTCCACACCCACGACCCGGACTCCGCGCCTGGAAAGCATAGTCCCGATCAAACCGGTGGCGCACCCCAAGTCGAGAACGGGCCCTTCGATTCCCTGCAGCATCTGAATGATCATACTGTGGGAGTTGTTGCTGTCCTTCAGTTCCGCTTCTTCCACGTGGTACCGGGTTGCTTCATACGTATACTGCATCACTGGACTCCTGGAACGGTGTATGGATACGGACCAAACACGGACGAAACGATTCTCGGCGCACTTCCCGCAATTTTCACAATTTCAAAATCGTCGATTCGACCGCATTAAGCACCTCCGTTTTCCAGGCATCGACTCTCTCCGGGAAGGTCCTGAAGAGGGGCCACAACTGCCGTTCGACGATCCTGGCCACGATGGAGGCGTCCTGCATGGCGAGCAGAGAACCGACGATCGGGCTGAGGTGCTGGCAGTCCTGCATCATGACGCCCACGGCGTTCGCCAGCTCCGGAAGGACTCTGACCCCTTCCTGGAATTTCCTGGCCACTTCGACGGAGGACCGGAGCAAAGTCACGGCGGATTGTATCGCGAGTTGATGGGACGCGACGAGTTCGTTCCGGCGCCGGCGGAGTTCGCACATTTCTATATCCGCTCCGGCCGCCTTTCCGATTGCATCCAGCTTCAGGCACTCGTCCGTCGGGTCGTAGATTTCGATTCCGTTCTCTCCGAGCCAGTCCCTGGTGGCGTCGGAAGGGGGCCGCAGCTTGAATTCCATGCAGTGGGCACATACGGAAGGCACCTTGCCGTCCACGATGTCTCGCCTGAGTTCCCGGTAGCGGGGCCCGTTCCAGATTTCATGGATGGTCTGCGTCTTGAGATCCCCCAGCGCCCAGTCATCCTTGTCGGCGGCAAAGCAGCACGGCTTGACCAGCCCGTTGACACGAATATACATGCTCCGAAAGGGAAGCGGGCAGTGCCCGGCCGCACCGCAGGTGTCTTCCGCGTGTTCGCCGTTTCCGTGGTCCGCCGCGGTTCTTTCGAAGGCTACAAGGCTGAGTTCCACTCCGAGTTGTCCGGCAAGCCGCCGGGCTTCGGCAAGAACGGGGCCGTGCAGGCCCTCGTCGTACGACAATCGCTGTTCGTGCATCTGCGGCATCGTCGAATAGACGACGAGCGGCTTGAGGTCGATGGAGCGCACCCCCATCTCCGCCGCCAGCCCGACCAGTCCGGGCAGATCCGGCAGCGTGTCGCGCATGGCGATGGCGTTGAAGTGCACGAGAGGATACTTTGTTCCCAGGCGTTCTTTTTCTTCCTTGAGGAACCTCAGGTTGTCCATAACCCGGTGGAATTTGCCGTTCCGGTAGAGCTTTTCATACTTTTCGGCATTCGGAGAACTGATGGAGACCGTTATGCGCCGGGTGTTCGCTCTCACGAGTTCTTTTACGCGCTTCGGATGGAGCAGCATCCCGTTGGTGAAAAACTCCGTATAGGCACTGTAATCCGTCGCCTCGGTCGCGGCCGGCACCGTATACCGGTTGAGGAGCGGTTCTCCGAACCCGTGAAGGGCTACCGCGGCGACACCCGGCAGGTACGGCCCGACGGCTTTGATAAACTCCGGCGGCAGCATGGCCGATCTGCCGGAAGGCCTGGTTTCCATTCCCTGCAATGCGCAAAACACGCATTCCAGGTTGCAGGCGTTCGAACTCTCCAGGAAGATTTCCATGGGCGTGTTCAACGCCAGTTCCCTTCCCTGGTTCTTGGTCAGTGCATAGCGATAGAAATTTCGTTTCTTGATGCGATGCAGATTCCGCACGGAAGGAGGAGCGGCCCAGAGCCGGGTGGAGCTTTCCGGTTCGGGGGTATGGCCGGTGCGGGATTCGCCGGCAAGGGACGAACCGATCTCCGCGGCTTTCGCCACCGCGTCCAGGAACCCCTCCGTCGTGTCGCACCGGTCGTTATGCAGGCGGCAGAGCTGTTTTTCGATGCATTCGCGACATCCGCCGCCGTACTGGCGCCGGATGAATCTCTCCCTCAGGGTCTTCAGACGTTCGCCGTTCCAGATTTCTTCCAGGGTGCTCTCCCGAATGTTCCCCAGGACGAGTTCTTCACCTCCAACGGATTCTCCCTGCCCGCAGGGATATACATTGCCGAGGGCGGTTACCGAGAGGGTACTGAAGGGATGCAGGCAGATGCCGTCCAGCTTGTTCTCTGCCCTATGATTCTCACGGTAGGAGTGGTCTTCCAGTTCCAGGCGTAGCAGCCTGGCCATCTCCCGCGACTGGTCCAGGTAGGTTTCATCCGATTTCCAGAACGCTCTGACGACAGGGGGATTGTCCATCCTGTCCAGCAGACCTCCCATGTTCACCAGTGGCTTGACGGAAATTCCCGTCACTTCGAAGGGAACGATCCGGGAGATCAGCAGGGGCAATTCACTTATGTTTTCGTCCATGACCACATAATTCATGAAGAGCTGCGGCCAGGAGGCGTTTCGCGACAGTCTCGCCCCGCTCAGCATTTCCACTGTTTTCCAGAAGACTTCCCATTTCGCCCCCTTGTGGACGTGTTCGTAGGTTTCCCTGGTACCCGCGGAAACACTGAAAACAAACCGTGAAAGACCGGAATCGACCAGTTTCGCCGCGATTTGCGGCGTCAGTTTCTGTCCGTTGGAGTTGAGCCAGACGAAGGCCCCCGCATCTGCGCATCGCCTCACCATGTCGGTCAGCCTGCCGTGCAGCATGGGTTCCCCGAGGCCGACCAGGTAGACCATCGCGGAGTAGGGAAGGATGCGGTCGAATACCGACAGTGCGTTTTCGGGAAAATCGGTGTTCGCCAACCCGCCGCCGCAGCGTTTGACATGGTCCCGGAACTCGATCCCGTGGGAGCACATGACACAGTCGAGGTTGCAGCGCTTGGTGAGTTCCAAATAGAGTTCGATGGGATGGTAGTCGACCCGGGGAGAAGTTTCACCCCGGTTGAGCGCCTCGATCAACCCTCTGAACTTGTGGATATTGACCTTCTTGAGTTCGAAGAAATCCGATTTGGTCCGCTGCGGAGCCATGGGAAGCGGGGCCGGAGCCTTCGCCGGTTCCTGATCTCCGAGAAGCGGCATGACAGCTGGCTCGCGAACGAGGTAGGAGCCGCAGATATCCAGGAAGTGTCCGAAAATATTCGTATACTCTTCTACAACTTCAGGATCGTCCAGGCCGACTTTCGTCTCTTGGATCAGCCTATCGACGCGGCCTTGCTCGAATTTCTTGTTCCTGAGAACACTTGCAAGGATGTTTCTTCGCAGTATCCGGATTTTGGGTGTGTTCTTGCCGTCCTGCGTTTCCCACAATTGCCTGTCCAGGCTGGTAAGGCCGAACTTATCAGGATATTTATACAATGTGGAGTTCTTCAGGGGAACCAGGATAGGCAGGCCCATGCACGTGAAGTGATTGACGTTTTTCATCAGGAACAACAGGGTCTCCGCAAATTCGCGAGGTCCTTCCCCCGGAAAACCGACAATGAGGTTCCCGTACTGGGCGATCCCGGCCAGGGCAGTATCTCTGACAACCCGATCGAGCAGGCGGGGAACGAACCTTTTGTTCATGGCCTTGAGCACGTTGCCGGAGCCGCTCTCAATCCCCCAGCAGATTTCAACGCAGCCGGCCCGGCGCATTTTGCGCATGAATTCGGCGGTCATCTCTTCGCGCACATACGCCATCCCGCCCCAGGTGAATTCCAGGCGGTTGGAGACGATCAGGTCGCACAGCCGATCCAGGATCCTCATATTGGCGTTGATCAGGGAATCGTTGAAATTGACGTGGGGCTTCTGCCCGCTCTCGGCGAGCCGAGGCAGAACGGCGTTGAGCTGATCAATCATGTACTCCGCGGAATGCGATCGATGCGGCCTGAAGTTGTTGCCCTCCGAGCAGAACGTGCAATGATTGATGCACCCGCGGCTGATGCACATCGTCAGCCGGTTGGGCAGAGTGTACCTGGAGAGGTCCACTCCCTCCAGCGTGATGGGTGCCAGTTGATCCATTTTCCGAGGCTGGGGAGGATCGCCGTTATCCCGGATCCTTCCGTCGTTCCAGGTAAGAAACCCGGGCGCGTCCACCGGGACGCCGCCCGTTTCCTCCACGGACCGGACAAGCGCGGGCAAGGCCAGATCCCCCTCCCCGGGACACAGAGCGTCGACGACACCCGGAATCATGTACCAGTCGAACGTCTCCGATCTGAAGCAATCGGCCCCTCCGAAAACGATGGGCACGCCGGGCATCTTTTCACGGATGCTCCGGGCCATGAAGCAGGAAATGTAGCGCGCTCCGCTATTGATCGAAAATCCGATGAACTGCGGATCGGCATTTTTCACCCGAGTCGCGTACTCGTCGAACTGGACTGCATACCTTTCGAACAGGTCTTTTATCACCTGCTCCGTCTCCCAGTGGACGGAGTTCTCATCCTGCCATAATTCGCGGTCTTTTTCACTCACCCACAGGTAGGCGTCGATGTTCAAATCGAAGATATCGACGTGATGTCCATCTCGCCTCAAACTGGCGGCAAGCAGCAGCAGCGCGGGATGAGGCGCCCAGACGGCCCACGCGGGACAAGCAATCAACGCAATTCTCATGGAAAGCCCTTACTCGCAGAAAGGAGACATCGCATTTTTCACGAATCGCACCTCACGGACGACGACCGAAAAGATGCGACCGGCACCTGTTTCAAGCGATGAGCACCGGCGGGATGGAGGATGTCAAATTCCTCCTTGGTGGCCATGTCGATTCCCGGAACACGATCGTCAAACAATTGACGAAAAGAACGACTCACTCCGGGAGGTAAAGTCCATCGCCAGGAAAGCCTGAATGCCCTTAAGCCATTTTTTCCTGGAGAAAACTCCAGGCGCCGGAATGATGATGCAAGAAACCGGCCAATGAATGTTCGACATCCCCGCGATGCGCCCGTGGAGCCCGTTGGAGATCCTGACGGTGCTCGCCGGACCCCGGCGTCGCGGATAGTTATCAAAATAACGTTTGAAATGGGAGTATTGCAGCTGACGAGAGCCTACGGCATTGGGTACCCGAGTGTGTCGAATATTTTCCTGCACCTGTAAAAGAGGTTCTTCTCGACTTCTGGAATCTTTTCCCAGGAAGAAGTTCTGCTTTCCTGGATACCACCGCTGGTCTGGTGCTGCTGAAATTCACGGGTGGACGGAGCGGAGCTGAAATAACCCGCAACCTCACCGGCGAAAAACTCAGAGAAAGGCAGTCCGATAAAGGTGCAGATCTTTTCCATCGTCCCTCGGGGGGATGCAACGATATCTTCATAACGCACGGGAAGATAGATGCGCTGCTCGGGATCGTTTGTGTAACATTGGATCTGTGCTGCGAAAAAGCTCATCATGGCCGAAATGAGCTCCAAATCGTTCGCCTTGCCCCACGACCACGCCTTATATTCGTTTTTCGATTCGAATTTCTTGATGGAAAGATACGTCTTGTGCGGGTCCCGGAAGAGGAGGATGATTTTTCCATTCGGAAAGACAGCTGTAAAATCCTCCATAAAATAGCCGGGCAATTTCTCAATATAGAAGGGAGCGGTTTCGAAACGGGAAACGTCGCACAAGGAGAGAAAATCCGGCAGGTAAGTACTCAAAAACATAGAATAATACTTCGAAAAGACGTCATTGTCGAGCCATTGCTGAAACCCCACCGGACTGCAAAGGCTCTCCCCCCAGATGTTTTCCATGAGGTCGGCCTGTTTGCCCGCGAAGGGGGCCTTTCTGACCAGTCTGGCAAATTTCAGGAAATAGGAAATGATGTTTAGTTCGTAGGGATGCTCCCGTACACACATGACCATCGGGTGCAGCGACAGCAATTTCATCAGCAGGGTACTGCCCGTGCGACCGTAATTGCTGATGCAGACGGGCGTAAAGGAAGGTTCTGATCTCTTCTTTTTTTCACATTTCATCACGATCAGTTTTGCGCTGGAAATGACGAAGCTTCCGGGAACATTGGACGGGTCCAGCCGCAGTCGAACCAGCCTCGATTTGCAGGGTGCCCTGAATCTGAAGTGCAGCATCTGGAAACGATCGCCGGGGGCCAGTTTCCGGCTGATCGCAAAATCTTCGCTGAACCCGGCCGCTCCTTCGAGCTGATAGTAAAGCTGCGTGTATATGTATGTATCGCGCACATCCGGTGCGGGCGCGAAAGAGAGTTCCAAGACCACTTCAAAAAGAAGCGAGGGCAGGACCGTCAAAGACAGGGGAGGCAGCGTAAGAGACGGATCGCTTCCTTTCGATCTGCCGGAAACACCGCGAGCGGCATCGAACGAAAGCTCGACCACATCGGTGGATCGTATGCCTTCACCGAAAAGATGCAGAATCGAAATTTCCTGGACAATCCCGCTAGCGAGGGGCTGTTCGTCTCCTGGCGATTCCATCATGCTCCAATACAATTTACAGTCGTTTTACAATTATGGTCTAAAGTTTCGCACATGCAATTAGCTGGGACTCAGCGAGTAAACGCTCAAGTACATCAAGCAAATAGAAGAACTCATCCGACTCGGAGTTGGTTGAAAATAGTTGACTTGACATCTTCCTGTTTGTGGTCATTCCGGCACCTCCCTCTTTGAAGTCATCCTTTAAAAGGTGCTTAACTCAATGCCCAGTCTTTTGGAGAAAGTTCACCCCCATCGCTCAGCATCAACTGCACCGGCGAACTTCCTTTCCTCCAATAGCTCGGAAAGAATCGCAAACCCGATATCATGTCCGACGATAATTAATGCAAAACTCCTGCCATCCAGCAGGAATGCCACGCCACCCGGTCGGTTGCGAATCGAGGGGTAGAGCGCAGTGAGGCGCCCGAGCGGAAATCCCCCGCCATTTTGGTGATCCGGGCGGCGGACAATTGCCCGGGCGTATAAAATATGCTGGCCTTTTCCACAGGAAAATGTGAAGGAAGGGAGGACGCGGAAGGGTAGTTTCCCACGTTTTTCGGGACTATCGCATGGACTCAAAACCCACTCTCACTGGAAGCACGGGAAATATGCAGCAGATGATCGGAATCCTATTCAGCAAAGACAGAGGAATGCAGCTCGACGCAACGTTGCGGTCCTTTTTCAGGCACTGCCGGGACACCGGCATGGTGGACCTCAAGGTTCTCTATACGGCCTCGAGCGCTCTTCACGAACAGCAGTACGACGACCTGAGGCGGGAATACGGCTCCGTCGAATTTCTGAAGGAGGAATTCTTCAGGAACGATGTCCTCGCTCTTTTGATGAGCCGGGAATACGTGTTGTTCCTGGCGGACGACGCCGTTTTCGTCAGGGGGTTCCGCCTCGCGGATGCCGTCGAAAGCCTCCAGGGGCATACCGACGCCATCGGTTTTTCGCTGCGCCTCGGCGAGAACACGACCGGGCGCGGCCCACAGGACGCACCGCGGAACATTCCGGCGCTGACCGAAGTATCGGAGGGGATCATCAAGTACCGGTGGATCGAAGCCGAGCACGATTTCGGGGTTCCCCTGGAACTGTCCGGCTCGGTGTATCGAACCCAGGACCTGCTGGCTCTTTTGAAACAGCTTCCCTTCATGGGTCCCGCCGATCTCGAAGCGGGCATGGACGCGCACAAGAGCCTCTATGCCCAATACCGGCCGTTCCTCCTGTGCCATCGCAAGTCCATCGTCTTCCGCAACCCGGTGGACAAAACGCCGTCCGGTTCTCCCGACGGATCGGCCGGCGACTGCGGAGTCGAAAAACTGGCGGTGATGTTCCGGGATGGCCTGCGCATCGCAGTGGAAGTTTACGACGGGTTCACTCCCGAGAGCTGCAAACAGGCGGTAGAACCGCAATTCCGACAGGCCGGGAAGAAAAGACCCCGGGTCTCCGTCGTGGTCCCCTGCCCCGGCCACGCGCGGGAGCATCTCCCCGAGACGCTTTCGAGCGTCATGCACCAGGTTTTCCGGGATCTTGAAATCATCCTCGTACACGAGGACGGCGGGACAGACGTTGAGGACGCGTCGGAAATTTTGACGGCGGAGGATGCCTCTCTTTCCGTCCGCACGCTCCGTTGCGAGACCGGCAGCAGGGCCTCCCTGCTCAACCGCGGCATCTCCGAAGCCGGGGGCGAATACGTCCTGCCCCTCGACGCAGGGGATACGATCGCCTCCGATGCGCTCCAGTTCTGCGTTGCGCTTCTCGATTCCAATCTGGCCGTCGCCGTGGCTTACACCGACTCCATCGTCTCGACGGGCGGCGAATCCTGGCGAGAGAACGCCGGGGAGTTCGAACTCCAAAAGCTCATGAACTCGTGCGGAATTCCCGCCTGTGCCCTGTACTGCCGGTTTCTCTGGGAGCAGGCGAAAGGCTATAAGGAGAATGCGGGCGACGAAACCTGGGACTTCTGGCTCACCTGCTGCGAACTGGGCTTCCAGGGACGCAGAATCCCCGAACCCCTGCTGGCCCGCCGCCCGTCCGGGTCGGAAGATTCCTCGAAAGATCAGTCCGTCGCCGCGGAGACCAAGGCGCGGATCGTGCTCGCACATCCGGGTCTTTTCGACATTGCGGCGAGAAACCAGGCCGAATCCCTGCTCGCCAACTCGCTGGTCCGGTGGGACGAAAAGGAAGGCGCGGAGATCACCCGCATGCTGGAGGCGGCGTCCAGGGCGTTGAGCCGGCAGGACCTGCAAGGCGCCGCAACCATTCTAGCCGCTTGCGCGCAGATGTACCCCGCCTATACAGGCAGCTACCTGGCCCTCAGCGAACTCATGATCGGCGAAGAGCAACTCGAAGCCGCCGCGGCAATACTCGAAGCCGGCGTCGGGGTTGTTGCCGAAGAAGCGGTCCTGCTCAAGCGCCTGGGGACCATCCGCTATTCGACGGGCGATGCCGCCGGCGCGGAAAAAGCCTTCCTGGACGCCCGGGCGCTCTCTCCACGCGACCCCGACATCCTGTTGAGCCTCGCAAATATCTACAACGGGGAGGAGCGGTTCGCGGAATCCCTCGAACGCCTGCACGACGCCCTGAAGATCATTCCCAGGGACGTGGAAGCCTGGATCAGCGCAGCCCTCGCCGCCGACCGCCTGCAAGATTACGACAAGGCGCAGTTCGCCTTCGACAGGGCCTGTGCACTCGACCCGGAGCACCCCCTTGTGAAGAAACTCGTCGCCATGTCATTGGAAAATGAAGGAAAACAACCGGAGGAGTCCGGAGAGTGAACACCCGCAGGAACGCCCTCCACGGAACGGCATATCACCTGTTCCGCGTGAGGGCGATCCTTCCGTGCGGCCATGTTTTTCTTCGGAGAATGGCAGGCGGCGGTTCTGTCAATTTTTTGTCAAATCCCTCTTCACAGGCCTTGCGATCGGCACGCCTCCCGCCCGGTTTTCCGGATTGGCGCGCGCGTGAACAAATTCATTGTTATCTATCTGAAAGCAAGAGGTTTTCTTCCACCTCCACGAGTATTGGAAACCTTTTCCGGCAGGCTTCGCGCCCCGGTTGAACGAACGGCCGCAACTTTTGCGGCCATTTGGCCGGATGCTTGCATAATATCCGTCCGTCATTGTGAATCTGAATCGAAGGATGCGAAATATGACCATTTTAATCACAGGAGGAGCCGGTTTCGTCGGTTCGTCGCTGGCCGTGTCCCTTACGGAAGCGGGCTACGGCGATGTCATCTGCCTGGACAATCTCAAAAGAAGAGGGTCGGAACTGGTCCTGTCGCGGCTGAAAAAGCATGCAATCCGGTTCATTCACGGGGACGTGCGTAACCGCACGGACCTTTCGGACATCCCCATGGCGGACATCCTCATCGAATGCTCCGCGGAGCCTTCCGTCCTCGCGGGATACACGGGATCCCCCGTCTACCTGCTCGACACCAACCTGGGCGGGGCGATCAACTGTTTCGAATGGGCAAGACAGTGCGGCGCCATGGCCATCTTTCTCTCCAGCAGCCGCGTCTATCCGTACGACCGGTTGCGGAAACTGCCGCTGGCTGCCGATGAAATGCGCCTCGTATGGCAGGGAGACCGCGTACCCGGAGCCGGTCCCGAGGGGATCGCAGAGGAGTTCCCCATGGGTGGCGTGCGTTCGCTCTACGGGGTGACGAAGCTCTCTTCGGAACTCATCCTGGCCGAATACGGCGCCGCCTACGGCATCTCGTACGTGATCAACCGCTGCGGCGTGCTTACGGGCCCCTGGCAGTTCGGCAAGACGGACCAGGGCGTCTTCATGTACTGGCTGCTCAACCATTACCTCAACCGCCCGCTGAACTACATCGGCTACGGGGGGGAGGGAAA
>JAJFUA010000114.1 GCA_021372635.1 Desulfobacteraceae bacterium | reverse complement strand
CCCTTGTGAAGGGCTTCGGGATTGAATTCATGGATGTCCGCCTTGAGCACGATCCGGGCCATTTCCTGGCGGTCGGCTCCTTCGGGATCGTACAGGGCGCCGGTCGCATCCGTAATGCACACGATCTTCGCACCGGGGCACCGTTCCAGAAGGAGAGCGATCGAATTGCCGGCGACGTCCCCGAAAGGACCGCCCGTGATCTTCATGGTGAACTCGTCCTTGGTCATGTCGATGCCGACCTGGTTCATGGCGATCATGGCCGAGCGGATCACGCCCCGGGAAGTCACACCGTACTGCTTGTGGTTGATTCCCACCCGCTTGCTCGACATGATGCCGCCGCCGAGGGCGTAGCCGCGCTTCACCGCCTGGCGTGCGATCACTTCGATCATCGTGTCGTGCATATTCTCGTCGGGACCCAGTTCGATCGGTTCGTCGTCGCCGTAGTAGTCCACGACGCGCGGATCGCGAGCCTTGCCGTTTTCCGTCACGAAAATATCCAGGAAGGCGTTCAACATGGCGTACTGAAGCTTATAGAGCTGCTGGACGACCGCTTCGGAGGATTCCAGGCCTCTGGCATCCAGAATGACGGCCAGCTTGGACCCGCCTTCGTAGATGTCCTTGTTCTTCAGGTGCTGCGTGTGCGCCAGGACGAAGACTTCGCGGAAGATGTTGTTCCGGTTGGTCGTAAGTTCATCCTGCGTCCGGCTGATGATGGTCCGCCAGCCGCCGCGCGCGATATCCGAGAATCCGATGTGATAGCCCGCTCCGAGTCTTCCGAAGAAGAAGGTCACCCGGAACGGCCTGCGCTTGGGAAGGTCGCTCGTGAAGCTGGGGTCGAGTTCCGTCAGGTATGCCGGATCCAGGCGGAAAGCCAGTGCCTGCTTGTCGGGGATGAAGAAGTTGGTCTTGAGCACGTTCTTCACGAACGAGAGGCAGGTTCTATAGATGGTCCTGCGCACTTCATCCAGGTGCTTGTGGCCCGTGTTGTAATTCTCGATCGCCGTGGCGGTGGCGCTCATCTCCTCCTCGACGGCCTTTTCACGGTCCTGCAGATCGGGATCGAAACGCTTGCGGAACAGGCTGATCAGGCTCAGAACGATGTCCGGATGGGAGAACAGCGCGTCCTTGACCGCTTCCATGCTGAAACGGTCCGGAGAGGTATGCCCCAGGGTCGTCTGGCAGAAGGACGCAAAAGCGTTGGTCAGGGATGCGTCCTCGCCGTTCATGATGCCGCTGTTGACGTAAACCGTGTAGGCGGCGTTGTCCGTGGCCAGGATCTGAGTGTTGTAGAGCTCTCTCTGGATTTCCCCGAAAATGGCCGAATCCTTGGTCACCGGCTGTCCGTCGTAATTGGTGACGTAGAAGTTGCCCAGGAAATACCGATGCCGCCCGTTGCTGATGTTGAGGCTGTAGGAGCGCCGCACGCCGACTTTGAGGCGCTTGAAAACTTCCATGGCCTGGGTCAGGAATCCCTGCTGCGGGGGATTTTCGACGGCGAACAGGATACGGTATTCGTTGGGCTGCACGTTCTGTACGGTGGATTCCACGTCCAGGAACATGCCGTTATGGTCCCGGCACTGCTGGTAGAGCCACAGGATACGCGCGATTCTCTCCGGAGGAGACATGCGGACGTATTCCTTGCTGTTGTACCAGAACATGTTGAGGTTTTCGTTGAAATCCTTGAATGCGAAATCCGGGTACAGGTTCTTCATGGCCGCAAGGACTGTTTCTCTCGTTCCGGCAGGCAGCCTGGCTCCGTTGGCCTCCAAAATCTCCGCATGGCTCTTCGGGTCGAACTCGAACCGCAGCACTTCGAGGTTGTGGCCGGTTCCCGGGATGGGCCGGTACGAATGGGTGATTTCCGCGTAGGAAATCTCGCGGCCCTTCAGGGATTTCAGCGTATCGTAGAGGGAACCCTTGACATCCAGGCGGGCGACGACGAGTTTCCTGTCTACATCGGCCAGGATGACTTTGCGCTGTTTGCGAAGGCTCTGCATCCCCAACAGCAGGTTGGCCATGGGTTCGATTTCGTTCTTCATGGTGATGAAGAAATAACCGGGCATGTTGTCGTAGAGCCAGTCGAGGTTTTCTCTTGCCTGGCGCTGGCGGGCTTCCAGCTCCCGGGTGGATTCCTTGTAGCAGGCGTCATTCGAATGTACCCAGGTCTGAAACTCCCCTTCCAGTTGTCGCTCGTTCATGTCGTACACGATTGCTTCCTTTCATCATTGCTGCCGATAGATTCATACCGAAGGACCGTGCCTGGAGGCGTCCGGACGCCCCGCAAGATCCC
>JAJFUA010000112.1 GCA_021372635.1 Desulfobacteraceae bacterium | reverse complement strand
TCTCCTCACGGTGCGGGACGCCATGATGCGCAACCCCGTGCACTGCTGCTACGAAGACCCCTGCGAGGTGGTGTTCGAGTACATGGTGGACAACAACCTGCAGTTTCTCCTGGTCACCGACCCCGACGAGAGGCTCCGCGGGTATGTGAACCTCATCGACCTCAAGGGCCACCAGGGCATCGTCGGGGAGATCACCCGCCCCATGACCCTCACGGTCTCGCCCCGGCAGAACCTCAAGGAGGCTCTGAGCAAAATGCTGGCCTACGACCTGGGCATCGTCGTCGCCACGGACGAAGAGGGCATACTGCAGGGGATACTGAACTCCCGCACCCTGATTTCCGTCGTCGGGGAGACCTACGACGAGAGAGGGGGCCACTGGGGGAACGTCACGCCGCTCGGGAGAATCCGATGAAAGACGAGGGCCTCACGATTCGAAACGAGAAGCGCTGGCTGCTGCTGATCATCCTGCTGGCCTACGTGGCCGGCGTCCTCTCCGAGTACCAGGGCTTCCTGAAGTTCATGAGAAAGAATCCCTGGGAAGTCTGGCGCCTGGTCATGCAGCACATCTACCTGGTCGGCGTCTCCGGGATCATCTCGATCGGCCTGGGAGTGCCCGTCGGAATCCTGCTGACCCGCGGCTTCATGAGACGCTGCAAGGACTGGGTCCTGACGTTTCTCGGGATCTTCCAGACCGTTCCGTCCCTGGCGGTGATCGCCATAGCCATGGCCTATCTCGGGATCGGAAAGACGACCGCCATATTCGGCCTGATCGTCTATTGCATCACGTCCATCATCCGCAACACCGTTGCGGGGATCGCCAACCTGGACCCCGTCATCATCGACGCGGGGCGCGGCATGGGCATGACCCCCGTTCAACTGCTCTTCAAAGTGGAACTGCCCAACGCCCTCTACATCATCCTGACGGGCATCCGGACGGCCATGGTCATCAACGTGGGTTCGGCGGCGATGAGCTTCCTAGTCGGCGGCGGCGGACTGGGAGACCTCATCTTTACCGGCATCGCCATGGTGGATTCCAGTTACATGTTTGCCGGAGCGGTGCCGACCGCCGCCCTGGCCATAGCGCTCAACGCGATCCTCGAGCGGATCGAGAAACGGCTCATCAGTCCCGGCCTCGTCTACGAGTGACGCCTTCCCGCCCTGTCCGGCCTGCGGAAAGAGCGCTGGGAGCAGCCCGAGAGTTCCCGGGGCATCCCCCCGGGGGTAACGACAATTCTTCACAACGACGGAGGTGGAAACATGAGGAAATCGGTGCGTATGGTGGCGTTGTTGGTGGGCGGCCTGCTCCTGGCCGCCTTCCTTGCGGTCCCCGTAGACGGCCTCGCGGCGGACAGGAAACTGGTCGTCGGATCGAAGGCCTTCACCGAGCAGAGGATCCTGGGGCAGATGCTGATCGCCCTCCTGGAGAAAAACGGCTTCAAGTGCGAAGACAAGACGGGTCTGGGCGGGACCGTGGTCGTGCGAGAAGCCCTCATCAACAAGCAGATCGACATCTACGCGGAATACACCGGTACGGGCCTTCTCGCCCTGCTGAAGCACGAGAAGGGAATTTCCGACCCCCAGAAATGCTATGAAACCGTCAAGCAGGAAGATCTCGAAAAGAACGGCCTCGTCTGGATGCCCTACATGGGATTCAACAACACCTACTGCCTGATGATGCGCGAAGCCGACGCAAAAAAGCTCAACATCAAGTCCCTCAGCGACCTGTCAAAATACGTGAAAGCGAACAAAACCGCCATTTCCCTGGCTCTGAACGGAGAGTTCTACGCGAGGGCCGACGGCTATCGGCCCCTGAAGGAAGTCTATGCGTTCGAGTTCCCCAACGACAAGATCATCAAGATGGACCCGGGCCTTCTCTACAACGCCCTCAAGGATGGCCAGGTCCAGGTGGCCCTGGGTTTCGCCACGGATGGACGCATCAAGGGGTTCAACCTGCTGGTGCTCGACGACGACAAGGGCTTTTTCCCCGTCTATAACGCATCGCCTGTAGTGAGGAAGGAAACGGCGGCCCAGTACCCCGAACTGGAAAAGATCTTCGCGGAACTCGGAAAGAAGATGGACACGGCGGCCATGACCGACCTGAACTTCCAGGTGGACGTGGAGCACAAACCGGTTAAGGACGTCGCCCGCGAGTGGCTGAAAAAGGCGGGGCTCCTGTAGTCTCGGCCCGCGGCCGGACAAATGCACAGCTCGAGGAACGCTATACCCATGAACCCTACCGATAAAGTCATAGAGTTTATCCAGGACGTCGAATGGAACCGTCTGCCGCAGGACGTGCGGCACCAGGCGAAGCGCTGCCTTCTGGACGCGCTCGGAGCGCTCCTGGCCGGCATGGAAACGCCCGTGGGCCGGCTGATGAGCCAGTTTGCCGTCGAACAGTTTCGTGGAGACGAGGCTACGATTCTCGTTTCGGGGAAACGAGTCTCCCTCATCGGAGCGGCTCTCGCCAACGGATTTGCGCAAAACGCACTGGACATCGACGACGGGTATCGCATGGTCAAAGGTCACCCGGGCGCGTGCATCCTGCCGGTGATCCTCACCGTGGGCGAAACGCCCCCGAGGGTCTCCGGGGCGGAGTTGCTTTCCGCCTTCGTGGTGGGCTACGAAGTCGGCATTCGGGCCGGCCTGATCCGACACGCAACGTACGAGACCTACCACGCCTCGGGAAGCTGGGGAGCCGTCGCGGGAGTCGCCGCCGCAGGAAAGCTGCTCGGTGCGGACGCCTCCGTCCTCCGCCGGGGCATGGGCGCGGCGGAATACCACGCGCCCATCGCGCCCATGATGAAAGGCATCGACGTCCCCTGCATGGGAAAGGACGGCATCGGCTGGGGATGCATGGTGGCCGTCTCCTCTCTCCTGCTCGCGCAAAAGGGCTTCACGGGGGTCGAGCCGCTGTTCAGCGACAGCCCGGAACCTTCGTGGATCGACGGTCTCGGAAACCGGTTCGAAATGCTCTCGCTCTATTTCAAGCCGTACGCGGCCTGCCGCTGGGCACAGCCGGCCGTCGCCGGGGCTCTCAAAATCGCCCGCGAGCAGCAGCTCGCCCCCGGCAATATCGAGCGAATCCGCGTACGGACCTTCGCGGCCGCCCGGGAACTCAGCAAGCAGCACCCCGCGACCACCGAAGACGCGCAGTACAATCTTCCGTTCCCAGTGGCCGCGGCCCTGACGGATTCCGAAGTGGGACCCCGCCAGGTCCTGCCGCCCCGCATACACGACGGCGACCTGCTGGAACTGGCGGACAGGGTGGAGGTGGAAGTGGACGACGAATACGAAAAGGCCTTCCCTGCGAAGACCTACGCGGAGGTGTTCGTCCATGCCAAAGACGGCCGGACCTTTTCCTCGGGAAGGATGGAACCCAGCTGGGAGCCGCCGGGCGCCCTTCCCTCCGACGAGGAACTGGAAAGGAAATTCCTCTGGCTCGTCGAACCGGTTCTCGGAGAAAGACGCGCCCGGTCCCTGCTTTCCACGGTCCGGGAGTTCGATCGGCTCGAGTCGATCAAACCGTTCATCGAATCGTGCGTGGCCGGGTAACGGATTACGGCACCCCGCATCCAGTCCGAAGCGGATATATTCCTTCGTCCGAACCACGCATTCTTGCGCGCGGGATGGGCCGGTCCTTATATTGGTGCATGGCGCAGTCGCCCGTCATTCGTGCGACCCGGCAAGCCGGGTTGAGATGCGCCGGGTCGCAGCAGGAATCATCCAAACCGGAGGTGTGCTTATGGATGCACCGCAGAGGCAGCCTATCGTGAGTCAATGCGTCGGGTGCGACAACATCGAAGGCGAATTATGCCGGATCTGGGTGTCGCCATGCGTGAAGTGGCGGATGGGGCGCTGTCCGAACACCACTCATGTAAAAATCGAACTTGAGAAAACGGAGCAGAAGGTTCGGGTCGGCCAGCAGAAACAGAAACAGAAAAAGAAAGGCAAAGCGGCCTAACTCGAGGTTCGAAGTGTTTGCCCCCGTGACCCGGACAACCCGCTTGTCCGGGTCACGGGGGCAGTTCGGAATCGCCTGCCCGGCCGCCGGGAACTGGCCCCGACACTGCCTGGAGCGCTTTCGACCACGTTTGTTCATCCCCGGCTTTTGCAGACCGGAGCACTGCAAATGACCAGCCCCCCCTATGTGTTTGAAAATCTCTTCGGGCGCATTTTGAGCCCCTTTGAACGATTCCTCAGGCGGACGACCGCGGGCGGGATCATCCTCATGGCGGTGACGGCGGCGACGCTGATCCTGGCCAACACGAGATGGGGATGGATCGTACAGGGGTTGCAACACCAGTCCGTATCTTTCCAGATCGGGGAATGGCGGCTTCATCTCGACCTGCACCACTGGGTGAACGACGGGCTCATGACTTTCTTCTTCCTGCTGGTCGGGCTGGAACTCAAGCGGGAGATACTGGTGGGGGAACTTTCCTCGCTGCGGGACGCCATTCTGCCGGTCATCGCGGCGGTCGGGGGGATGGTCGTCCCCGCGATGATCTATCTCTTGCTGAGCGGGGAGGGAACGGCGGTACGCGGCTGGGGGATTCCCATGGCCACGGACATCGCCTTTTCCATCGGCATTCTTGTCCTGCTTTCCTGGCGCATCCCGAAGAACCTCATCGTTTTTCTCACCGCCCTGGCCATAGCCGACGACCTCGGAGCGGTTCTCGTCATCGCGCTCTTTTACACCCAATCGATCGACCTGCACGCCCTCCTCTGCGCCGCAATCGTGACCGTCCTGCTGATCGTGCTGAACCGTGGAGCCATAAGGCATTCCCTGCCCTATGCGCTTCTGGGACTCCTGCTCTGGGTCTCGCTCCTGCAGTCCGGCATTCATGCCACGCTCGCCGGCATCGTCCTCGCTTTCGCGATCCCGGCCCGCCCGGTGTACACCCCTGAGGAATTCGAAGCGCGCCTGAACCAGCTCGGGGAAAAGCTCCACTACGAGGCGATTCTTCCCTCGGATTGCGACCACCCGTTGAGTTGCCCGGTCATGGCCGCAGTCGCGGAGAGCGTGGAGAAGGCGGCCCAGGCCGTTCAGTCCCCACAGCAGCGCATGGAGCACGCCCTGCAGCCCTGGGTCACTTTCGTGATCATCCCGCTGTTTGCATTGAACAATGCCGGGATCGATTTCGGAGAGATCAACTTCTGGGAAAGCCTGCATCATCCGGTTACAAAGGGGGTGATCCTCGGGCTTGCCGCGGGAAAATTCATCGGCATCAGCGGCTTCAGCTGGCTGGCGATCAAGCTCGGCCTGTGCAAGCTGCCCGGCGGCGTTCGCATGTCGCAGCTGACGGGAGTGGCCTGGCTGGGAGGCATCGGCTTCACCATGTCCCTGTTCATCAGCAACCTGGCCTTCTCCGATCCGGTGTTGATGGAACGGGCCAAGCTCGGCATCCTCGTCGCTTCCCTGGTTTCCGCGGTCATCGGCCTGATCTGGCTGTATCTCACCGCAAGCCCCGGGCGGGAAGACGTCGCCCCCGGGAAAGTCCCGGAAACCATGGAGCGCCAGGAAACCGGCAGGCGCAAAGAGGACGAATAATGCAGTGGCGCCGCGAATTCCTCCGGAAACGGGCCGGGCGGACGGCGTGACGGTTGTCATCGGCCGGGCGTTTCCCTATAATTCCCCCGGTTCGTGCATCGTCCAACCCGACAGCCGCGGCAGGCACGGAATACCCGGCCTGCGGAAAGGAAAAGCCCATGCCCATATACGAATACCGGTGCAGCAGGTGCGGGCGGAAAAGCGAGTTCATCACCTTTCGGGTTTCCGAAGAGTTTACCCCGTCCTGCAAGTACTGCAGCAACGAAACGCTGGACCGCGTCCCTTCGAGGGTCCGCGTCAGGCTTTCCGAAGAAACACGCATGGAAAGGCTCGCCGACCCGGCACGCCTGGGCGGCCTCGATGAAAACGACCCCAGGAGCATGGCCCGCTGGATGAAAACCATGGGGCATGAAATGGGCGACGAACTCGGCGAGGACGTCGACTCCATGGTCGAGCAGGCCATGGAAGAAGCCTCAGGAGAGCCCGAGGCGGGAGGAGCCACACCGGATGCGGACCTTTAGAGGGAAGGGAGCGCCCGCAGGCCCTTCCCACCTGCAATGGAGGGTGGAAGAGGAAGCGGAGGGGGCGTGCCTCGCCGATTACCTGGCCCGGCAGATGCTCCTCGACGGGGAAGACGCCCGGGACCTGATCGACTTCGGGTCCGTGCAGATCGGGGGGCGACAGGAAAGAGACCCGGGGCGCAGGCTTTCCTCCGGCCAGGAAATCCGGGTGTATCGGCCATGGGGGGGAACGCGCCGGTTCTACGACATCGACCCGGCCCGCATCCTGTTCCGGGACCGCACGCTCTTCGCCTATGACAAGGAACCCGGCATTCCGAGCCAGCAAACCCCTTCGGACGCGTACAACAACCTGTTCGCCGCGGTCATCCGCCACGTTTCGAAAGAAGGCGGGAAAGCCCCTTACGTGGCGCTGCATCACAGGCTCGACCGCGAGACGAGCGGGGTAATGGTGTTCACCCTCGACCGTTCGGCCAATCGAAGACTGGGAGACGCCTTTCAGAGGCACGAGGTGAAAAAGGAATACCTGGCCTGGGTCCAGGGCAGGCCGGAGTCCGACGAGTGGATCGGCAGCGAGGACATCGGGCGGAAGGACGGCCGCTATTGCACCTGCCCGCGAGGCCGGGGGAAGTCAGCCGAAACGCTGTTCCGGGTGCTGCACCGGGACGCGGACCGGTCCCTGGTTTCGGCCATGCCCCTCACGGGGCGAACTCACCAGATACGCCTGCATCTCGCCGCGGCGGGGTTCCCCGTCCTCGGAGACCGGCTCTACAGCGGCAGGCCCGCCGGCAGGCTGTACCTGCACGCCCTCCGCTTGCGACTGGCCCACCCGGCCGACGGATCGGAACTAACCCTCACCGCGCCTGTTCCCGCGGACTGGCCCCCACCACGCCCGGAACCGTGAACGGGCCCGAAGAGGCCCCCCTTCTTCGGCGAGGCACTACTCCAGGGTCACGGCACACCGGAGTCCGTCCAGTTCCTCCACCATATCCCCGGTGACCCGGCCCGCCCGGGCGAGGATGTCCAGGACAGGCAGGCTGTCGGCCCCCTCCGTGTCGCTGCGGTCCAGGAGGTTCGCGAAATTCACCTGGGCCATCCCGGCCACGGCCTTGAACTCCTCCGCGAGCTTCACGGTCGTTTCCTCCGCCATCCGGTAGGCATAGGCGTATTTGAAGCTGTTGCGATACTCCCGGAACGCGGCTAGCAACTCGGACCTGGTCTCGGACTTGACGAGAGCGATGGCCTCGTCGAAACTTTCGTCCTGCTGCGCCTCCCGGTCCAGGAGGAGCTTTTCCTTCCCCATCCGCGACTTGACGCCGGCGAGAAAGCGGGTAAACCTGCCGATTCCGAATTTCATCAGGAAAACGCCGTGGCTTACGACTTCCTGCCCCATGAATGCACTGAAGGCGGGCGGGATGACGCTGTCCCCGAGCATTCCGTCGCGGATGCCCTGCTCCTCGACCGCACGGCGTTCGACTTTCAGCTCCGAGAACTCCCGGCGATAGTCGTCGAGAGCGGCGGAAAAGAGCGCCCAGAAGGCCCGGGACGATTGATCGAGCCGCTCGGTCAGAACCTCCTCCTGCTCTTTCGCAAACTCGATGACGCGCAGGTTCACCTTTTCCATGACGTAACGCGAAAGCGTCTGCCGGAATTCGAGGTAGAACCGGTACAACTGCCGGAGTAACTGCTTCCAGTCGCCAAGTTCCTTGCGGTATTCGGCGCCGATGGGATAGCTGTCGACCATGCTCAGGGTTTCCTGGACGATGGGACCGCCGTTGAGAGCGAAGAAACGGTCCGTCGAATCGCTCATCTCCCGCTTCAGGGCGTCCTGCAGCCCGGCGATGGCGTTTTCGAGGGTGCCCAGGGTGGCCTGCAGGGCCTTCTGCCTGGACTTGAGCTTCTCCGCGGTCCGCTTCTGGTTCTCCAGGCTCTCGACCATGAACTTCTTGCGGGCGAGCGCCGAATCCATCACGCTGCCCGCCACGGTTCCGAGGCGGCAGAGACCGCTGCCGAGAAGCACGCGGGACCTTTGCTGCACGATCTTTTTTCCCAGGTGTTCCATGAAGGCGCTGAACCCTTCCTCCGTGGCCCGGGAGAGGGCCTGGTCAGCCTTCCACAGCTCCAGCCGCTGCGCTTCCCGCTCGGGAAGCCGGTCTCCCAGTTGCCCGACGAGATGATAGAGCGTGGAAAAGGTGAAAAGCTGCGGGTCGGGCACCACCCAGCCGAGTTCTGTCCTGACGCGCTCCACGAGGGCGTCCAGGTCCTCGCGGTGGGGGTGGGAATCGAGATCGACGTTCAGGATGAAATACGTCTGGGGAAACATCCGGAGGGTCTTGATGAAGTCGAGGAGCTTGAAGTCGGATTCCCTGAGCCCCGTCCGGCTGCTGATGACGAACAGGATGAAGTGGCTTTCGAGCAGGTATTGCTGGAGAAGACCGAAATGGGCCGGGTTGGGAGAGTCGATGCCCTGGCAGTCGGCGATTTCCACCTCGTCCCCGAGCCACGGGATCGGGTAGTGCAGTTCCATGTCCCGGACGTAGACCGCCTGGCCTTCCCGCCCGACGTACTGCCGGTGCCGTTCGATGGAGCCGGCGTCGAAGATCAGCCGGTTCACCGTATCGCCCACGGCGCCGCTGACGGCGGCGTAGCCCTCGAGGAACCCGCTGAGCAGGATGAAATTTGTGTCCAGGCGCCCCCTGGTCTGCTGCCATTCGACGCGCATCTTCTCCAGCCAGGACTGCAGCAGTTCCCGGTCCTGCGGCCTGCGGATATCCAGCGGGTCTCCCGCTTCCGATTCCTCCTGGAAGACGGGCAGGAGGCGCAGGGTCGTGTTGAGTTCCTCCATGACCTGCGACCAGGGTTTCAGCTCCACCCACCCGCCGACGTCCCCGTTCGTGCGAAGCCGCGTGATGAACGCCGTGATGATCCCCGCCCCGCGCTTGAGCAGATCCCTGCCCGCCAGCGTGTTGA
>JAJFUA010000107.1 GCA_021372635.1 Desulfobacteraceae bacterium | reverse complement strand
AGGCGCCCTGAAGAACTCCCAGGAGCCTATAATACAAGAACAATTCTCCGATCTGGTAATCGCAGGTTGTCAAAGAGCGAATTTTTTAAAAAACGCCTTGAAAGCAAAAGAGACGAATCAAACCCGTAATTCAACAACCTGCTAGGAGAGGCCGGGTCGGAGCGGCGAAAGCCCCTGCCGGCCCGTGATTCTTTTCGTCTTTTCAATGCCCCGGCCTATCCGGCCGCAGGGTAGAGACCTTCGATTTTGTCCTTCCACTTCCCGTTTTCGCAGATCATGCACTTCCCGTCGACGCAGACTTCCGATCCGGCGGGACGCCGGCTATTCTCATACTTGCAGCTTCTTCCGCGAAAGGCGTCACCCATAGCATCCTCCCTGTCGCCCGATAATCCTGCCCTCGTTTGCTTCTTTCGATATTACCCCCCGAATACTTTCTTAATCACGATCTCCCGGCGCTTCAATTCTGACTCGTTTGTTCCCGAAATACCCAAGCGGGAATGGCGCGCATACTGTTCGACGTCCCGTCAAAAGCGCTTCATACCCCGGATTCCGGGCAGTCCCGACCGCACAGGAACGAAAATCGCACCCGGGGGCTTGAATGCATAAGAGAACGCGCGTCCCCCGTTCGATGCCGGTCACGATCCGGAAATGCCGGGAAAGCGACGACTCCGTCGCGCACAGGCAAGAGCTTCCGCCCGGTGTCCACGGGTGGCAGGGCTCTGACCGGCCGCTTACATCCCGTATTTTCTGGAAATGAGGAAATTCCGCACATAGGGCGGATAAGTGTTGATGCGGAGATTCAAATCGATCAGCACGGATTTATCGATGAGATCTTCCATGGTACCACCGGGAAGATTGAGAAATTCCAGGTACTGCTTCAGAAACGGGTTCGGCAGGACTCCTGCTCTGTCGCCTCCTATAAATTCGAAGGCGGCATGGGCGACAAACAGCAGCGCAATGGATTCCCTGTGTTCCTCCGGCAGTTCCCCGGGTGGGAGAAATGCTGGATAATCCTGTAATTCCAAGGCATTGCAGATTGGGTCCGGAATGTTCCACTCACGCAGCAGCATGGCTCCCGCTTTGGCGCAGTCGAGCATCTCTATCAGGAAGGCTATCCTTGGATTCTGCCTCTTGAGAAGAAGCACGACTATTTTTCCGATTTCGTGAAGCAGGGCGATGGTGCTTACCAGCGGCGCCATGCTCCTGTCGTGGAGCTGGCATATCGCGTGTACCAGGTGAGAGAGGATCACCGAGTGCTCGTGTACGCTTTTGAGTTCCTTCGTTTCAGGCATGGCCCTTCTCAGGCCGTTGGTAAGCACGATCTGGTAAACCTGGTTGAAACCCAAATAAGTGATGGCGTATTGAATATCGGATATTTTGTTCTGAAGCGAATAGTAGGACGAGTTGATGGTCTTGAGGACTTCACCGGCAAGAGTCGGGTCCTGCTTTACCAGTTGAGTCACTTCCCTGATCGAGGAACTCTCCTGTGTGAGCAACTGGATCATCCGGGTCACATAGACCGGCAGGCTGGGAAGCTTTCTGAAAAGCCCGGTGATGATTTCCGACTGTTCGCAGCCCGTACCTCGCGTCACCATCGAATCTTTGAGCATCCCCTTGAAATAGTCGATCTGGTCGTGCAACCCCGTGCAGCAAGCCTTCAGGCGCCTGTTCCGGGCAAGGGCGGAGTCGTTGAGCCTGCGGAGGATAAAAGCCTGCATGCGATGATCCAGCGCATTGAACGTGAACTCGTTCAGACCGAGTACTACGGAAGGGCTGGCCGCAACGACCGTGGCAACTTTTCCGGGAGCGCCGAAGAACATCGATTCCCCGATCCAGTCCCCCTCCTGAAAGGTGTCGATACCCATGAGCGAACTCTCGGCAAGGTCGACCTGAAGCTGACCGCTGACAACGAGATAAAACGTCCTGTTTTCGGCCCCCTCTATGAAAAGCGCCTGCCCCGTTTCTATTTTCTTCAGTTTCCCCACTTCATACAGTTCGGCCAGATCCTTCTCCCCCTGTTGCTTCAGGGGAAGATCACGGGATGACTCCGACTTCCTGGAAAACCATCTCATCATTCCCCCCCCAAAGACAAAAGAGAACAACGCGCGGGCACTTGCGTTCAATTGGCCGAGACTATTGGACAAATTATTTACGACAGGCAATAACGTTTACGATATTAGCACAGGTCGTGAAAATAATGAATCTGCTTCTGGACCTTATCGGTGGGCCGGGATAATTCAAATAGGGAAATATGCATCGCCGGGATTCGGAAGTCCGCATGGCGACGGTTCCGCACGTGGAACTTTCCGTCTCACTCATCGTGAGGCGCCGACGACAGAAATGCAGATTTCAAGACCCCATGGTTCATATACTGTGTCGCCGTCCCGCAAATACATGGATTTCCCCATTTTCGAATACGGGTAACCCTAATAATATGCACTCCAACGGCAAGAGATTTTCCCTCCTCCTATTCATCAATGATCATAAAAGGAATGTCTGCTATGACATGGTTCGCCTTCGGGACAGGTCTTCTGGTGGGTTTCCTTCTGGGGGTTTTGGCGATCGACTGGATTCAGGACACCGTCGAATACCGTGCCAGAAAGAAGCTTCCGTTCGATCGCGGCCTTTTGTGACCTTCGCTTCCGCAGGATAGTTCATAACAGATTCGGATGGCGGCCCTGCCGATACTCGAGGTACGCAGCCAACCGAAGGGGGTATCCTTCTCCTCGCTGTTCTTCAGTTGAGATCGATGACGATCTTTCCCTCCCCTGTTTCCTTCAGTCGCCGGTCGATCATGGCCCTGGCTTTCCCAAGGTCTTCCGCCAGTCCGTCGCTCGACAGGGCCATGAACCTTTGCAGCAGGATTGCTGCGCGATCGTATTCCGCCCTGGTCACGAACAGCCGCCCCCCGTTTGCCGG
>JAJFUA010000106.1 GCA_021372635.1 Desulfobacteraceae bacterium | reverse complement strand
GAAATCCCCAACCTGCCCGCAAGATCGGTCAGCGACAACCCCAATTCTGCCGAGCGGCTAAAACGTGGTGGCGAAGGGGTCACCCATTAAAGGGCTTCGGTCAAGGGCAAAAATTCCCCCATGCAAGAAAAACAACTTTTTCGAAACCGATTCTTGGTCAAGTGGTACTCGGGAGCCGGCGGCCGATCGATCCAGACAATTCATTCCCCGGCAGGGGCAGGGAAGCGGCGGGAATGGAGGGGAGCATCCCTTCTCCAGCCGCCTTTCCTGTTGTTTCATTGCCTCGGGAACCGGACGAGGGATTTTGCCCTGCTTACCCTCCTCCGAAGGATTTCCTTCAACCCCGATAGCTGTCCGCGTGTACCCTATGAACCTTCCGGACAAGACGAATCGTTTTTCTCACTGTTTGCGAGCAGTCAACAACATCCATACCGATCCCGTAGTTTCTTTAGGGTTTGTCGGGGGTCAGTCTTCACTGCGCCAGTCACCCATCAGGATTGAGGTCTTCCAAACCGGAAACCCTTCTTCCGGTCCGGACCCTTTCCGCTTTGAGGCGGACCAGAAAATCTTCGGTTCCATGCCATGTCCAAGGGATTGTTTTCAGGTCTCATGGTTTTCAGCCACCCCGAAACTGGCTCACGGCATGGGCAGTAAAGATGTCGACGACTCTATAAAGCTTTGGGTGGAGCGGTTTTCCAATCAGGCCTAATGGATTATTCTTCCAACCCCAATGCGGGTTCACCGCTCCAGCCAACTTTCATACGAACAGTTTCCCGGGCACAAACGGTACCTCCTCTTTCATGATAAAGTAAGCCGCCCTGGCCAGCTTGTGCGCAAGCGCCTGGTGGGCCACCATGAAATTGGTCTTTTGCATCTTGCGATTATAAAAGCTCCTGCATTGCGAGTCGTATCTTCTTGCCAACTCGGCAGCTTCGGAAAAGGCCCAGGCCAGATACTTATTGCCATTCTTCTTGTTGCCCTTCCCCTTTGTTTTCTCGTTGCTGGTCCACTTGGAATTGACTTTGCGACAATACGATACGTAGTTGCCCACTTTAGGAAAGCGGCTTACGGGTCCTGTCTCGAGCATGATGGTCAAAGAGAGAATTTTCCCGATACCGGGGATGGTCAGAAGATGACGGTGAGTATCTTTGAGTTTCACCTTCTTTTCGACAGTCGTCTCGATTTCCCCGATCTTTCGGCTGAGATAGTCGATGGTGTCTTTGCTCACCACGCCGACCATCGCCAAATCCTCATTTTCTTCAAGCAGCGGGCGAACGACGTTTTCTTTGAGTCTTTTGACGTCATTCACCTTCAATCGCACACCGCAGTTTCTGGCCACAATGTTTTGAAGGCTCAAGATAAGAGAGGTTCAGGTTCAATATTCCTCTTTCAATGCCTGCCCCCTCTTTCCACACTGGCCCCAATCATAAAGCAAGCGGTCGCCCAACAAGGCACCCCGCCGGACCGTGTAGCCCATCGACGCGATTGCGGACATACGCCGGTTCACAATACAAGCAGGACTCGGTCATATCCCGGAACGTCAATCATGGGATCCGTGATTCAGTGGATCGCTCCTGCATTTCCGGCAACAGAATACGGCGTCATCGGGCCTGTCTCCGCGGTAGTGCCTGCGTGCGGGAGGCTTCTCAGGGCTTGCGCCCTCCGAACAGTGCCAATTCGAATACTTTGAAAAAACAGTCCACATCGGCAAATCCTATTCCCCTCAGCCACTCGCATTGCAGTTCCACAGGCACCAGGATGTTTTCTATCCTGTCGGGCCGGTAGAAAAATTTGGCGGCGACCTCCGCCCTCGTGATTTCCGGATCGACGGTCCGGTGATACCGGTAGAGGCTGTCGATGTAAAACTCATCGTGCAGCGCCTCTACGCGGGGTGTGGAGGAGGAGACGTGTTCCATGTTCAGGAAAACGGAATTGCTCTTCAGCAACCCGAATATCTCTGCGTATAACTGCTTCTTGCGCACGTCCGGGAGGTGGTGAATGGCGTATCCCGAGACAATCAGGTCGAAGCGGGCGTTGTCCCCCAGATCGGCAAGCCACCCTGGATCGCTGAAATCGGCCTTGATTATTTGGGCACGAGTGCAGGACTCGATATTCCTTCGTGTTGCTTCGATCATGGGATCGGAGAAATCGACGAAGACTGCCTCGGCATTCGGGAAGGATTGCTGCAGCGCCCTTCCCAGCACGCCATCCCCGCAGCCCAGGTCAAGGAACCTTTCAACTCCCGGCGTCCAGGCGCGGGCTACCCGTATCATCAGGTCCATATTTTCGTCGGCAAATGGAATCGCCGTTCTTATTCCTTCCAGGTATGTACTGCTGAGATTGTCTGTCTGCCATTGACTACCCATTTCCAATGCTCCCTGTAATACATGATTGTGTTTGTCGTGGAGAAGGGGTCAGCCCGTTCCTCTGTCATGCAATAAAAACTCACCACCGGTAAACGGTTACCCACCCCAAAAGGCTCGTGGACAAGGGCTCAAATTACTGCTTCCTCTTGTCACTTTAACTATACAAGAGAGAAGAATATTCTTGCAAGTACCTTAAGCATACAATACATTATAAAGTCAGGGTAATAGAAGGACTGGGAACTCGTCAAGCATCAACAGACCTGCCATCCCTGTCCAGCTGAGCATCGAAATACTGTATCATCTCCCGGAGATATACAGAAATTATACAATCGCTTGCCAGGAGCAAAAACAAGAACATGATAGACAACAAGGTTGATATTGAAATATCGGCAGACATTCTGGCAAATTGGCAAGAAATTGTCAACATTTTGTCCGAAATTGTCAGGGTTCCTGCCGCATTGATCATGCGATTTATGGATCCTTATATTGAGGTTTTCATTTCGAGCGAGAGCGAGGGCAACCCTTACCATCCCGGAGATAAGGAAGTGTTATTCGGCTCCGGTATTTATTGCGAGACGGTACTGAAGACACAAGACAAGCTTCTCGTTCCTGACGCCTTAGCAGATGTAAACTGGAAAAATAGCCCAGACGTCAATTTGAATATGATTTCCTATTTAGGGTTTCCCATTCTCTTACCAAACAAAACACCTTTTGGAACTATTTGTGTCTTGGATAACAAAGCAAACGAGTATTCAAAAACCACAGAAAAGCTCATGATGCAATTACGCAGTTTGATTGAGTCGCATCTTGAAATGATTTATATAAACCAAAGACTCGGAGATAAGAATAAAAAACTGACAGATTATTTGATGGAGCTTCAAGCCTTCCGGGGTCTGGTTCCAATTTGTGCAAACTGCAAGAGCATCCGAGACAATCAAAACAATTGGCATCCTATTGAGCATTATCTTATCAAGCATCCCGTAGCTGACTTCAGTCACGGAATTTGCCCTGAGTGTATGAAAAAGCTTTATCCGAAATTTAAGGGAAGATCCTAAGAATCGCGTTAACCCGGACCGGCAATTCCGCTGCGCTCCATTGCCAGCCGTTTATCCGGAACGTTGGAACTTCCGCAAAAGTATGCCAGGGGGGAGCCCGCTGTTTTTTTGCTCTTCGTCACATACCATCCGACAGGCCCGGAAACGGCCGCAGGCCCCCTGGCCTCAATGCCGTTGACTTGAACTCGATCAAACTTTTTCCTTCTGCCGGGACGCCATATTTTTCGACGGGCTGATAAGTCAACCATATTGAGGGAAAAGCAGGGAAGCATCGGCCTGTAAGCACTTGATGTTTTGGAGGGAACATCCACACATCCCTTCTCAGGGGAAAAATCGAAACCATCTCTCAGGGATGAATCGAAACCAGCCCCCCGAGCCCCCCTTTGCCTTCACTTCGGCTGCGAAAGTGCGGCTCCGAGCTGGCCGCACGCGGCCGCGATCTCCCGCCCCTTAGACTGCCTCGCCCGGACGAAAACCTTTTTTTCCGCCAGCCAGCCGCAAAACCGCCGGACCTGCTCCGCGGACGGCGCCGCATACCGCTGCGCGCTTCCGCTGTTGTAGGCGAGTACGTTGACCCGGGCGCGAAGGCCCTCCAGGAAGCGGACGAGCCGGCCGGCGTCGTCGAGCGAATCGTTTACCCCCGCCAGCAGGACATATTCGACGAAGACGACCCCGTCCCGGGCGAGCGGAAACCGAAGGAGCGCCTCTTTGAGCCGTTCCAGCGGGTAACGCCGGTTGATGGGCATGAGGGTGTCGCGAAGGGAGTTGTCGGCGGCGTTGAGGGAAACCGCCAGGCGGAGCTTCGGAAGATCCAGGGCGGCCAGCCTCTCGATGCCGTCCACGTGGCCGGCGGTCGAAAGAGTGATGCGGCCGAGCGGAATGTCCAGCCCCCGCTGGTCGTTCAAAACGCGCACGGCCTGGATCACGGCGTCGAGGTTGTCGAAGGGTTCCCCCATGCCCATGAAGACCACGTTGTCGACCCGGCGCCCGAGGAGGAACCGGGCCGCGTACGCCTGCCAGACGATTTCCGCCGTGGAGAGGGACCGGACGAAACCCATTCCTCCCGTGGTGCAGAACCGGCACCCCATGCGGCATCCGACCTGGGAGGAAACGCAAAGGGTCGTTCGGCCTCCCGAAGGGATGACCACGGATTCGATCACCCCGCCGTCGTGAAGGCGGGACGCGAATTTGAGGGTTTCCTCCCCCTCCTGCCGTTCGATCCGGCACGATGGCAGGAGGAGGTCCTGCACCAGCTTCGCCGCAAGCGCCGGGGATTGGGCAAACTCCTTCACCCCGGCCGGCGACGTGTTGCCATGCTTGAAGACTTCCCGGTAGAGGGCCGACGCATGGAACGCCCCCTTGCCGTACCGGCGGGCCATTTCGACAGCGGCTTCGGAACAGGTCAGTTCGAACGGGTTCACGAAAAAATCCCTGGTTTCGGGTGAGGCGGCGGTCCGGGAAACCACGCTCCCCGCACCCGCCGCGGAGTTCCCATATCACGTTTGTCCCGGACCGGAAAGGAACAAATCGCGCCGCCACGGGTTCGTCCGCGCGAAAGCCTACAGCCGACGGACCCGGATGGAGGATGTCTTGTCGTTGAACGATCCGACGAAACTCGTGCTGGCCTTGTAGCACACGTTCGCCCCCGCAAACCCGGCGCTCTCGTACAGGGTGACCTCCAGCCCGGTGGGAACCCGCAGCGAGCTCAGGGTGTCGTTGGGAAGGCCGATCCCGGCCACGTCGTATTCGCCGGGGCCCAGCACGCAGCACAGGCCCTTGTAGTCGGCCCGCTCGAACACTTCCACCACGGGCGACTGCACCACTTCGACAACGATCGAAGAAGCCTTGTTGTTGAACGAACCGACCGAACTCGTGTCGTGCGCGTAGGAAACCGAGGAGCCGCTAAAGTCCCCGTTCTCGAAAAGAATGGCCTTCAGCCCGGGACCGACCCGAAGGGAACTCAGGGAATTGTTCGGGAGGCCCATTTCGCCGATCTTGTACCTGCCGATTCCGAGCTGTTTGCGCATCCCCTGGTAGTTGACGTATTCGTAAATATCCACGGCGGGCTCATTGCCGGCCCGATCGATCACGATGGACGACGTCTTGTCGTTGAACGATCCGACGAAGCTCGCACTGTCCGTAAAAGTAATCGAATTCCCGGAGAAGCCGGCTTCCTGGAACAGGGTGACCCTCAGACCGGCGGGCACGCGAAGCGAACTGATGCAGTCGTTCGGCAGGCCGATCAGGTCGAGATCGTAGCGGCCGATTCCCAGCGAGCGGCTTTGTCCGGCGAAGTTTGCCTGTTCGTAGAAAACCGCCAGGTTGATGACGGTTGCGAAGACGCCGAGATCTCCGGATATGCCGTGAGCGCCCTGCGTGGGATAAAGCTCCCGTTCCGCGGCCTTCAAGGCCGCCCCCATCTCCTCGCCCTTTTCGAAAATCCGCTTCCAGAAACTCGTGGACACCTCCTCGGACGGCCCGATCAGCAGGTTCACGATCCCTCCCGCAAAAGTGCGGGCGCCCGCCTTCATGACGGCCGGCTGGAGCGGCTGGTTGAAAACCTGGCAGGAATTGAAATAGACGACCGCGGGCGACACCGGCCGCCCCTGCTGGCTGTCGAACCACGACGCGGTCAGGTTGCCGTCGTGCAGGACGATGCCTCCCGTATACCCGTGGCCTACGTTGTAGAATGCCCGGAGCCCGGATGTCAGCGCGCTCTTGTAGGCGCCGACCGTGGCCTCCGCGCCGTACAGGGTGAGCACCCTGAGGCCAATGCCCTCGGCGATCGCGGCGACCGCCGTCACGGCCTGCTTCGCGGTCGGGATATCGGGGACGGGCGTGGCGCAGACCATGTCGACGTCGGCATAAGCGGGCAGCCCGAGGCCCCGGTGAGTGTCGTCTTCATCGGCGGCATCGGCGACGTCCGGCCCTTCCTTGATGTTGACGAATTCATAATTCTCGTTCGTCTTGATCTCGACGACGTCCGCCGTATAGGTGTTGGAGCGCAGCATGTAGGCAATGATGCGGTCTGCCTTCCCGTTCTGGTCATGCTTGATCTTGGCGCGGACCTGGTAATACGGCTCGTGCCTCTTGAGCAGAACCTCTTCTCGGATCAGCCGACGCGCGCCGTCCTCTTCCCGGGAGTCGTACGCCCTGTTTTTCCAGGAAGAAGGCTGGATCACGATCGTCGTCTTCTCGTTCGGATGCTTACCGGGCATGAGTAGTCCTCCTCTCGAAAGGTTGCGTGACCGTTGATTGTGAACGCCGTGGACGGGCGCCGGCCGCAAGGCGGGCATCCCGTACGCGGCGGGAGGAAAGGACCCGTCGCGAATCGACGGATGGCGGGCGGCCCCGGCGGATGGAGCGCTTGCGAGGAGCTACCGGTTCGCTGGTTCGGGATGATCCGGAAGATGCGGCGTTGGGCGCGGGGAATCGGGTCTGCGGACCGGAAATTCCCCGGGGAGACGGGGCCGCCTGTCTTACCTGTTCTCCATGATAACCACGGCAGGCAAATTCATCCCGGCTTCGATTTACCCCCTATACCCGGAACAAGGTTACCGAAAGGTTACACGCGGGCGTTCGGCCAGAAGGCCCGTATCGTGGTTCCCGCCCCCTTCGACGAACGGATGGCAAACACCCCGCCCGAAAGCTCCGTCCGCTCCTTCATGCCCGCCAGCCCCATGCCGCCGCGGCCGTCTTCCCTGAGGCGGACGGCACCGGTGTCCGTGCCGCAGCCGTTGTCTTCGATCATGAATTCCAGGCCGGAGACGGTTTTCTTCAGGCTGAGCCTCACCCGTTCCGCATGGCTGTGCTTGGCGACGTTGTTCAGCCCTTCCTGCATGATCCGGAAAACGGCCGTCTTCAACCGCTCCGGCACGTCCCGCTCCTCGACCTCCACGGCGGTTTCCACCCGCAGGCCCGAAATCTCGTGGAAGCTCCTGCAAAACCAGGTGATCGCCGCAAGAATCCCCAGGTCGTCCAGGACGGGAGGGCGCAGGTCGTTCATGATCCTGCGGGTTTCTTCGATGCTCTGCTGCGCGACCGAGACGAGCGCCTCCAGGGAATCGCGGGCCGGCCCGCGCCGCCCCGTGCCGTCCAGCGCGCGCTGCACGCCGAGCTTCACGGCGCTCAGCGACGCTCCGATGCTGTCGTGGATTTCATGGGCGATCCGCTTGCGTTCCTCCTCCTGCGCCGACAGCAGGCGGGAGGACAGCATCCGCAGCTGCCGCCCGGACTCGAACAGGTCTTGCACGGTTCGGCCGTGCCTCACGATGGAAGCAAGGACGTTCGCCATGACGCCGAAGAATGCCTCGTCCCTTTTCGTGAGCCGGTATCCGTCCTTCAGCCGCAGGTGGACAACTCCGAGAACCCCCTCGTTGGACGTCAGGCGAACCCTGTAATCGCGGCCCCGGAGAGCTGTGTTCCCGCAGGCAGGACTTCGCTCGTCGCCTCCCTGGACCGGGAAAGGTTCGAAAGCTTCCCCCGGGGCGCAGCGGCAACTCCCGGAAAGGGCTTCGGGGCAGCCTTCTGGCCCAATGCGCCACCCGCCGGGCACCCGAGCCAGGATCTTTCCCGATCCCCGCCCCGTCAGGCAGATGCCGCCGCAGGGTTCGATCGGCAGCCAGGGGATACCAAAGAGCATCCGGAGCGCCTTTTCGAGGATCGCCTCCAGGCCGGCGTCTTCCAGGGCCATGCACAGGAGACCGTTGAGCATGCTCTGCGTTTCGAAATTCTGGCGCAGCGCCTCCTTCAGCTCGAACCTGCGGATGGCCTCGCCGATCAGGGGCGCCAGCGATTCCAGGAATTCGGTCATGTAGGAGCGCACCATTCCGGGCCGCTCGTCGGCGACCTGGATCAATCCCAGGGTCTTCCCGTCGCATTGTACGGGGACGAAGGCCAGGGACCGGTACCCGTGCTCGACGCATATGCCCCGGAAGCGCCTTCGGTTCGCTTCCGCCACGCCGGCGATGAATTCCGCCGCATCGTTGCAGCAAAAGGAACCGGCCGGCGTCACGCAGGGCATGTCCTGGGATTCCATCCTCCCGGAGGCGATCCGCGTGCAGATGCAGTGGTCGCGCTCCAGCAGGAGGGCGTTTTCGGATTCCCAGAACTCCCTGCCGAACCCGGAGTACGCCTCGAAAGGGATTCCGCCGCGGCCGTCGAGAATCCTGAAGCCGACACACCTGCAGCGGCTCCATTCGCGGATCTGCTCCACCAGCGCCTCGCAGTATTCGCTGCGCGAAAGAGACCTGCCCAGCAGGTGGAGGAGAGCGTTGTTCGCCCGGTAAAGAGACTCGATGCGCTCCCGCTGGCTGACCTCATGATCGAGCCGCCCGTCGGCCAGCAGGAGTTCCGTCCGCTGCACTCCGGCCCTGCGCGCCAGGACCTCGTTCGCTTTCTGCAGGGCGGCCTCCGATTGCCTGCGGGCGGTTATGTCCGTAATGGTCGTCCGGCACAGCCAACTGCCGTCCTCGCGCAGGAACGGCACGCTGTCCATCTGGACGGCCCGTTCGGCGCCGTCCCTTCCCTCCAGCCGGATCTCGCTGCTCTGGGGCTCACCCGTTTTCAGCGCCCGCCGCACGTGCGCGTGGACCTTGTAGCGGTCTCCGCGGACGGTGTAGAGGGAAATGGGCGTATGGATCATTAGAGGCTTTTCGATGCCCGACAGCTTCGCCGCCGCCTGGTTGGCATCATGGACGATCCCTCGCGCGTCGAGCAGCACGTAGCCGACGGGGGCCTCTTCGAAGAGTTCCATGTACTTTCTGTGAAGTTCTTCGTGCTGCGCCTGGAGATTTCGGAGTCGCTGGATCTGCAGCTGCGCCTCGACCTGGGAAATCTGCAGTTCGTGGATCAGCGACAAGGCTTCCTCGGTGGAAATCCTCCCCGGGATCGCGTTCCGGGAAACCGGATGCTCTTCCACATTGCCAGGTATGTCTCTGATGTTCTTCACCGCCCACCCATGGACAGGACCCGCTGGTACTCGCCCGGACAGCAGTCCAACGGGCCGATTCTGAGCCGAATAGTCCTGACAAAGCCCACCGGCATCCGCGTTCATTTGAAAAGCTGTGGAAACAAACAGCGCCTGGAACCTCAACCGCCGATCCGCGCAGCCCCGAAAACCCAAAATCACTCCGGAACCTGCGGCATAACCGATTATCGCTACTGCCCTGTAAAGCGAACTGCCAAGATTGTTTCGTATAATTCAGGATATTTCTTTTCGACGGAAAACTCAACGGATTTTCCACCCCTCCCCCCGCCGCATCTCTCCGTGGACAACTCCCCCACGGCAATGCTAGATTGGCGCTTTCGAGACACCAGGTGGCACGGTCACGGGCATTCGCCCTGCAATCGGTTCGGAGAGCTTTCCGGAAACGGAAAGACTGGGATGCCATTCCCGACGAAAAAGGAGTGTGAACGATGCTCTCGAGCTGGCACATGTGGATCATCCTGTCCGTCTTTCTCTTCATCGCCGAGGTCTTCACGACGGGCTTCTTTCTCGGTTCCTTCGCCATCGGCTGCATCTTTTCCGCCCTTGCGGCGCTGTTCGGGCTCGGCCTGAAAGGCCAGATCGCGGGATTCATCGCCGGGACCCTCGCGGCGTTCTTCGGGGCGAGGCCCTTCTTCATCAAATACTGCTACAAGGCGTCGTGTGCCGTGAAGACGAACGTCGACGCCCTCGTCGGAAAAACCGGGCGCGTGACGGAAGCCGTCGATCCCGCCACCGGGTCCGGACGCGTGCTGGTCGGCGGGGACGACTGGAAGGCGGTCGCCGAGGACGGGGCCGGTATCGAAAAGGGGGTCCTGGTGGAAGTCGTCCGGGTCGAAGGGGTCAAGGTCTTCGTAAAACCCGCCTGAACGAAAAAAGGAGAAAAAAGAATGGGACCGTTGATCATTTTAGGCGTAATCGCAATTTTCGTCATCGTTTTCGCCATCAAGGGCTTCCTGATCATCCAGCAGAGCGAAACCATGGTGATCGAGCGGCTCGGCCGCTACCATCGGACGCTTCCCTCGGGGATCAACATCCTGTGGCCGCTTTTCGACAAGCCCCGCATGATCGAATGGCGCTACGTGCGCACGGAACAGGACGGCAGGGGCATCGTCCGCAAGGACAGGGTCAAGAGGATCGACCTGCGGGAGACGGTCTACGACTTTCCCAGGCAGAGCGTCATCACGAAGGACAACGTCGTTACGGAACTGAACGCCCTGCTTTATTTCCAGATTACCGACCCGGTCAAGGCGGTCTACGAGATCGCCAACCTGCCCGACGCCATCGAGAAGCTCACCCAGACCACGCTGCGCAACGTCGTCGGCGAACTGGACCTCGATGAGACCCTCTCGTCCAGGGATACCATCAACAACAAGCTCCGTGCGATCCTCGACGACGCCACGGACAAGTGGGGCGTCAAGGTGAACCGCGTGGAACTGCAGGACATCAACCCGCCCCCCGAAATCCGGGTCGCCATGGAAAAACAGATGAGGGCCGAAAGGGACCGGCGGGCGGCCATCCTCGAAGCCGAGGGCTTGAAGCAGTCGAGCATCCTCGAAGCGGAAGGGGCCAAGTCGGCGGAGATCAACCGGGCGGAAGGCATCCGGCAGGCAAAGATCCTGGTCGCCGACGGCGAGGCGCAGGCCCGCGTGCGGGTCGCCCAGGCCGAAGCCGCGGCCATCAACGCCATCACGGCGGCGATTGCCCAGAGCAACGGTGATCCCGCCACGTACCTCATCGCGATCAAGTACATCGAAACGCTCAAGGAAATGGTCAGCGGCCAGAACAACAAGGTGGTCTACCTGCCCTACGAGGCGACCGCCCTGCTGGGCTCCCTCGGCGGAATCAAGGACCTGCTGGGCGCAGGGAAGGAACCGGACGGCGGCGGCCCCGAACTCACCTTCAAGGTCGAAAGGACTCCGGGCAGATCCGCTTCCCCACCCCAGCCCCCGAAGCCCGGCGAAGAGAAGAAGAGCTAGGCGACCTGTGCAACCTCTTCTGGTCTTGACTGCATGTTATGGACAGATGACAGGAATTGAAAGACAAGGAATGGGTGGAGCTCCGGCCCCTGCTTCTCCCGCAGGGACCGGATGCAGGTTTGCGCCATCTGTATGATAAGGCTGAAAGCGGTAGCCGACAACAGCCGCTTTCTGATTCTTCCCGACCGGTACGTCCCGGATCCGGGTTCTCGCGTTTTATCAATGTGCCAAAAGAGGCTTCCTTCCGATTGGCAAACCACTTTCGGTCATCCCTGCTGTCAGTCGAGGCCTTTGTGTGCTTCCGGCGCCTCCATGGGACCGTTTTTCCAACCGTCCATCGGACGATCAGCGACTTACCCGACCCCGCGTGCAACAAAATCAGTTCTTTTGTTGCATCGCGGAAAGTGCTTGCTTTAATGACCGAAAATACGATATAGTAAATTTGCCATAAGGATGGAGGAGGTGATTTGCGCGACAGCCAATTCCCCGGGTTGAGAAAAGTGATCTGGTTGGGGGATACGCGAAAGGTCCTTCGCTCCTTCCCGGTCGAAGTGCAGAAAATGACCGGTTTCGAGTTGCGGATTCTTCAGGCCGGACTGATGCCTAAGAACGTTAAGCCCTTTCGGGAAGTGGGCAGTGGCATTTTGGAGATTGCCCTTCGCTACCGGACAAACGCTTACCGAGCAGTTGTCGCCGTGCAACTCGGGGAAGACCTTTACGTACTGCACGTTTTTCAGAAAAAATCCACGAAGGGCATCAGCACACCGCAGCGAGACATCGATCTCATCAAGCAACGCTACAAAGAAGCCAAGGAGATTGCCCATGATCACGAAGCATAAAAAGGGCGGAATCGAATACGAAGTCGGGTCCGAGAACGTCTTCGAGGACCTTGGCCTTGACAACGCGGAGGAGTTGCTCGCTCACAGCCAGCTCGGAATTGAGGTTTTTCGGATTCTCGACGGAAGGAAACTCAAGCAGCGGGAAATCGGTGCTCTTCTCGGGATTTCGCAGCCAGACGTGTCCCGCCTTATGAATGGACATTTCTCCCGGTTCAGCAAGGATAAACTTTTCGATTTTCTGAAACGACTGAACTGTAAAGTGACCATTCACATCGCCCCGCACCGGGAAGGAGAACCATATCAGGTGATCCGGGCCGCCTCGTGACCCTGCCACGCACTGCCTTGAGTTGCATCGATGAAACACAAAACCCATTGTGTCTCACTTAAATTGAGCAATTCCACCGTGCAAGGCGGCGATATGTACATCCGGGCAAATAGCTGCGGCTGGGCGGAGCGTCGCCGGAGTTCGTCAAAATGCACTGCGGCAGTAGAGCATATGGTTTGAGATCCGTGATCATCACAACGCCTCAAACCATTTTTTGGTCTTCAATGCCATGAGTTTTCGGCGTTCTTGAAGAAAAGTATCGTAGTCCGTTATCACTCCGTCGAGCATTGATTCCGGGATACAGTTCATTTCCAGATTCTCACGCATTTTGGTTATGTCGATGATTCCGCCATACTTCTTCTTTCCTCCCGCACACTGGTTGGCCAATTCACCAAAATACTTGTCAGGAGCCTTGTCGCCGATAGCAATATTGATTTCGTTTTGGGCCAGAACAAAATTGGCTATCTGATTGTAACGGCCACGCGAGAGGCCTTGGGTCTTCAGGTATTTCTTAGGGTAGACGTGGTGCACATCACAGCGGTTCAAGAGCAAATCCAACACGGCAATATCACGTGAAAGGAAACCTTTATCGCCAAGCTTTGCTTGTGCCGCCTGATAGGCAAGGAAATATGGACTCTTACCCGAAGATGTATCCATAAGCTGCGGGAGCATCCCAGACCAGAAACTCTCAGGCATCTCTGCCTCGATTACCACTTCTGCATAGGGAACCAGGCCACGTGCCTCGATCTGCCGGATATCCAAGTCAAATGCCGTCTCGGGACTGCTGGTATAGCGCCCACGTAATATGGACATGGCATACCATCGCCGCACCAAACGCTCTAAATCTGCGGCAGGCACTCCTTCCGCCCTCCCGCGCAAGTAGAGAATGTATGCGAAATTCACCGCGTTTTGACCGCCGATCAGGTCGCTCGTTACGAATCCAGCCGAACGCAGGATCATGGTAATGCGCTCGAAATGCGTCTTGCTGATGAAGGCGAGCATCCCCCTCTTCAATTTACCGAAAGACTCCTCGGCAATAGCGATTTCGTACTGCTTGGTCGCGAAGTTGCGGCCTGAGAGCAGGGCCACCAGATCCTGGAGCTTACCCCGACCGAATTCCGAGGTGAACGCCACGCGCAGCATATCGGTGTAAGTGGGATCGTAAATGTCGTCGTTCACGTCTTTGAGCCAGCGCATCAACGGCAGGAACTCCGATTTGGCAAAATCGGGGTCACCTTTTTCGATGCACGAGCAGAATTCGGGCGCGACTGCCATATGGCAGAAATAATCGATCGCTTTTCGCAGCATGTTGCCGCCGAAGCTTTCATTAACAGCGATCTTAGACATGGCAAAATCCGCTTGGGATAATTCAGTCCCCGCAGAATTCACCCGGATGAAAATCTCAGTAACTGTCTCAATATCGAGGTCTTCAGCAAGCTCAATTACACCAACATGGTTATTGACGATGTTGCAAAGCTTCTCCATGCTATGAAAAATTCCGTCCAGAGAGACGCCTTTATTCTTCGAACAGTAGTCCCCGACAATCTTGAACATGCTGGCAGATGGCGAAAACATTTCGGCGACGTCGTAAATCCAGGCTGCATTTTTTTCAATAGCCGGGTTGGCTACTTCGAAACATTCTTCTCGTGGTTGAAAGGCGATGCGGATGCGAACTGTTTCGTAATCCTTCGTAAGCACTTCTCGGCCAAGCAGTGCCGCCATGAGCGCCGTCATTCGTTGCTGGCCGTCGATCAAAATCCGTTTTCCCGCTGAGTGAGTACCGTCCTTGAGCTTGACTGTCGGGTTTCGCCAGGCAATTAAATATCCGACTGGATACCCTCGATAGAGAGAGTCGAGCAGATTGCGGACCTTTGCCGCCTCCCAAACGAAGGGTCTCTGAATTTCGGGTATGGCAATCTCGCCTGACTTAACCCAGATGAGCAAGGTTTCGATGGGATGAGGAGTTACGGAGTAGCGATGTGTAGTCATGACTCAGCCTATTTCTCCTATGATCCTGTCAAGTAATACTTTAAATACGTACCCGGCGCAAGAGCGGAATCGCCCGGAAGACACGGTGGACGGGCGCGAAACCATAGCCTTTGAAGATCTCATGCAAACGGGCACCGTGAAAAGTGATGGAACCGTCCTCCCCCCATGCAGCGGCCCGACCGCCTCCCCTCCCGTTTGCACCATTTGCATTCTGCCTTATTTTTAAATCTACGGAAAAGCTTCTCAGGGATTTTCGTCGACCGGGACGGCACCGCACGCCGGGCCGGATGCCCTGCCAATGCCCCTCGACCGCATCCGCGCTGCGACGGAAAAAGACCGGGGAGCAGGAAATTCCAGGCCACCCGCAGACCCTGATGCAACGGGATGGGGAAACCCGCCGTTTCGTTTCGGTCCGGATGGCCCCCCAAGGGAGGAGACCGCTATGATCCGGCTGAAACGCGTCTACGAATCGCCCGATCCGCGGGACGGCGCCCGCTTCCTCGTCGAACGGCTGTGGCCCCGCGGCATGAAGAAGGAATCCCTGCGGATGGACGCCTGGCTCAAGGATGCGGCTCCCAGCGGCGAACTGCGCCGATGGTTCGGGCACGATCCGGCCAGGTGGGACGAGTTCCAGGCCCGCTACAACGCCGAACTGGAAGCGAAGCCGCAGGCACTGCAACCCATCGTGGAAGCGGCTCTCCGAGGAGACGTGACGCTTCTCTACAGCGCCCGGGATACGGAGCACAACAACGCGGCCGTCCTCAGGAATTACCTGGAGAAGACCCTCCGCGGCGCGGGCCGGTCGGATGCGGAAAAGACCGGCGGGCACCACGGGCGTCCGGATCGTCTTGCGGAATTTGCATGAGTGCTTAACGAACAAGCTCCGGCATTGCCCCGTTTCCCGGCAGTTTTCACAGGCAGGCGGGAAGATTCCGCCTTCTTCTCGAAGCGGCAGGGAAAGCGGCTTTTTACGCGAGAAACGCCAGTTCGCAATTTCGGCACAGGGAGGAGTTCCATGAACCACAGCGTTCGAACGTTCCGCGTCCTGACCGTCGCCGCATGGCTGATACTGGTCTTTAGCGACGCCGCACTCGCGGCGAACGACGTGTACACCATCGACAAGGACCACAGCACCGCCAACTGGACCATCCGCCACGTCGTCTCCAAAACCACCGGGACCTTCGCCAACGTGCAGGGAAAGATCGAGATCGACCCGGAAAAGAATACGGTGGCGAAGGCGGAAGCGGTCATCGGCATTTTCAGCCTCGACAGCCACAACCGTGAGAGGGACGCGCACCTGCTGACCAGCGAGTTCTTCAATGCCCATGAATTCAACATGATACAGTTCACCGGCACGGAGGCGCAGCCGACGGGCGCAAACACGGGCATTCTGCGCGGCAAGCTGGCACTGCACGGAGTGACGAGGGACATCGAATTCCCCTTCGAAATCCTGGGGTTCGGCTCTGATCCCTGGGGCGGCTACCGGGTGGGCTTCCAGGCCTCGACCAGGCTCAGGCGCAGCGACTATGGAATGAGATGGGGCCTCGACATGCCGGGAGGCGGTCCGGTCGGCGACGAGGTGGATGTGACCCTGTACATCGAAGGGGTCCGGCAGACTGCCGACGGAAAGGTGACCGGTAAGGCTCCGTGATGCCCCTGGGCCAGGGCGCGGAACCGGCCACCGGAAATCCCGCTCATGCCCCGGACCGCCTCAAAACAGCACGTCCATGAAAGTGTCGGGGGCCGCCGGATCGTGCGGCACGGTATTGAAGGCGAGCAGGAGGTTCGCGCCCGTTCCCGTGTTCATTACGGCGTGGGAAACACCGGGCGGAATGTGGAAGCGGAACACGGCGCCGCCGGGGACCTGTGTCTCCAGCGCCTCTCCCGGGGTCTCGCGGGTTCGGACCAGGGCAGGCCCGTAGACGACCAGCGTTTCCACGCCCCGCTCGTGGTAGTGGTTCCCCCGGACGCAGCCGGGTTCGGTCAGAACCACGTGGACGTTCCGCTGAAGAACGATGCGCTCCGTTTCCAGCGGCTCCACCACGCTGCCCCGGCCGTCCGTGAAGTATTTCAAATCCTCGATCGTCACATGCATTGCTGTCCGCTCCGAATAATGGTTCGCCCTCCGGCTGAAGCCTCCGGTGCCTCTCCGTCTTCTCCACGGGGTCCGGCACCGCCAGTCTAAACGATTTGCCGCGGGAACCGTCCGGAAAGTTCTCCCGCAGGGCGAATCAATCACTTTTCGGAGCCCCGCAGACGCACAATATCGTTCCTGCCGGACCGGCCGCCGCACAGCCTTCCGAACGGTGTGCGCACGCAGCCTGCAGAGGCAGTTTTGACACAATCTTTCCTGATTGACCCGCCCTACGCCTTTCTCTATACTGCTGCGAATATCGTATGATTCCTTTTTGATTCTGTTGTTTCAAGCACTCATTGGCAGGGTGTTTCCCGTTTTCAACCAAACGCAGCGAAAGGAGCGGGCATGGTTTCGAGAAAGACTTTGATCTTCACGTTGCTGATTTGTTTCGCCCTGGCATCGCCCTGTATGGCGAAACAGGGCAGGCCGGGGGTCGACGACACCGTCAGGGCGCTCGTGGAACAGCACGGAAAAGCGCTCAGCGCGCACGATCTCAAGGGCATCATGGACACCTACGCCCCCATCGACGGCATCATCCTGGTGGGTACGGGCCCGGGTGAGGCCTACGTGGGCGAAGAAGCCATCGGGGGAGCCTACAATCAGTTCTTCAACCGGTTCGAGGCGAACAGCCTGAGTTTCAAGTACGACTGGGTCTACACGGGTTCCAGGGGCGACGCGGCATGGTTTGCCGTCACGATCGGCGTCGAGGGCACGGTGAACGGCGAAAAGAAGGAACGCGCGTTCAACATGACCGGCACTCTGCTGAAGATAAAGGGCAAATGGCGGTTCGTAAGCAATCATTTTTCCAGGCTGGGCGCGGAGCAGCAGGTTCCCGAGAAGACAAAGTGACCCGCCGCCGGGTATTGCGCCGGCATCGCAGCGTTTGATCTTCATCGGATGAGGGAACACCATACCTTACGGCACCCCGGCAAGGTTCGCCGGACCGGGGAGAGGAGCTGATCATGGCGGAAGACACCAGAGAACTGGAAAACGAAGAAAACGCCCCGGACGAGAAAGAACTGGTGAATCGAAGGGGGTTTCTCCTGGGATTGAGAAAGTGGTCCCTGGCAGTCATCGGGGGAGCCCTGCTGGGAGGGGCACTGCTGAGCCCCGACAGGGAAGCGGATGCGGCGGCCTGGGGAAACCGGGCCGGCGGCGGTGGCGCATGGGCCAATCGCGCGGGAGGCGGCGGAGCCTGGGGAAACCACGCGGGAGGAGGCGGTGCGTGGGGCAACCATGGCGGAGGAGCCTGGGGGAACCGTGCCGGCGGTGGCGGCGCATGGGCCAATGGCGGTGGTGTCTGGGCGAACGGGGGCCGCGTATGGGCCAACGGTGGCGGCGCGTGGGTCAATCGCGGCGCGGCATGGGCAAACCGCGGAGGCTCCTGGATCAACCGGTTTTAGCCCGAAGCACGCGCAGCCCCTTGGGCGAACGGCGGGTCCCGTGGTTCGACCCTTCGGCCGCGAATCAAATACGCACCTCTCCCGGACGGCCCGTCCGCCCGGGAGGCCCAGGGCCGGCGCAGGCAGGGCCAAACCCGCGTCTCGCTCTTCAACCGCCCGACTTTCCGGGATGGACCATCTTGACCGAACCCGATTTCTACAACATTCCCGCATCCCTGTACGGGACATGCCGCGCGAGGACCGTCGCGGTCCGTTCCCACGACCCGGCGGAGATCGTGAAAACGCTCGGAACAGCGGGCCTGGAAAGGGTTTCCTACGTCCAGGTGCTCACCCTCCGCGTCGACCTCCAACCCCTGATGGCCTGGGCGCCCGGCATCCCCGTGGACCTCACGGTCGAAGACCCCGAAGCGGACCTGCCCCTTCTTTATCCGTGCGCGCCACTCCTCGACCGGCACCCGGTCCGGATCACCGTTCCGGTCGCCCCCGGCTTCGGCAAAGTCGTGAAGCTGGCCGCCTCGCTGAACTTCGCCGTCAAACTGGAAGTCCTGCAGCCCGCGGAAGCCCTGATCGCGGAAATGGACCGCGTGCTGCACGCCTATCTGCACCAGTCCATGGTGTCCCAGCCGATCGAATACTTTCACAGCACGTTTCTCGCCCTGTATCGGGGCGAACCACTGCCCCTCTGGACCATCCAGGAGGAAGACCCCGTCCATTGCCGCTACGTCACGGAATCCGGTGAGGAGACCCTTTCCGCGAGATTCGCGGCAGCCGAAATCGTAGGGGACCTCGCCCGCCTTCCGGAACGGATCGCGGCCCGGTTCGAAACCGGCGGGTCCGACTGCTCGCAATGCGAGTTCCTGGGGAACTGTTCGGGTTACTTCAAGTGGCCGGACGCCGGGTACCGGTGCGACGGCATGAAGGCCCTCTTCCGGACCATGGCGGAGGCGGCCCGACAGTTGCAGGGGGACCTGGAAGCGTACCGTTCGGCCAGGGGAGAGGACCGGCCATGACGGGAGCCCGTTTTTCCCTCATCCTCCTGCCCACCCTCGCCTGCAACGCCGACTGCGGCTACTGCTTCGAAAACAAGCCCGGCGGAAGCCTCTCGCCGGAACGGCTCGCCACGGCGGTCCGCAAGGTCGCGGACTACATGGAACGCGGCGGAATGGAGGAATTGTCCATCTATTGGCAGGGCGGCGAAGTCATGGTCCTGCCTCCCGAGTGGTTCGAGCGGGCAAACGACATCGTCGGCGAAATCGCGCAGACCGCGAAAATCCGGGTGTCCCACTACCTGCAGTCCAACATGCTCGCTTACAGCGCGAAATGGAACCGGGTGATCTCCGCCATGTTCGGCAACAGCGTGGGCACTTCCATGGACTTTCCGAACCTGCACAGAAGGCCCGTGGGAGAAGGAGGCCCGGAGGAATACGAAAAAATCTGGACGCGCCGCATCCGGGAAGCCGCGGACGCGGGCATCCGTGTCGGGGTCATAGCCATCGGCAACGGGCGCACCTTCGAACTGGGGGCCGAGCGGTTCTATTCCTATTTCGCGGACGAACTGGGAATCGCAGAATTCCAGGTCAACACACCGTTTCCCGGGGGAACCGGCAACGACGTCAAGAGGGCTTTCTCTCACGATATGGACCGGTTGAGCCACTTTCTCCTGGACCTCGCCGACGTCTGGCTGGAGCGGGGTTTTCAAAACGGCGTGAAGGTCGGCCCGTTCGACAGGCTGATGGACTGGTTCCTCTGCGAAAACAGGAACCTGCTCTGCACCTGGAGGGAAAACTGCGCCGACGACTTCCTCTGCATCGACCCGGAAGGCCACATCGCCCAATGCGACTGCTGGGTCGCGAGCTACCCCGATTTCCGCTACGGCAACATCTTCGGCCCGGACGATCTGTCCGCTCTGCTGGAAAAAAGCGAAGCACGGCGCAAGTTTCGCCGGAGGCCCGGAGTGCTGATGCAGAAGGAGGACTGCATCGAGTGCGACTACCTGCACCTCTGCCATGGGGGCTGTCCCGTCCGGACGTACACCTTTCACGGCGACATCTTCCGGAAGGACCCCTACTGCGGCCTCTACAAAAGTCTTTTCGGGAGAATGGAAGCGAGGGCGTCGGAACACCTGGCGAAGCGCGGACGTTGCACGACCGCCCACAGGAACGAGGCCGGATCAGAAGAACCGGCCCGAATCCAAAACTGTTGACCGCCCGTCCCGCCGAATGATCCCACCGGACCGGCGACGCCGCGCGACTCCAGGGGAGCCGGCCGCTTCGCCCGCCTACTGCCTGGGCTTGGAAACCATCTTCTTCACTTGTTTCCTGCTCACTCCGGTCTTGAGGTCCGGCTTGGAAGCGACTTTGATGAGGGCTTCCACCAGTTCCGGAGACCACCCGCCCTGCTCCGAAGACTCGGGCGCTGCGGGTTCCGGCGATTCAACCGGCAAAGCCTTTTCGGCCTTCGGCGTCCTGGGCTTCCTGAGCCGCACCTTTTTCACGGGCCGCTCCTCGGCTGCGCTTTCCGCTTCGGCCTGCACGACAGCCGGTTCCGGTTTCCGTTCCACGGCCGCTGGCTCTTCGGCTGCTTCCTCGACGACCGCGGGCGCCTCGACCGCGGAAGGCTCTTCGACTACCGCAGTCTCTTCGACGGCTGCGGTGTTTTCCACTGTCACCGGACGGTTTCCGAAAATTCCCCTGGACTGCAGCAGGTGGACGACAAAATGCCTCGCCCGGCCTGTTTCTCTCGATATGGACTCGATGCTGTGCCCGCTCTCATAGAGAGCCACGATGCGCTCGCCGGCAATCTCGTCCGGCATTCCTCCCGACCGCTGCCGGGTGGGGTATTGTCTTGGCTGGAAGCTTTCGCTCCGGGTATTCTGATAGTATGGTTCTATCTGTCTCATTCGTTCTTCTCTTTGGATCGTAATTTGGGGATCGTTCGGAAATGGACTGCTTACAGGCACAACGCACTGTTCATCCATCTTATTATAAAACATGTGCGGGCCTGCGCACACGGGGGGTACCTCATTTCTCTCCCGTCACCGGTCCGAGGCTTCTTTCATTTCGAGCACAGCGCCGCGGGCCAATGCTCCCCGGCCGCAGCCGCTGAAAAGGCCGGGCAGCCGCCGGGGGTTGTATTATATAATACAGGATATGCAAAAAACGTGCTAAACTTCATGCCGCTGCGTTCAGGACGACACCGCCTGGCCCGGCAACTTGCCTCTCGATCGTCTCCCTTTCCCCCTTGAGAGGGGCAGGGGGGGTGTTTCCTCCGAATCTTCAAGCGCTTTAAACCACCGTCCCCCCGATTATTCCCCCTCGGAGAAAGTTCAACTCCCTCCAGGGGAAAGCACCATCCCTCCCCGCCAGGCCGGGAACCTGGAGACCCCAGCGGGAACGGAGACTGCCGTTCGAGTGGGTAATCGCACGCTGCGCTATGGGTACCGATCAAGGACGATGGTCCGGCGGAACACCATTCAAAATGGTTCGGCTCACTCCATTCTTCTGCGACATCTTTGGATAAGGACCGGAATGAAGAAGAAACGATTCCCCCCATCCGTCATCCCGGTCCTGCAAGCTACATAAACCCGAGCACCTTCGGCAGCCAGATCACCAGGCCCGGCCAGGCGATCATCATGAACAGGCCCACGAACATGGACCCCAGCAGCCAGACGACCCAGCGCACCGTGTCCTCCATGGGCGCGCCCGTGAGCCGGCAGCTCACCATGAGGTTCACGGCCATGGGCGGCGTGAACTGCCCGATGGCGATCACGTAGGTCATGAGCACGCCGAACCACACGAGGTCC
>JAJFUA010000100.1 GCA_021372635.1 Desulfobacteraceae bacterium | reverse complement strand
TATTCCTGTCGATCATACTTTTTCCGCGACCCGTTCGCCAAGAAGTCCGGTGGGCCTGATGATAAGAATGAGGATGAGCACGAGAAACGTGATGGCATCCTTCCAGGCAAATGACAGATAAGCGGAGCCGAGCGCCTCGATGAGGCCCAGCAGCATTCCTCCAACCATGGCCCCGGGTATGTTCCCGATCCCTCCAAGTATTGCGGCGGTGAAGGCTTTGAGGCCGTATCCCCATCCCATGGTGAAATTGATCTGGCCGTAGTACAGTCCGACCATCAATCCCGCAGCGCCGCCAAGGGCCGGGCCGACCATGAAGACCAGGAGGATCACCCGGTTCACGTCGATTCCCATCAGGCGCGCCGCGCCCTGGTCGATGGCCGCCGCCCGGATGGCCGTGCCGGTCCTGGTTTTCTGGATGAACAGGTACAGTCCCGCCATCATTGCGACGGAAACCAGGAACACCATGATTCTCACAAGGGGAATGGGCATGCCTAGAAAGGAGATCACCGTTTTCGGCAGGATATTCTGCGGGTAAACCTGGAACTTTGCCCCATAGATCAGCATGATCGTATTTTGCAGGAAAATGGAAGCGCCGAGCGCCGAAACCACCGCGGACAGCCTTGGCGATTCCCTGAGGGGCCGATAGGCGACCCGATCCAGGATTGCACCCGCCAAAGCGATGAATCCCATGACCAGGAACGCCAGTACGAAGAAGCCGGCGACGGGCCCGATACGATCGGTCAGGGAAAGGGACGTCAGGAGGGACAGTCCCAGGTAGGCCCCGAGAGTGAAAAGATCGCTATGGGCAAAATTGATCAGCTTGAGCACACCGTAGACCATGGTATACCCAAGGGCTATGAGGGCATAGATCGAGCCGACGGCCAATCCGTTGGTCAACTGTTGAAAAAACTGTTCCATTCAAGCTCGTTTCAATGGATTGGGGTGTGGCATGCAGTGGAAAACATACCTGCCCGGGACCGTGAAAAAAGGCGGTGCCGGAGATCGGAATCTCCGAGCACCAGCCGTACCCATACTCGCGCAAACATCGCTGCCGCCCAAGTCTGGACTCCCCCGACGCGGAAAACCACGGTTTTGCCCTCCGGGGGCCTCGTTGTCAAGGTCTAGGGTTCTAACACGAATTGACCCGCCGGGTCTACTTTGTAAACCTTGTAGACTTCTCCAACCCGGTCTCCCTTGGCATTGAAGGAGATTTTCCCCGTAAGTCCGGGGAAGTCTTTCAGACCCGTGTGCAGATAGTCCGCGATCTTGTTGGAATCGGCCGATTTCGTCTGTTCGATGGCCTGGGCGACCACGCGGAAACCGTCGCCCGCCAGCACGGAGTAGATGGAGCTGGGCGCGCTGTTGTATTTCTTGGTAAACGCGGTAAGAAATGCCTTGGCTTCTTCAGACGGCAGGTCCTTGGGCAGGGGCGCGCTGAGGAAGTAGAAGCCGGCCGCCGCATCCTTCCCGGCGATTTTCACCAGGTCGGGGTTGTTGGTCGCGTCGCCGCCCATGAAGGGAACGTCCCAGTTCATTTCTTTCTTCTGACGAAGGAGCAGACCTGCTTCGGGATAGTAGCCCGTAAAGAAGACCGCATCGGGCTGCTTCGCTTTCAATTTCGTGAGGATTGCCGTGTAATCCCGCTCGCCCGGGGTGAGCGCATCGAAGAAAACAACCTCAACGCCCTTCAAAAGGCCCTTTGTTTCATCGGCAAGGCCCTTGGCATAGGTCGTGTTGTCGTGCAGGATGGCAACCTTCTTCACTTTCAGCTTTTCGATGGCGCTGACGGCAACCTTGGCCTGCTCGTCATCCCGGGGGCAGGTTCTGAAGAAGTACTTGAGGCCTTTTTCCGTGAGCCGGATTGCCGTTGAACCGTTTGCAACCTGGACGATTTTTGCCTCATCGTAGATGTTCTGCGATGCCTCGGTCACCGCCGAGCCGTACGTACCCACGACGGCCACGATCCCCTGAGTCTGGAGGCGCTGCGCAGCGAGTGCGGAGGTACGCGGATCGCCACCGTCATCCTCGGTAATCACTTCGACCTTCTTGCCCAGCAGGCCGCTCTTGGCATTCAACTCCTCAGCCAGCAGGTCGAGCACCTGCTTCATTTCCTGCCCTTCACTTGCCCAGGAACCCGTCATCGGACCCATAAGACCGATTTTTACCGTGTCCGCCGCACCGGCAGTGGCGGACGACAGCAGCAAAGCCAAGGCACAAAACAGCAGAACCCTCTTCATAGTAAACCTCCTTTGTGGCTGAATAGAAATAGGAAAGACTCTTCCGTTCCCCCGATGGAGCCCCTTGAGAAATGCGCGGAATATATCAGGGAATCGCCTTTGTGTCAACTTCAAGCCGGCAAACGGTCAGGACGTTCGCAAGGTGCAGTTGAAGACTGCAACGGTCGGAAGATGATACGGAACGAAGAATCCCTTTTCCTATCTTCTGCTTTGACTACAATTTCAAGAGAAAATTCGTTGCAGGGCAAAAAACGGGTCTGCGAGTAGCCAGAACGTGTGCTGCAAAGGTTGGCCAGGGACTCCGTAAAAAGAGCCGGAGGAAGCCGTCCGGCTTCCCTATGCACCGCATTTTTTCTAATGCTCCCTATCTGTTACGTAACCCCTTTATGATTCTTGCAGGGAGGATCGTTTCAGGTGACGACAATCATCCTTCTTGTGGAGTGTATATCCGAGACCGTTGAATACGAATTCCGACTGATACGTGTATGGAAGACCGAGATCCTGCGCCTCGGACATGGTTTCGAAAAGGAAGGAAAGCACTTCGGCGTATTCCGGCAATGACTGGATGACTTCCCCCGATTCGATACATATTTCGTCGACGCCGAAGTAGTGGCTCAACCCCCGGGTCCGGAACCGGCCGTCCGGTTTGACGAGGGTGAGATAGATAATCTGGTCGGGCTTCCTGCTGTTCTGAATCTTCAAAAGAACGTTCTTGTCCTCGGTGGCAATTTCAGAATCCATATGGCAGTCCCTCTATCCATTCTTTTTTGTTTGTTCTGTTTCCCTGCCTTTTTCCAGGCAGGACGAACGGAAGCAGCATTCAGGCTGGTCGCAATGGTCCGTCGCTGTGTGGTAGCAGTCGAAGTTCCCTTCTTGGCGCTGTATCTCCCGGACCAGTTCCACCTTGGTTTTTCCAAACGAATTGATGCCCAGCGCTTTTGCCTTTGCCCGAATTTCCTGAATCTTCATCGAATATGCTCCTCTCCATCACAAAATCCGCGATGCCGGAAAACGCACGGCGCTCCTGCGCGGCGACTTCTCTTTCCTGCTTCCCCGGCAGGCGCGATTTTTGAATTGGGACCAGACGCGGGGCTTTGGGAAATCATCGATACCCCGTTTGAAGTCTCGCGTTCGTTTTCTCGAAGGGCGAGAACCTTCCCGACGAATGACTGGTCCCTGCCGGATTGACGTTCGATGCGGGAGACTTGTCCTGGTGGAAAACTCCCGTCGCTCTGCATTCAGGCCCTTCCCGTGCGCGCCCAGGAGGCGCGAAAAGGGAGTGTTCGTATGGATGCATCCAATTTTAGCGTATTATAAGGGCTGTTCCCGGATTTTTCATCCGCCCGATCATGGGACGGCCCATTTTTTTCGGAATCCCTGCCTGTCTCGACGTATTTTCCCGCGCATCCCTGCCACTGTCCGAAATCCAGCTTGATTGCGGGGCCGTCCGCCCCTTGCACCACCTTGAGGGAAAGCGTGCCGGTGATACCGCGCATGGTACCCACCGTTTTCCCGTCCTGGTGTACCACGACGGTGCCCGAGGAGATGCGGACCCTGGGCAAAGGAGTGAAAAGGCGGCCTGCAGGTTCCCCGGAAAGATTTTTCGGGCCGCCGTTCTTGTGCCTGCCGGGGATGATCCACTCACCTGCCGCGCTCTTTTCCAGGGATAACAGGGGATCTTCCAGGTACAGTTCTTCGGGAACAAGGTAGGGCCATTCCATCGAGAGATGACAGATGATCCGGACCTTCGGGCACTCGAGAAGATCGTTTCCATCGGATCGCACCCTCACCCGGAAGAGATCCAGGCGGGAAAGCGGGCTCCAGTCGAAGGATTCCACCCGGATGTCCACACCGGCCTGCTTGCCGGCCATACCGACGAGTGGCCCGATGATCGCCCTTTGCACCGCCGGAACATGAAGAGCAAGAATGGCGCCTAACGGTATCAGGACGGCCAGGATGCCCCCCCACAGGAGCAGGCGAAACAGCGGGAAGCCCTGTTTTTCCGGCGTGGTCCCAGTTGTATTTCCGTCCAGCAAGGCTCATCTCCTGTTCTGCCGTTGTTTTCTGGACATGCATTATGGAAAAACCGGGGAAACAAATCAACCTGCAAAGCTCCTGCATTCGGGAGGGAGATCGTATATTTTACCGACCGTTTCTCATTCCCGGGCATCTCCCGGAGGCCGGGGGAAACCGGCTTGCCCGGCTGAAAGCAGGAGAAGTCCCGTTCAATCGCGCTTCATCCTCTTTTCCAGACGGCTCGTCATGTAAGAGAGAGGATAGGTGATGAGGAGATAAAAGAGCGCCAGGGGCAGGTACGCCTCGAAGGTTTTGTACGTGGTGGCGTTGATCACCTCCGACGCCTTGGTCAGTTCGCGCACGGAAATCACCGACAGGAGCGAGGAGTCCTTGATGAGCGAGACGAACTGCCCCGTTATGGGCGGGACAATCCGGCGGAGGGCCTGAGGAAAGATTACATACTGCATGGCCTGACGGCTGTTCAACCCGGTGGATATGGCGGCCTCGATCTGTCCCCTGTCGATGGATTCGATCCCGGCCCTGACCATCTCGGTAATGTAGGCGCCGGAGAAGAAGGCCAGAGAGACCGTTCCGATGACCAGCGGATTGTCGAAGTGCATCGCCGCGGCGATGCAAAAATAGAAAACGTAAATCTGGACCAGAAGGGGAGTCCCCCGGAAGACCTCCACGTAAAACGTGGCCAACTCCCGGGCGAGCATGTTGCCGGATACTTTGGCCAGGCCGCCAACCAGTCCGAGGACGGTTCCCAGGGTGATCGCCCCCGCGGAGACGATGAACGTATAATACAGACCCGTCAGGAACAGGGCGCGATATTCCCAGGGGACCCGCCAGTTCCAGGGATATTGCATGTTATAGAACAGGAGATAGAGACAGGCCGCGGCCGCGGCCCCGATGAGCAGGCGAAGGAGTATACTGCGCGCCATAGAACCGCATCACTGCAAAATGTCGTGAAAATGTTTCCGGTAAAGGTCCTGGTAGCGACCGTCGGCACGGATCGTTTCAATGAACATATTCAGCCAGCCCAGGAAATCGAAGTCGCCCTTGCGTATGGCAATGGCAAAGGGTTCATACGTGAAAGGTTTCAGCAGTGCACGGGTCGTGTCCGGATTCTCCTTTTGATGTTTGGCTATGGAAAGCTGGTCGTAGAGGAACGCGTCGGCCCGCCCCGTGGCCACTTCGCGGGCGCAGGCCGTCTCATCCTTGTACCGGTTCAGCTGTGCCTTCGGCAGCATTTTCGCGGCGATCAGATCCCCGGTCGTTCCCAGCTTGACGGCTATGATCCGGTCGGAAGCGTTCAATTCTTTCACGTCCTGTACATCCGGAGCCTTCTTTGTGCTGAGCAGGACGCACAGACCGGTTTCGAAGTAAGGCTGCGTGAAGCTGACCGCTTTCGCGCGCGTCAGAGTGCGGGTCATGCCCGAAATGATCATGTCGATCTTGCCGCCCTGGAGTGCGGGAATGAGGCCGCTGAACTCCATGTCCTTGAGTTCGAGTTCGACGCCGAGTTCCTTCGCGGCGAGCTGCGCGATTTCCACGTCGAAGCCCATCGGTTCGCCCTTTTCACTGGCGTATTCGAACGGGAAGAATTTCATCTCCATACCTACGATCAACTTGTTGCGCTTCACGACCTGGTTCAGAACGCTCCCTTCGAAAACCTCGAAGGGAGTCAATGCCAGGGCTGTCTCGGCGACAACGCACAAGAGCACCAAAAATGCAAACACTGCGACGACTGTCCTGCGCATCACCATTCCCTCCTCGTTGAATCTGGTCGTCTTTCCGGCCTTTCGGCCGCACCGTTTCCATTATAGTCTCAGAGCAGGGCCTCTGCAAAGCAAAGGGCGTCAGAAGCGGTTTCCCGGCCGGTCCATTACGCATCCAATCCGTCACGGATACCCAGACGCGTCAGCGAAAAGTCGTAGCGCACCGGGTCGTCGGGAACGATTTTCCTGAATGCCGATGTGATCTCCAGAGCTGTTCGCATATCGGCCTGCTTCCTGGATGTTAGTTTCATTCCCAGTGCGATCCGGTGCATGTGGGTGTCCAGGGGAACGATCAGTGACGAAGAGGGGATGCTTTTCCACACGCCGGGATCGACCTCGTCGGAGCGTACCATCCAACGGAGGAACAGGTTCCAGCGCTTGCAGGCGCTGCCCCGCTCCGGGGTCGGCAGGAACATGCTCCCGGCCGGATTCGCTCCCGCGCCCAATTCCCTGGAAAATTCGCCCAGGGCGGCGAGCACGCTGGAATCCTCCGACTTCATCCCCTGCAGGAAACAGGCTTCCAGGGAACCATGTCTTTTGAGTATTCTCTTCAAGCCGACCAGCAGGGCGGATACTTCTTCGCCCGTCGTGAACCGGTGTTTGAAATCCTTGAAAGCCTTCAGGAGAGAATTCTTCGAACTGTCCATCAGAAACTGCCGAGGGGACGGTCCCATCCTTTCGAGAATGAAGGAAACGCTTTTCAGTATCTGCCGCACCCTTCCATATGCCAGCAGCGCCGCGACGATCCCGGCAATTTCCCTGTCCGGGGATTCGCGGTAATGATAGACGAACTCGAGTGGATCGGGGTGGATGAACTCCCGGCGGTTATAGCGCGCGTAGAGCCTTTCCAGTTCAGTCCTCGACGGAACGATGCGCGTACGGGCTCCGTGGGTGTCCTGCAGAACGGGATCATGGTCTGGGATGCTGCCAAATTTTTCCACTTGAAGTCTCTTTCCGGGAAATTGCTCTGCCGGCATGGCGCGCCGACCGATACGGTTGATGGTGCATATTATCATGCGTGCTGGAATCTTTACAATTCGATCATTGGAAACTTGGTCCTGTTCCGAAGCGAATCTTTGAAAAAAGGTGGCCGAAAGGGGAAACGAAAGCGAACTCCGATGATGCTGCATCACACTGTTTGCAATGGTTTTGACGATGGTTTTGGACTCGACATGCAACCTGCAAATATTATATTTATCATGATGCGCAATAATCGGTTATACTACGGCAGTTTTGAATGTAATCTGAGAGGCTGAAGCTCGACGGATGCCAGGCTGAGGGGGAAGCACGGTGGTCGAATTCCCGAAGTGCCTGGAGAGTCAATGACAGAATGAAAGGATGCCGGGTATGGATAGTCAGTTTTATGTTCAACGGGAACGGGTCGCTGCGGTACAGGGAGAGTTCGTCCGCCGGGTATATAACTGGATGGGGCTGGGGTTGGCCATTACAGCCCTGGTATCGATGTTTACGGCATCGAGCCAGGCCATGCTGAGTTTCATTTTTGGAACACCGATGGTCTTTTTCGGTCTCATTATCGCCGAACTGGCCCTCGTATTTGCGATGAGCGCCGGAATCAACAGAGTGCAGTCCTCGACGGCCATGCTCATGTTTTTTGTTTACTCGGCTTTGAACGGCCTGACGCTCTCGGCCGTATTCATTGCCTACACGCAGTCGTCGATCGCCAGCACGTTCTTCGTGACGGCGGGAACCTTCGGGATCATGAGCGTGTACGGCTATACCACCAGGAAAGATCTTACCTCGTGGTCAAGCTTCCTGTTCATGGGCCTGATCGGAGTCGTGCTCGCATCGCTCGTCAATCTGTTTTTTCAGAATGAGGGCATTTACTGGGTGATCACCATCGCGGGCGTCATCGTTTTCGTGGGCCTGACCGCATACGATACGCAGAAGATCAAGGAAATGAGCCTGCAAGGGTTCACGGATTCCGAATCGGAGCGCAAGGGGGCGGTGATCGGCGCCCTGCGGCTCTACCTGGACTTCATCAACCTCTTTCTCATGCTGCTGAGAATTTTCGGAGGCAGGAGAGACTGAGTCCGGATCATCCCCGGGCATGGCTCCGGCCATGCCCGGTTTCCTTTCTCCCCGCTTCTTCCGCTTCAATCCAAAAAATTAATATTGCTTATCCGGAAAGAATCTTTATCTTTTAGTAAACGACTCCATGACTCGCGAGCGGGGTCTGTGGCTCGGCGGGTTCGAATATGGTGACGATCGAAACGGAACCATTGATGATTTGAGGAGTTTACAGTGAAGAAGATGTTTTTGGCATTGCCTCTGGTATTGTCATTCCTGTTGTTCGCCTTTTCGGCTATTGCCCAGCAAAGCAAGTCCGGTCCGGTTGCGCCCGGGGCGTCTCAGGGCGCTCATAAACATAGCTCCGGTTCATCAGCCGATATGATGGGATGCAAGGACATGAAGGCCTTGCACGAGCAGATGAGTTCGCATATGGAGGACATGGACAAGAGGCTGGACGAGAAAGTGTCGGCAATGAATGCAGCGAGCGGCGATCAGAAGTTGGCTGCAATGGCTGCCGTCCTCAACGAACTGGCCACTCAGCGCAAGGAGATGCGGGAAGACTTCAAGAAAATGCACACGGCCCGCATGAACTGCATGAAATCCGACAGGCATGCGCGAGGGCACGGTTCCGGAATGATGTCCGGCGAGAACGAAAAATCCTGACAGCCCTGGCGGGGCTTAAACCGCCGGAACTCCTCCGGTGTACTGCCCCGCCGTGTAAACCCTCCCCGCCCGGTTGTTGCAGCGACGCCGGGCTGGGAATCGTCTTTGAGGCATGGAACATGAAACGTGCATGCCCGTGCCAAAGCCCTGCCGACCGCGGCGGCCATCCCATGAAATGCCCCCTCCTGTCGCAATCATCTCCGACTTGCCGGTATTCCTCGTTTGCATTAGACTCTCTGCACGGTTTACGAGAAAAAACGACCGCGTCGTTGGATGGCGCCTCTTCGCTGCGGCACCGCAGGGGGGAGAGGCATTTTGGAAGAATATTCGTGAAGCGTATGCCACCCAGCCTGGATGGCCGCTCGGCGAATTCGCAGCAACGGATTGAGACGAGATGCTCAAGAACAGCTTCTGCCACATGCCCGGGATTGGCATTCCTACGGAGCGCCGCCTGTGGACTTCCGGCATTCTGGCGTGGGATGATTTCCTGGACGCTTCTCCGGGTAGTCTCCCTTTCAGCGGAAGGAAATCACAATCGTTCAAGGAGCATGTCGACCGCTCCCTGGCTCGCCTCAAGGACCGCGATGCCGCCTACTTTGCCGATTCCATGCCGGTGGGACAGGTCTGGCGTATCTTCGCGGAATTCAGAGACTCCGTCGCCTACCTGGACATCGAAACCACGGGCATGGGCGGTCCGGAAGACTACATCACCACCATTTCCCTGTACGACGGCCGATCCGTCTCGTGCTACGTGCACGGCCGCAATATGCAGGATTTCAGAGAAGCCGTTGTACGTTACCAGGTCCTGGTAACGTACAACGGGAAATGTTTCGATCTGCCCTTCATACAAAGTCGGCTGGGCCTGGGCATGGACCAGGCGCACATCGATCTGCGGTATGTGCTGAAGAGCCTCGGCTATAGCGGAGGACTGAAGGGATGCGAGATGAAACTCGGAATCGGTAGAAAGGAACTCGAAGGAGTGGATGGCCTTTTCGCCGTGTTTCTCTGGCAGGAATACCTGAACAGGAAAAATGAAAGGGCTCTTGAAACGCTGCTGGCTTACAACATAGCGGACACGGTGAATCTCGAAACGCTCATGGTGATGGCCTACAACCTGAATCTGAAAGCGACCCCCTTCGCGGGGACCCTCGACCTCCCCCTGCCCTCCCCGCCGGATATCCCGTTTTCCGCGGATTCTTCGCTCATCGAGCGGATCAGGCGGCAGACGATCGCATATTCCCTGCCATGGCAAAGCCGTAGGCTCTACTGAGGCCGGAAAGCATGTCGGTACGGGGATGTGGAAACGAAAGCGGGCGGCAGGATTGCGGCCCGCTTTCGCGGCAGGAATCATTTCTGGATCGGAAAATGCCAGATGCTCGTGTTGTCGGACCCTTCGCTGTCGGTGGATCTCACTTCTCCGCCATAGGTGAAGGCTATGGAAGTCGTACCCGGCGGAAGCTGCATCCCGGTACGGAACGGCAGAGTACCGTCCAGCGAGATCACTTGCCAGGCTATATTGGCAAGCCCCCTGGATCCGACCACCTTCCCCTGCGCATCGACGAACGCGACGCCGAGGTTGAAATTGCGTATCTGGCCGAAGTTGACTCTCAGGTATTCGGCAAAATGAACGGTTCCGTCGACGTTCAAGTTTCCGCCCGCCCTGTCCAGGCGATAAGCGACCGCGAGATCTCTCGTTTCAAATGTTCCCTTTTGTTGCCCGCTCTCCGGCAGCACAATCCGCTCCCCCGGGGCGACCGAACCTCCCACCATGCCGAAGGGTGTGGTCTGGCATCCGGCAAGAAGAACGGCGATCGTCACGACAGGGAGCAGACTTTTCATGCAAGTTTCGAACAAGCTCCAACGCCTTCTCATCTTTTCCTCCAGTGGCTGACCGGTTCAAGAGATTGCTCAAAATAGTGACAAAGATTGCCGGCCGGGACAACGTTGTCCCGGCCAGGCGGAATAACTATAATCATTGGATAATAATTAGCAATACGTTTCCCTCATTTCTCCGTGTACTGCTGAATGTACTCGTCCAACGCTTTCGCATAAGAATCGCCCGATGTCAAAAAACAGCCGTTGTGATCCCCTCGCAACTCCAGGAACCGCTTGGGTTCATGAGCCACCTGGTACAGCCTCGTGCCGTGCTCGTACGGAACGGTTTCGTCTTCACGGCTGTGAATGATCAAGACCGGACAACGCAGCCCCTGAAGGTATTTCTCTGTGCAGTATTTGTATCGGGCCAGCAATCGCACGGGAAAAAACGGGTAAATTTGCGAGGCAAGATCGGGGAGCGAAGTGAAGGTGGATTCCAGGATGAGCGCTGCCGGGTTTTTCTCCCTGGCCAGCCATGCGGCGATCGGACCACCCAAAGACTGCCCGTGTACGACGATTCGCCCGGGGACGACCTTTCGCTCCTCAACCAGGTATTGCCATGCAGCCGCAGCGTCCAGGTAAGTCCCTCGTTCCTCCGGCATGCCTTCACTGTCTCCGTAGCCCCGGTAGTCGAAGAGAAAAACGCTGACATGAAGGCGGTGAAGGAATTCCACGAACAGGAGACGATCTGAAATGTTCCCGGCGTTTCCATGGCAGCAGAGCATCACCGCGGAGCGTTCTCCGCCGGGGACAAACCAGCCCGAGAGGGTCAATCCGTCTTGCGTCTTGAAGGAGACGACATCGAAGGGAAGACCCATGTCGTGAGGCGTGCCAACGATCCGGCGTTCGGGAAAATAGATCAGGCGCGATTGAAAGAGGAAGAGAGCGAACGCCAGGATCACGTAGACCAGGGCGGCAGCATACAGAATAGTCATCGCCGAAGACCTCGATGAAAAGATTCGGTTTATTTCCAGGGCCATCGCCCTCCTCGCTTGCCGCCTGCCTCACCTGTGCAACATTACCACGCAGTTGCCGGAGGAGAATACGTCACGAGCGTTCGACGATCGTCGCCATGTCCATTTCGCCCCGCTGTTTTCGACTCATGCAGATCGTCCTGCCATCGGATCGGAATCAGGCATATTGTCCGGCTGTGAATCCGGAAGACCAGGCCCACTGGAGATTGAAACCTCCGAGCTGACCCGTGACGTCCAGGACTTCTCCAATAAAATACAAGCCGGGTACAGACCGGGCCTCCAGCGTTTTCGAGGACAGTTCGTTCGTATCCACACCACCCATCGTGACTTCCGCCACTTCGAATCCCTCGAGTCCCGCCGGGAGGATGATCCATTCGTGGAGGCCCACATTGATTTGCGCGAGTTCTTTCTGTGAAAACTGGCAAAGCGGCCTGGATGGCATGAACAGGTCGCACCATTTCAATGCAAACCGTTTTGGAAGGAACCGGCTGAGCAGCGTAGCCAGGTGGATCTTTCCCCGGGATTTCTCCTGAAGGATTCCCGGAAAATCGATTCCGGGAAGCAGATCGACCCGGAGCGAATCGCCCTCTTTCCAATAGGAAGACACCTGCAGCATCGCCGGACCGCTCAACCCCCTGTGTGTGAACAGCACACTCTCGTGAAAATTCTTGCCGCCACAATGAACGATGGCGTCGAAGGAAACGCCGCTCAGCGAACCGTACCGGGCGATATCTTCCTTCCTGAACCGGAACGGCGTCAGAGCCGGTCTCAACGGGGTCACGCGCAGCTTGAACTGCCTGGCTATATCATACCCGAAGCCTGTGGCTCCGAGATTTCGCATGGAGAGACCTCCGGTCGCAATGACGAGAGATTCCGCCTCGTAGGCCATACCGGCGGTTTCTACGATGAAGGAGCGGTTCCGGCTCACCCGTATGCCCTGGCAGCCCGGAACCAGTTCGGCCCGGGCTTTTCGACAAAGAGCAATCAGCATTTCCACGATCTGCCCGGCACTGCCAAGACAGAACATCTGCCCGAGCTTCTTCTCGAAGTGACGAATCCCGTGTGCGGTGACGAGCGCCATGAAATCCCGTGGTGTGAAGCGTGCAAGGGCGGATCTGCAAAAATGAGGATTGTTGGAAAGGTAGTGCTCAAAGCCGGCGTTCGTGTTAGTAAAATTGCAGTGCCCGCCGCCGGACACCCGGATCTTGTTCCCGATTCTCCCGGCGTGATCCAGGACCACGACGGAGCGTCCGCGTCCTCCCGCTTCGATGGCGCACATCAGTCCGGCAGCGCCTGCGCCTATGATTACAACGTCTTTCACGATCCTTGTCATACGGCTTAGACCACTCTGCATGTCTGGAAGAATAACGCACGATCCGTACGCTTGTCCTGTTCCTGCAACCGTTTATACACCATGCAGGCTGGAGGATGGCAACAGTTTTCGCGTTCGAGGGAGCAATGGTGCGTCCCTGGCGTTTTTCCCACTCCGTCCCTGCAGCATCACTCCTTGTACTCTTGGGAAGGTTTGCTTATCATTGAAGTCGCTTCTCCACAACGGCTTCGGCGGTGCTCCATGAGAAATGAGCTTCATCTCCGGCCGTTTGTGAATATGGTGAAGATAGAGCTTCGGGCAGTGGGATTTTTGCGCGGCGCGATCTGCCGACGGAAGAGGATATTTCATGTTGCAGCGGTCTCAGTTGGTCATCGAGGCAAAGAACCTTCGGAAGAGATTCGGCGATTTCGTCGCCGTCGACGATATTTCCTTTCATCTTCGCGCGGGCGAATGCCTTGGCCTGCTGGGTCCCAACGGTGCGGGGAAGACCTCCACCATTCGCATGCTGTACGGGTTTTCCCCGATGACGGAGGGCCAGTTGAAGGTCTTCGGGATCGACATGCGCACGGGGTGGCGCAGCATTCGCGCGGCCATAGGCGTCTGCCAGCAGGACAACAATCTCGATCCAGACCTGAGCGTGCTCCAGAACCTCGAAGTCTTCGCCCGCTACTTCAACATGCCCAGAAAGGAAGCGAGGGAGCGGGCGGTCAAGCTCCTGGAGTTCATTGCACTCGACCACCGCATGCAGGACACGGTCACCAACCTGTCCGGGGGCATGATGCGTCGCCTGGTGCTCGCCCGGGCTCTCATCAACGATCCGGAACTGCTGATACTGGACGAACCCACGACCGGCCTGGATCCGCAATCCCGCCACCAGGTCTGGGACCGGCTGGAAGATCTGAGGACCAGAGGACTCTCCATCCTGGTGACGACACACAACATGGACGAAGCCTCACGCCTGTGCGAAAGGCTGATTATAGTCGATCACGGCAAAATCCTCGTTCAGGGAAAGCCGGCGGATCTCATCCGCGAATATGCCGGCCACGACGTCATAGAAGTGAGTTCGCCACCCGGGAAACTGCTTGAATGGGTCCGAACGCAGGGACTCATGCACGACAACCTCGAGCATCGGCTGATCATTTACGGTCAAGAAGGAGATCGGCTCTTCGAAACGATAGGCCGTGAATATTGCCTGGAAAATTGTGTGAAGCGCATGGCGACCCTGGAGGATGTGTTTCTCCGGTTGACCGGCAGGGCGCTGCGGGAATGACGAACATGAGACTTTCCAACATATCCGTTCGGTTCATGAGAATCTGGCAAAGGAATCTGGTCGTTTACAGGAAGATCTGGCTGGTCAATTTCCTGCCCCCTCTTCTGGAGCCGCTTTTTTACCTGCTCGCATTCGGCGTGGGCCTGAGCACTCTCGTCGGAGATATCTCGTTCGAGGGCCGGGAGATGTCCTACATTGCCTTCATCACCCCTTCCCTGCTCGCCATCGCGATCATGCAAAACGCTTTCTTCGAAAACACCTATGCGTCCTTCGTGAGGATGTATTACCAGAAAACGTTCGATGCTATGATGGCGACACCCCTTTCCCTTGAGGAGGTGATCGTCGGTGAAATCATGTGGGGAGCGACCAAGTCGGTCATCGCCGCAACCATCATGCTCTCGGTCGTGAGTGCTTTCGGGCTGGTCAGCTATCCGGAAGCCCTGGGCGTCCTTCCGCTTGCATTCCTGTGGGGTTTCGCCTTCGGCTGCATCGGGATGTTCTTTACGGGTATCGTCCCGAGCATCGACATGTTCAACCTTCCCGTCTTTCTCTTTATCACCCCCATGTTTCTCTTCAGCGGAACGTTTTTCCCTCTTTCAGGGCTTCCCGAATGGGCGCAGAAAATAGCCATGGTTCTGCCGTTGACCCATCTCGTTCAGATGACCCGTCGGCTCTGCCTGGGGATGCTCACGGCCGACCTTCTCTGGCCGGCCGCCTACCTGCTGCTGTTCTGCGTCGTCTTTTTCCCCCTGGCCCTGGCGTCCATGCACCGGCGGCTCATCCATTGAACGGGACCCGTACCGGTCAGGGTCTGCGCTCGAAGTTGAAAAGGGAAAAGGGTTCCTCTGCCCTTGCAGCCCTGAAGTTATTCAGAAGGCGGTCGAGGTCCCTGCCGGGTTCCTGTGGCCCCTCGCTGCAGTCCAGCAGGTAGTGGCGGTATCCCTGTTCGCGGAGGAAGGGCATTTGTCCGAACCAGTTCATTGGACGGTCGGCGTATATGACGGAGTGGCCGGGACGCTTGCGAAAGAGATAGACGTCGTTTTTCGGCGTCATGAACGGTTTCTCTTCACTCAGCCGGGGAACCAGCCTGGAAGTGAAGAGAGGCGGCCACGCATAGACGGGCACGACGGGTATGGAACTCAAGGGTGTGGCTCCCAGATGGGCGAGTTCCTCCCGGGTAATCTCCAGGGAAAGCACCGTCCACCGGCAGCCGCCATCCGCCATGGCGGCGACAGCCGCCGCGTTTCTGACGTTGAAGCGATAGCCGGCCATAAGAGCTAGACGGCTGCGGTCTCCTTCGAACAGGTCGAAATGTGCCCAGTTGTTCAATTCCCAGGCGGTGTAGCCCTTGCCCGCATACCAGTTTACCGCGGCACGGTAGTATTCGAGTTCCTTTTCGGGGATCAGGGCAGGAAGAGACCACATGAAGCGCTTCCTGAGAACAGGGCTCAAACGCTGCCGTGCTACCAGTTCGAGGTTCTGCCGCGAAGCGGTGAGGAAAATCATCTGCGCGGTCGAGCGAAAGGCGTCCGACATTGCCGCCCAGCTTCCCACCTTCAGAACCACTGTTTCTTCCGCGCGCGAAGTCTGGCGATTGACTTCGGGCCAGGTACCGACGACGTCTTCCTTCCCCTGGAACGCACGTGCATAAAAAGGCACCGCGTCTGTGCGCACCTTCTGCCACAGGCCCGCGGCGGAAGTCTTCGTCCTGGTCCCGACCTTGAAGAGGCGGTCTCCGGGAACCACGCCGGACAGCAGCGGCAGCAGGACGTTTTCACCCGCATTCCCCTGCTGACCGGGAGTGCCCGATGCTGTGAAGACTTCGGCAACAGTGAAAGCGCTCTTCTCCCTGGCTTCCCGTGACTCGGGCCGCAGACGGTCGCCGGAGCGGATCGTCTGCCGCAGTGCAACGATCATCCTGTTGTTTTCAATTTTTTTCACCGTACCGATCCAGAGTCCGCTGGACCCGGACCGGTGGGGTGTGAGGATTTCCGATTGGAAGTCGTCTCCGAGGAACCCCGTGGTAAGGCGCCGTGAAGGCGATTGGGCCAGCCATTCCCGGGCCTGGGCAAGAGCGTCTTCTTCCTTCCCCGCAGGCGCGTCCAGGACGTGGCGGTAGGCTTTCACGACCATCGCGATGTAATCCGCGGGTTTCATCCGGCCTTCTATCTTGAACGCCGCAATCCGCATGCGCTTCAACCTGGGCAGAAACGGAAGGGCACAGAGATCGTTGCATGAGAGAAAAAAGCCTTCGTTTTTCCCCTGCCTGAATTGCAGCCGGCACGGTTGCACGCATTTTCCCTGGAGTCCGCTGTGCCCTCCCCTGTAACTGCTTGTGAGGCAGAATCCGGAATAGGAATAGCAGAGTGCGCCGTGGACGAAAACCTCCAGCCCGGCGGTTGTCTTCGAAGCGATCGACTCGATTTCTTCCAGTTTCAACTCACGTGCCAGTACGACCCTGTCGACGCCCATCCGGTGAAGACGGTTTACGCCGGCATGGTTGTGCACGCCCGCCAGAGTGCTCGCGTGAAGCTTGAGTTCGGGGAAAAATTTCCTTGCGAGCAGGATGATCCCCGGGTCCTGGACGATCAGGGCATCCGGGCTGATTTCCGAGAGAGCGTTGAGGAGATCGAGGATGCCGGGGAATTCCGGAGCGGTGAGCGCGCTGTTTACGGCAACGTATATGGACGTGTTCCTTGAATGTGCGTAGGGAACCAGCTGCGCCAGTTCGTCCAGTGTGAAGTTCGTGGCCGTGGCCCGCGCGCTCAGTTGCTTGAGCCCGAGATATATGGCGTCGGCACCGTTTTCGAGGGCCGCGAAAAAGCTCTCGATCTGTCCCGCCGGGGCAAGCAGTTCGGGAACACGAGCCCCCGCCGGGATTTCTGTACGTGCGGCCGGTTCCTGGCGAACCGGCCGTGGAGGTCTGCATTTCATGTCTCAGTTCCATACCTTCCGGAAGCTATGATCAGGCGCCTTCCCTCTCCGGGCCGAACACCTTCTCGAAAATCGTGTCGATGTGCTTCAGATGATACTGCAAATCAAAAATCGCCTCGATCTCCTGCGCGTTCAGATGAGCCATGACCTCGGGGTCACGTTGCAGACGGTCTTTCAACTGCCCGCCTTCCTTCCATACGGCCATCGCGTTTTGCTGAACCATGCGATAGGAATCTTCTCGGGAAAGCCCCTTATGAGTAAGCGCCAGCATCACCCGCTGCGAAAAATACAGCGCGCCGGTCAGTGCGAGGTTCTTGAGCATATTCTCCGGGTAAACCACCAGCCGGTCCAGAACGCGCGTAAGGCGGGCCAGCATGTAGTCCAGGAGTATTGTGGAGTCGGGGGCGATGACCCGCTCGACTGATGAGTGGCTGATGTCGCGTTCGTGCCAGAGCGGAACGTTTTCCATTGCGGCAAGGGCGTTTCCGCGAAGTATCCGCGACAGGCCCGCGAGGTTTTCCGAGGCGATGGGGTTCCTTTTGTGAGGCATGGCGGAGGAACCCTTTTGGCCCGCTGCGAAGTATTCTTCGGCCTCTCTGACTTCGGTTCTCTGGAGGTGCCGGATCTCCACGGCTATCTTTTCGATCGAGCAACCGATGATGGCCAGAGTGGTGAAGAATTCGGCATAGCGGTCGCGCTGAATGATCTGGGTGCTTACGGGAGCGGGGTTCAATCCAAGCCTTCTACAGACGGACTCTTCGATCTTCGGATCGATATTGGCATAAGTCCCGACCGCTCCCGAAATCTTCCCGGCCCGCACGGATTCCCGCGCATGCTTCAGCCTGTCCAGGTTTCGCTGCATTTCCGCATACCAGACCGCGAACTTCAGGCCGAACGTGATCGGTTCCGCGTGGATGCCGTGGGACCTTCCGATCATGACCGTTCCCTTGAACTCGAAGGCCCTTCTCTTCAGGACGACCAACAGCTTTTCCATGTCCTGGATCAGCAGATCGGAGGCTTCCACGAGGAGGAGGCCCATGGACGTGTCCAGAACGTCGGAGGAAGTGAGCCCCTGGTGGATGAAGCGGGAAGCTGGACCTACATGCTCGGCTACACTCGTCAGGAAGGCGATGACATCGTGCTGTGTTTCGCTCTCGATCTGCGCGATCCGATCGATGTCGAAGCCAGCCTTTTCTCTGATGTCCCGCAGGTCTTCGGGCGGAATTTCACCCGCCTCGGCCAGCGCCTCGCAGGCGGCCACCTCCACGTCCAGCCATTTGCGGTATTTGTTCTCGACAGTCCATATGCGGCCCATCTCGGGTCTCGTGTAGCGATCGATCATGGCAAGTCTCCTGCAATATGCCGGTTCGAAACCGATAGATTTGCGGGCAGTCAGGGACTGAATGCATTCATGAGAAAGCCCTGATGGACCGGAAGACTGTTCCAGCCGCCCTGCCCTGATTCTCCGCGTCGCAAAATTCCTGTTGCGCAAATTTTTTATATTAGCAGATAATCTCCCGATGGCATACAGCACAGTAGGAAAGTGAGCGTTCGTTTCGCCGCAAGCCCTTGCGGCGAGCGGCGGGAACCGCTATATAAAAGCCTCGTGCGGAATTCGAGTGCAGCTTTCTTTTCATTATGTCAGCGGAGTAACCACCATGCCTCTTTTGGGTGCCCATATGTCCATTTCCGGCGGGCTGCATCTCTCCCTCGAGCGACTGCGGCAAGTAGACGGCGATGCTTTGCAGTTGTTCACCAAGAGTGAGAGGCAGTGGCGCAGCGTTCCCCTCTCCGAGGAAGCCGTCCGCCTTTTTCGGGAAAACTGGGTTGAATGCGGCAAGGTCCCCGTTGCGGCACACGACAGCTACCTCATCAATCTGGCCGCGCTCGATCCGGCGATTCTCGAAAAATCGGTGAACGCCTTTGCCGAAGAACTGCAAAGGGCGGGGATTCTCGGGATACCTTACCTCATCACACATCCCGGTTCGCACTTGGGACAGGGTGTGGAAGCCGGACTGGAACGTTTCGTGAGCAATCTGGACAAGGCCGTAGAGCGGGCAAATGCGCCCGAGGTCGCCGTGTTGCTCGAAACCACCGCGGGGCAGGGAACGAATCTCGGCTCCAGCTTTGAAGAAATCACCCATATCATCGGTTCTTCACGGTTCAGCGGTTCTCTCGGGGTCTGTTTCGACACCTGCCATGCCTTTGCCGCCGGCTACGATATACGGACTGCGGAAACGTACGCGGAAACCTTCCGCAAGTTTGCCGAAGTCGTCGGGTTCGACCGCCTGAAGTTCTTCCATCTGAACGACAGCAAGAAGGGGTTGGGGGCACGGGTCGACCGCCACGAGCACATTGGCGAGGGCGAACTCGGACTGGCCGCGTTCAGGCATCTGCTGAACGATTCGCGTTTTTCCGGGCACCCGATGGTCCTGGAAACCCCAAAGGAAAATGGCCTGGAAAAGGACAGGGAGAACTTGAAAGTCCTGCGCTCGCTCATAGAGACTTCAGCGTAAATAGCTTTCGAGCCCCCGCATGCTCGCCGGGCGTCCATCGCGTTTTCCGGGTGGCGTTCAGTTCACCACCCACACCGTTCTGTCCTTCGCCAGTTGCACGACCTTATTGCTGACGCGGCCCATGAAGAATTCCTGGACTTTGGTCAGTCCTCTTCGCCCGACCACGATCGTTCCATATTCTTCCCGTTCGGCGTAGTCGACTATGGCGCCGGCCTGGCTGCCGGCCCCGGTCAGGATGTGCTGGACGATTCTGTCTCCGGGCAGACCGGACTGCAACAGGATGTTTTTCGCTTCATCGAATGCCGGCTGGATCCTCCGGCTTGCCGCTTCCGCTTCTCCCTCGGCCCCTTTGGCCAATTCCCCCTCTCTCTCCGGGCGTGGGGCCCCGCCGAAGACCTGTCGGAAGATGTTCATGCTTCTGTCGACGTGCAGCAGGGTCACTTGCACGTCGGGAGCGCCGGCAAGCATGCCGGCGGCGGACTGAACCGCCCGTCCGGCACCTTCCGAACCGTCCACGCACAGGAGGATTCTTTCGCAGGACCGTGCACCACCCACCACCCACACGGGGCAGGCGGAAAGCCTTTCGATGAGCTTGTTGGCAATGCTGCCGAGAACCATATCCTTCAACTCGCTCACCCCCCTGCGTCCGACAACGACCGCGTCAAATCCCTTCCGCGATTCCGCAATAATGTCTCTTGCGATCCCTTCTTTGCGGTCGCGTACGGTCACGGTCAAATCTTGCTCACGGACGCCGGCACCGAGGAGCATATCCCGCGAGTGGTCCATGAATTCATCGACCATCTTCCGCTGGCGGGCTTCCCATTCATCGATGTCGACAATTCGATAGTGGTATGCGGGTTCGTGCTCCAGGTCCCAGAAGGACTCAGGCACCCTGGTCACGATATGCATCAAAACAACGCCGATCCTTTCCCCTGGCAGCACTTTACTTACGTAACGCACCGCCTCCAGGGCCTGGAGAGAACCGTCGACGGCAATCAATATACGTTTTTTCTTCATTGTGGACATATGGCATCTCCTTTTACGAAGGGGCAAAAGAGACGATTGCGCGGGATTAGGAAAAAAGAACAATGTGCAAAGGAAAATTCTTCACAACCATTCTATATCATAATACCGACCTGGCCAAGATGTCCCTTCCGGCCGTGATCGAGCCCCGCGAAGTTCCCGGAACACTGGAGAACGATCGCATTAGCCCCGGCAAGCCATCTCATAGGCGCATTCGCGCGATCCGTCAACGGGCGGATGTGCTCGATTTACAGAAGCAGGAGCATTTTTGTGCCGTCAGGTGGGGAAAGAGGGAGAGGATGCGCCGCTGGATGTCGACGAAGCATTCATAAACCCAGCAATATCGTTCAGGAGTTTCTGCCGATGCTCCTGGCAAGAGGCGTCGTTGGACATGACCATATCCAACTGGCGCGTGTGGATCAGCAAATATCCGAGGACCTTCAGCCGTTCTTTCATGAACTCTTGGTCGTATCCCTCGATCCTCGCCATCAAACCGTCTTCTCGCACTTCGGTGCGAAAATCGAATTCATCGAGAAGCCCGGCAACAAACCGAGCGCGCCGCAGGCGCCTTGGAAAATCGGCGGCTCCGCCCTTGAAGTGAAAACTGATGTAGTTTTCGTTCGGTCTTTCTCCGACCAGGGTTTCAACAGTCGAAAAATGGAAGCCGAATCTCGAGTTCAAGCTGCAAAAGTTCCGGGACAGCATGAAATAATTCCTGTTGCTGTACGGACTGGGCATGGAAGGGTCCAGCGCCGGGTTCGTGCTTGCTTCGAGGAGAATGGACATGAGCCCTTTGGAGTCAACCGGCGGCGGACCGGCCCACGGGACGGCTACAATGCCTTCCCACAGCGAGAGCATGGGAATGGAAACGATATTGTCGAGGGCGACGAACCTGCCTTCCACATCCTCTTTGAAGCCGTCGTCCAAATTGATCACCCACCATTGCATCGGGAAGCCGCAGACCAGTTGCTTGCTGGCCCGTTCCGAGAAGTGATGCTCTTTTCCGAAACTGAACATTTCCTTGACGGCCTTTTCGTGGCAGAAACGGGTGATATCGTGCAAGGTGCGGCAGCATCCGGGCTTGAAATCGGCCCTGTCGGGATCGATGAGATTCAGGGGCACGACATGCCTGGAAACTTCCGTGGCGAGGGATAAGATCGGACTGCCCTCCATCAGCCTGGTCTTCGGAACCCTAGATTGATCGAGGAGAGACTCCTTTATACCCCGATAGACCCTCCTGCCGTCGGCATCCACCGTCGCCAGATCGCCGGTTGCCAGCACTTCGGTGGCCGACTGCAATCCCAGGATGGCGGGAATGCCGAACTCCCGGGCCACGTTTGCGAGATGCCCGGCGGCGCTTCCCTGTTCGGTGACGAGGGCAACGGCCCTGCTCAACAGCGCGGCCAGTCGGGGCATTGCCTGAGGAGCCACGAGGATCGCTCCTTCCGGGAAACGGAGCGTATCGCTGTTCTTTCTGACCACAAAAAGATGTCCGGCGGCAATGCCGGGGCTCGCCGTGGCCCCTCCTTCGAGCAGAATGTCTGCGTCATCTTCCGTTTTCGGCCTCATTTCAGAGGATTCCCGGCCCGGCGGGTCGAGTTGCTTGAGCGGGCGGCATTGCAGAACATACAGGGTTCCGGCCGTATCGATCGCCCATTCGATATCCTGAGGCGAACCGTAGTATTCCTCCAGCCTCTCGGCTATGGCTGCGAGCGCGCCCGCTTCTTCATCGCTGATCGAAGGCATCGCGGCGTTCTCGCCGGTAACATCCAGCCGGCAGACCCCCTCTTCCGGATAACAGACGAATTTCTGCCTCTTGGGTTGTATGTCCCTGCCCGTAATGGAACACGGCTTGCTTCGCGATACGATGAAGCGATCCGTTGCGACGCTGCCGTCCACAACGGATTTGGGCAACCCCCAGACGGAATGGATGGTGATGCTGTCGTCCCGGATATTGAGCGGATTGCGGGAGTATATGACTCCACCGGAACGGGCGTTGACCATCGCCATGCACCCGACGCACATGGAAACGTCCTCGTCCATAATGCCCCGGTTTAAACGGTAGGCGATCGCCTGCAAGCTGTACTTGCTGGCGATGATCTCCTTGTACGCGTCGAGCAGGTGCTCGGAACTCACGTTGAGTTCGGACCGATACTGCCCCGCAAAAGACATTCCGGCACTGTCTTCGCCCAGCGCGCTGCTGCGCATGGATACCTTGACGTCCGCGCCCGCGGTCTTTTCAAGCTCGTGATAGGCATCCCTGACGGCCTCTTCGACGACTTTCGGCACTTTCGCGCGTATGATCAGTTGCTGAATGTCGGCGCTCAGTTCGTAAAGCTGGTCGAGTTGCTCGGCATCGGAAGCCTGGAGTCTCCGGTCGATTTCCGCCTGGAGATCGTTGTGTTCGAAGAAGTACTCCTGGGCGGAGGCGGAGATTACAAACCCGCGGGGCACCGTCAGCCGAAGTTCATTGAAAACGTCGCCGAGATTCGCCATCTTGCTGCCGACAATGTCGGCCATGTGCCTGTTGACCCGGGATAACGAGAAAACCAGGCTCGTCTCCCGGGTATGTTTTTTGCCGGAGAGCAGTTGATCGATGCCTTCCTGGATCGATTTGAAGTTGTCGTAGAGTTCGTGGTATTTGCCCGGGGCAAGTTGATCGAGGTTCCTGATGATGCGGTAGACGTTTACCAGCACCGCCGTGCTGTTGGCCCTGACAAAGGACATTCCGAACGGACGCGTGCCCCGCAACGCATCCTCCATGTCCGCCATGATCTCGAGCGCCTTGTTGTTCGCACTCAACAGCAGTTTGAAATTGTGATATCGGGCCTTGAAGACGGTGCGCAGGTTTTCGATTTCCAAGTCGGTCAATCTTTCGACGGATTTCTTGAGACCAAGCTTCTCCAATAAGTTCGACAGAATACCCATAACACCTCTGAAGGTAAAATGCAGGAATTCTTCGGTCGAAAAGTCCGTGGCCCAAAGGCACGTCATGAGCGCTTTCGTCTATCCCTGGCCGGAAACGCACCATATCGGTCTGGGGGCGGGGTGATGCTCAGGGAACTTCCGTTGCTCTTTCGGCAGCATTTCTTTCGTGAAGGAGCTTCTTCTTATAGGCGTCCTGGAGCTTGTAAAGGAGTTCGTCAATGTCCATGGGCTTCATGAGGTAATCGAATGCACCAAGCTCCATTCCCTCTATGGCCATTTCGACATTCGCATGCCCCGTCAGCATGATGACTTCCACGTAAGGTTTGCTTGCCTTGATCCGTCGAAGCACTTCGAGGCCGCCCATCCCCGGCATTTTAACATCGAGGACCACGACGTCGAGAGGAGTCTGCTCCAACAGTGCAAGGGCGTCTTCCCCATTGTTGGCCACCGTTACGGAAAGCTTCCTCTTCTTGAGTCTCTTTTCAAGAGTTTCCAGAAATTCAACCTCGTCATCCACAAGAAGAACGCTGAGCGTGTCCACAACGATCACCTCCTCCGAAAGGGGAATCTCCGGAACAGACCGGCGAAATGATCGCCCGCCGTCAAGCTTTCGACTCCGCGCGATAATTCTTCAGCGCAACTGCGTGCAGAGTGTTCCGGACAGGGCTGTCCGTTCATGGCAGATATGCTCAACCATGATTGTGTATTTTCTCTCTTTATGAAAGAAATGGCCAGAACGAAATGAAATAGCCCAATGGCCGGGTGAATTCGCCCGGGTTCATGGATGGGAAGAAAATTCCGTGTGACTCCGGCATTGCGGCAGGTCTTTCACGGAACGAAAGAGGCGAGCGTTGTGGATAAGACAGAAGCGGCGGGCGCGGTGCCGTTTATTGAGGGCGGGCGGATTGTTTCAGGCATGCGTAGCGGTCGGGATAGAACCTGCACGCCATTTCATCGATGGCGGTTCGCAGCCGGTCCGTATCCCCCGTTTTTTCCACTACGGTGAATCCCTGTCCCGCTTCCAGCGCGCAGGTGCTGTCATCGGCAAGGAAGGTGTGGATGATGACGGGAATCGGAGCCGCACGTTTCCGGAGCTTCTCCATGACTATCCCGGCGTTCATGAAAGGGATTTCCAGGTCCAGAACCAGCAGGTTGGGCGGGCTCTTCCCGTCGAGGATCGCCATGACTTCCCGGCCGTCACGGGCTATCCGGACTTCGTAGCCTTCGGCTCCCAGTTCACGCTGCAGCAGGTCCCGGACGTGCCGGTTCCTGTCTGCAACCAGTATGACGATCACATCGGTCCTCATCTCGAATCCGCCATCGAGAAAAGATGCTATTTTCGCGGACACTGTTTTCATCAGTTGCGCATCGGGATCATAAGGCATATTGCGAACCCGGCGTGCGGCAGAGCGCTCGTATCGGGAAGCGCTCCGCCGCATTCGTGGCGCTCGGATTTCTTAGACTTCTTTCTTGACCCTGGCCTTTTTCATGCTGAGTCCAAGCCCGTCGAAGAGCGAGTAGATCGCGAATCCCCACCACATGGTATATACGATGTAGAAGCTCAGCAGTCCGGTCAGTGTCCCGGCCTTGCTCGTCACGCTTTCCGCATCGATTCTGTAAAAGTTGTACGCAGGTTCGATGGCCTTCTGCATCGCTTCGAAAACGCCGTTTGCCTCCTCGATCTTCCCGGCTTTCTGAAGTTCCTTCACGGACTTGTTGAGAACGCTCCACCACAGGGCCATGGCATCTTTTTCATCCATGCCGTAGCGGGTGGCCACTTCATTCCCCCGGTTGTGGTACATCGCATCGGAGTCCTTCAGTGCTGCGGCGAGAATCACTCCGAGGTCCCCGCTGAGCTTCAGTTCGCTTCCGTTGGTCTCCACCTTTGCCCCTGCCAGGTTGAATATATGCTGCGCCCTCTGAGCATTTTCCGGTTTGTCCACTTTAGCGGTGACGCTGATATTGTTCCCGTTGAACTTTTGGGAGTCCTTGACGATCTGCGGGATGAAATAGCTGGAGCCTTTTGCCAGTTTATTGAAAAGGTCATCAGAGTATTCGAAGCCGTTCTTCCCTCCGAAGATGGGAGAGAAGATCAGCGTGAGCGCGCCCCAAAAGGTCACGGCAAGAATGGAGCCGACCATGAAAGAGGATTTGTTTGCGATCAGCATGTGTTCTTCTCCTTTCTATCGAGCTTCGAGGGATTTCGTTATGGTGGACTTGGAGGTTTCGGTCACGTCTTCTCTGAGTTGTCCGAGGTTGGCGAAGAATTTTGCAAAGATCCATCCGCCGAAGATTCCGACGGCCACCCAGAAGAGAACGTTCCCGAACGATTCGATTCCCTTGGCAAGCTCCACGGGCATATTGATCACTTCGAGATCCATGAGTTTCTTGGGAAGCGTCGCCGCCCGGTTTACGAACCCGGCCAGAATGGACACGGCATAGAATCCTCGGATATGGATTCCCTTCACGACCTTGGTCGTGAGTGCTCCAACCTGAATTCCCACCAGGGAACCGATCAGCATTCCCATGGCCAGCGTATAGAATACGTAGCCGTAGATCGCATATTGAGCGATCGCTCCGAGGCCCGCCGTGAAGATGATCTGCAGGATGTCCGTTCCAACCGTCGTCATGGACGATACGCCGAATACGTAGACGAACATGGGGAATGTGATGAATCCGCCGCCGACGCCCATGATTGCCGCCATGATGCCGACGATGAGACCGCCGCCCGCGATTACGACCCAGGAGATTTTCTTCCCGCCCGGAACGAAGTCTTCGTCGAAGGAGATCATCGGGGGGATATTGACCGTCTGGAGTTTGCGGGCAAAAGATCCTGTTCCTGTGGAAGAACTGCCGTGAGCGTCGCCGGCTGCGTCCGTTTTCCTGGATCGCAGATAGTCGGAAAGCGAATAGAAGCCGAGAAATCCGAGCAGGACGGCATAGACAAGGCTGATGAAGGCGTCGCTCAGGATGGGGTTTTTGTTATACAGGCCCTTGTTGACGGCCCCGCCGACGAAGGTGCCCGCGCCGGAGCCCACCAGGAAGGCCATTGCGAGCTTGGTGGATACGTTGCCCAGTTTTTTGTGCACGGCCGTTCCCATGATGGCTTTGGCGAAGATATGAAACAGGTCCGTACCGACTGCGAGAATGCCTTTGATGCCCGCCGCCATGAGAGCAGGCGTGATGATGAACCCGCCTCCGGCGCCGATGCATCCCGTGATCAGACCGGCCGCGATGCCGATGGCTATGGATATCAGGAAGATTTGCGTGGAATAGAATGCTGGAGCATACGCTTCCTTCCCGCCCAGCAGCGGCGCCGCTTCGAGCAGGCTCACCGCAAGGATGGGCATGAGCATGACGAGGAGCATGAGAAGCTTCTTGCGGTTTTTCAGGATGGAAAGAGAGACCTCGAGATCCCACCGTGCATGGGCAGCAGAAGCCGCCTTCAAAAATTCGAACACCTGTCTTGTAACGCTCATTGAAAACCTCCGTTCATGTGTGCCGCGACTGCCGATGACATAAATCCTATGCCTAAGAGTGCATCGAAGCTGGCCAGGAAATCCTTTCCGGGACGCTTCGCCGTAACGGTGGCCTTCGTTTTCATTTTTTCACTGTCACAGAAACGACGGCTGACTCTTATCTGGCAATGGTCGTGCCAAAAGTAACGGATAAGTCGATAATGGCTAAGTAGCCGGCATTTCTCCTTTATTTTAACGAGCGGCAGACGGTTGGCAAGCTCTCAACTGTGGCTGCCTGTCAGCCTTTTTTACACTCTGTAAAGTTTCGCATTGAATGGTGAGGTCTTCGGATTGTGAAGCGGAAATGTCTGGAGACGCGGAGTGGCGCCGGAGTCTGCCGTTTCTATGGACCCGTCCGGCTGATGCGGCCTTCCAGGCGATTATTCGTCAGGCGGGAAGGCAGGTGCCGCAAGGTTTCACAGGATGTTGTCCGCCAATCCGTGGTTCCAGGGCGTGAAGTGCCCTGGACAAAAGGGTTCATGGGGAATCTGTCGAAACGGACGTGTCTATCTTCAGGCGATACTTTTCGATTTTGGACAACAATGTAGGGCGGGAAAGTCCCAATAATTTCGCGGCGCGACTGCGGTTACCACCGGAAAGGTTCAGTGCCTCCGCAACGATGGCGCACGCCACCCGGTCCATGAGAACGTCGAACGCGTTTTCTCCCGCTTCCGAAGCAAGTTCCTTCCGGATCCAGCGGCGAATCGCTTCGTCGGAGGATTCTCCTTCCGCGGTCCTTTCCAGAACGTCTCCCTTGATGCCTCGTGCGATCTCCTCGGGACCCAGCGGGCAACCTCTGCTGAAGATCAGGGCCTTTTGCAGCGTGTTCGCCAGTTCCCTCACGTTTCCGGGCCAATGGTGCCGGGAAAGATGTTCCATCGCAAGCTGGCTGATGCCGGGACTCGCGATTTCCATTTCCTTCGCAAATCTCTTCAAAAAGTAGTCCGCAAGAAGCGGTATGTCTCCAGTGCGTTCCCGCAGAGGGGGCAACGCCAGTGTGACCACCCTGAGACGGTAATAAAGATCCTCGCGGAATCGGCCTTCGGCCAGAGCCGCCTCCAGGTCGCGGTTCGTGGCCGCGATGATTCGCACGTCGACGGGAATCGGCTCTCTGCCGCCCAGCCGCTCGATGCTTCTCTCTTGCAACAGGCGAAGAATCTTCGACTGGATGCCGAACGGCATGTCCCCGATTTCATCTAGAAAGACCGTCCCGCCGTTGGCCTGTTCGATCCTCCCGACACGCCGGTTGACCGCCCCCGTAAAGGCGCCCTTTTCATACCCGAACAGTTCGCTCTCGAGGAGCGTCTCCGGAATGGCGACGCAGTTGATCACCAGGAAAGGTTTATTTGCCCGCAGGCTGTGCTGGTAGATGGCTCTCGCGGCAAGTTCCTTGCCGGTGCCCGATTCCCCGCGGATGAGCACCGTGGCATCGGTGGGGGCCACCCGGCCGATGGCTTTGTAAACCTCCTGCATTGCTTTGCTGCGGCCGACGATCGCCTCCCGGGAGCAGGAATCGGCGACGACATCCACGTCCACCTGTGAGCGCATAAACCGGCCCGCCTCAACCGCCTGCCGGATCAGGACAAGCACTTCGGGAATGTCGAAAGGCTTCAGAATGTAGTCGAAGGCGCCCATCTTCGTAGCTTCAATGGCGGTTTCGGTCGTGCCGAAGGCGGTCATGATGATGACCGGAAGCCTGGGTTCGAATTCGCGTACCTCTCGAAACGTTTCGAGACCGCTTTTCCCGGGCAGGCGAACGTCCATGATCACCAGGTCGAGTGCACATTCCCTGATTGCGGCCAGTCCGGCCTCGCCGCTCGATGCCGTCCGGACATCGTGTCCTTCCTGCATCAAAAGTTTTTCGAAACTGTGGCGCAACTGATGATCGTCGTCTACAATCAGGATCTTAGCCATGCCCTATCCTCTTTACACGGCAGAGTGATTGTGAAGGTGGTCCCCTTGCCTTCCTTCGACCGAACGTTCAAACAACCGTGGTGATCCTCGATGATCCGCCTGGCGATACTCAGGCCCAGGCCTGTACCTTCTTCCTTCATGCTGAAGAACGGCTCGAACACTCTGTCCAGGACGGATTCGGGAATGCCGGGTCCGTTATCGCGTACCCTGACGACGAGAACATGGCCGAACGGTTCGGCAATGCCCTCCTCTTCCCTGATGATGATGGTTCCACCGTCCACCATCGCTTCACAGGCGTTGAGGATCAGGTTGACAAAAACCTCTTTCAACTGTTCGGCGTCTCCCTCGATGTCCGGGAGCTTTCTTTGCCGATAGAGTTCAAGTTCCACACCGTACGACTCGATCCGATGCTTGAGAAGCTGTATGGCCATATCGACCACATCGGACAGGCTTATGCTTTGAATCTTCAGCTTCGGGGGACGTGAATATTCGAGGAAGTTGCGAAGGATATTGTCGATATGGCGTATTTCCTCGGAGATGACTTCAAAATCCTCCTTCTGTGTCTCTGATAGGCCCAGAGAACGTTCCATGGAGAAAAGACGCATCTTTACGGAAGTGAGCGGATTGCGGATCGTATGCGCAACACTCGCGGCAAGCTTTCCGACCATGGCCAGCTTTTCGGATTGCAGCAGGTGTTCCTGGCTGAGCTGCAGTTGCGTCTGGGTGTGATCCACGTCTTCCATAAGGCTGGAGACTCTCTTCGTAAGTTCTTTGACTTCGTTGACGACACGTATTTCGGAGTTTTTCGCATGCGCCCCCGCGGCCAGGAGTCTGATCGGCTCCAGGATGTTGTTGACCAGGATGTAGATGAGCACAACCCCGATGATGAGAGCGGCAGGCAGGCAGAAGAGTATCATGGAATTGATGAAGCGGCCCTGGGAGCGGATTCCCGAGCGGGCTTCCTCGATTCCCCGCGTATGGATCGCCTTGTAGGAATTGCAAAGGTCGCGCAGTGCATGAAAATCCTTCTCCGCGGCCAGGTGGAGGGCATACCCCTCCTCCCTGTCTCCGGAAAGGTATCGTTCGACTACTTTCTCCTGCAGGTGCGCATAACCCGAATGTTTCGAGGCAATTTCATCGACGAGTTTGCGCTGTCGCTCGGTATAGGACGCATCCTTCGCCTCAGTCAGCCATTCATCGAATTCCCTGCGACTCGTGTGGATCCTGTTCAGCCATTCGGGGTTTCCATCCAGAAGGTAAAAGGTCAGGAAACCGTTTTCAACGGTCAGGGATGTTTCCATTTCCTGAGATGCCCTGAGTCCCTGGACATTGTTGTCGATCACGTAGGCCAGAACCGAGCCGATCCGGAATATGAGCCACATGGTGACGGCCCCGGTTCCGACCGTAACCAGGAGAAGAGACAGCACCAGCAGAACGACCTTCGCGCGCAGGCCTATCTTCTCAGACATGAAGTAACGTCGTCCTCCCTGGAAGAATGGAAACGGAAACGGGAAAGCGTTCTGGCGACGTCGATGAAAGCCGCAGGCACCCATTGCCCCGGCGCCTTCGGAGCATTGTGGCGTTTTGATTATATAGATATGGATGCGGATCTGACAATACGGGAAAAAGCTTTGACCGGGTCCGACGAAAATCGAAACGCAGCCCGAATACAACAGCGGCCCCGAAGGCATGGTCCTGTTCTAGCCGCGGCCTCCCTGCCGCGGGAGAAGCAGAAGCACCCCTTCGTAAGCGCCGGCCAGCTTGCGGGTAACGTCGTTGGCCCAGAAGGCGCCCAACCCCGCAAGGTTCCGTGTTGTGAGCACCACAAGGTCGGCCTGCACCGATCTGGCGAGAGTCACGACCGCCGAAGCCGTTTCGCCGCGCTCAATCCTCCCGATCGCCCGGACGCCGCACGCCACCATTCTGTCCACCGTCTCCCGAACGGAGTCCATCGATTCTTCCGCCGCAATATCCAGAACATGCCGGGTCGTGTATGGAAACAGCCTCCCCGCCGAGGCTTCCTGGGCGGAGATGCTTTGCATTGTGGGAACGACAGACAGAATATACAGACGGCTTCCGCTCAACCGGGCAATTTCAGCGGCTATGTCCAGGGCCGTCGTATCGTTGGCGGAATCCTCGAGAAGCAGGACTATGGATGAGAGGCCAAAAGGGTGATCCGGATCGGATTCTTCCGCATGGACAAGCAAAACCGGTGTTTCGCCATGCATGACCACGCGCTCGGCATTGCTGCCGAACACGAACCGGCGCACACTCCCCGCTCCGTGCCGGCACAAGACGACCAGGTCCCGGTCCAGTTCGCTTGAATGATCCGCGATGCAGCGGGGTACGTCCCCCTGCGGAACCGTATGCACGTGCGTCTCCACGTTCAGGCCCCGCCCTTTGAGATTCTCCGCTATGCGCGAAAGATACTCTTCCGCGGCGGATATGTCCGTCAGATGGACATCTCCATGAATGCTGGTCGGTGCATCTCTTTCGATGATATGAAGCAGGACGACCGAAGCGGATGCCAGTTCGGCGAACCGGACGACAACGGGAAGCACCGCTTCCGCCATTCGCGATCCATCGAGGGGAACGAGCATTCGGCTGAACATATGCCCACGCACCATTTCATTCCTGAGATGTGCCGGAGTTCCGGCGCATGTTAACCACCCGCAAACAACAGTATATACAAAAGATAGAGATTCAAAAGAGCTATCGCCACCGCGAGGCAGTATGCGACCGCGGTCGTGATTCCGCGGTTGACCAGTACTCCCATGATATTCGAGTCGCTGGTGAAAGAGACCAGCGGAAACACGGCGAAAGGCAGGCCGAAACTCAGCACTACCTGACTGATCACGAGGGTATTCGTCGGATCGAACCCGACCGCTATGACGACGATTGACGGCAGCATGGTGACCAGTCGCCTTATCCAGAGCGGGATGTGAGTCCTCAGGAAACCCTGCATGATGATCTGACCCGACATTGTGCCCACGGTGGCCGAAGAAAGGCCGGAAGCCAGGAGGGAGATGCCGAAGATGACGCTCGAAGCGTTCCCCAGGAGCGGTGTAAGGGTCCTGTACGCTTCCTCTATCGTCCCCACTTCATGAAACCCTTGCGCAAAGAACGTCGCCGCGGCCATGATGAGCATGGCGCCGTTCACCGCGCCTGCGATGCTCATGGCGATGGCGACATCGATCACCTCGAAGCGGAAGATTCTACGCAATCGCTCCGGGTCGCGCACGACGATCCTGCCCTGCGTCAGGGCCGAATGCAGAAAGATGACGTGCGGCATAACGGTTGCCCCCAGAATTCCCGCGGCCAGCAGGGTGCCTTCATGCCCGCCGAACCGGGGGTTTAACACCGAATCGGCTATCCGCCCCCAGTCCGGTCTTACGAGGAAGATTTCCAGGAGGTAGCAGATTGCGACGACCCCGATCATAACGCTGATGATGATTTCTATGGGCCGGAAGCCAAACCGTTGGAATCCCAGAATGAAGAAAGTCACGAAGGCCGTGAGGAGTCCAGCCCAGAGCAGGGGGATGTGGAACAGAAGATGGAATCCGAGTGCGGCGCCCAGGAACTCGGCCAGGTCTGTGGCCATCGCGACGATTTCCATCACCAGCCACATTCCAAGGACAACTCCCCGCGGATAACGTTCACGGCATACTTCGGCCAGGTTTTTCCCCGACGCGATGCCGAGTTTTGCGGAAAGAACCTGAACCAGCATCGCCGCAAGGTTGCTCGCGCCTATGACCCAGAGGAGAGCATATCCGAGACTCGCCCCGCTGGATATGTTGGTGGCGAAATTTCCCGGATCGATGTAGGCAACGGCCGCAACGAAGGCCGGGCCCATGAAGGGGAGCAGGCGCCTGTACCATGGCATTCCCGCCCGCCTGCTCAAAGCAGCCTCCGCGGCCGTAACCGTTCCGACATCTCCGAAACCGGACCGTCTTACGGGCTGTATACCTTCTTGAGGGGAAACCGGTGGATGATCGGGCATATTCCTGCATGACCGCTGTTATCGTCGAGTTCATCGAAAGACACCGGGTTAAGTTATGACAGACCGTGTGTGCCCGCAAGGGACCGAGGCTATAGGGAGCGTATCGAAGCGTTCTCGCAGATAATGTCCAAGTATAACATATGCCTTGACAAGAAGACGGTGCCCTGATACTGAACAGGCCACATTCGGGTCTTGATTCGCTTGGATCCCCATGAGACTGAGACGAGAGTAGAGTACCCTGGCAAGATATGGAAGTCACTCGAACACAGTGATGGATTCCTGGCGAGTGCTTCCGCAAACTGTTCATGAAAAGGCTCTTTGTGTTTTTGAGCGGTATGGCAAAAGGAGAAGGCAATGCGCATCATCGAGAGTATCACCGAGATGCAGCAGCAGGCAGATGCATGGCGCCGCGAAGAAAAGCGGATCGGTCTCGTTCCCACCCTGGGTTATCTGCATGCGGGACATCAGAAACTGATGGAAGCAGCCCGGAAACATGCCGATGTGGTGGTAATGAGTGTTTTCGTAAATCCCACGCAGTTTGTGCAGGGAGAGGATTTTGAACTCTATCCGCGGGATCTGGATCATGATGCCCGGTTGGGGAACGAGGTCGGGGTCGACGTCATTTTCGCGCCGCAGGTGGCCGAGATGTATCCCGACGGGTATCAGACGCACGTCGAGGTCACTCGGATCACTCTCCCTCTTTGCGGAAGACACCGTCCCGGACATTTTCGGGGCGTGACCACCGTTGTGACCAAGCTTTTCAACATCGTGAAGCCCCATATCGCCGTTTTCGGCGAAAAGGATTTTCAGCAACTGGCTGTAGTTCGCCGAATGGTCCGGGATCTGAGCATGGACGTGAAGATCCTGTCTCATCCGATCGTCAGGGAGACGGACGGGCTGGCCATGAGCAGTCGCAACACGCTTCTCACTCCCGAAGAACGCGAACAGGCGCTGCTTATCAATCGATCGCTCAGGGAAGCTCAAGCCTTGGTAGCCGGCGGTGTCCGCTCCGCCGAGGAGATCCTCGACCGCGTTCGCAGTCGGGTTTCCGCCGGCAAAGGCATGAACGTCGATTATATCGAATTGCGCGACCCGGAAAGCTTTGAGGAAGTCGCCCGCATTTCCGGCCCTGCCCTGCTGGCCATGGCCGTTCGGATCGGGAAAACGCGCCTCATCGATAACTGCGTGTTGCAGGCCGCCGTAGAGTCGCCGTGAGGGGAACCTTTTTTGGACTTTTTTAGAAAGTGCAAATACGATCACTTCCATTAAGGAGGAGTACGCATTATGTCCATGCAGGACTTCTTGTTTACATCTGAATCCGTGACGGAAGGCCATCCGGATAAGATATCGGACCAAATCTCCGATGCTATCCTCGATGCCATCATCTCGCAGGACAAGGGCTCGCGCGTTGCCTGCGAGACCCTGGTGACCACGGGAATGGCCTTTGTCGCAGGCGAGATCACCACATCCGGGTGGGTGGATATCCCGGACATCGTGCGCAAGACCATAGCCGATATCGGATACAACGACTCCTCCATGGGATTCGACTGGGAAACGTGCGCCATCATCACCAGCATCGACAAACAGTCCCCGGACATCGCCCAGGGCGTCAATCCCGGTGAAGGTCTGTTTGAGGAACAGGGTGCCGGCGATCAGGGGCTCATGTTCGGCTTTGCGACCAACGAAACGCCGGTCTACATGCCGATGCCCATTTATTACGCGCATCGCCTTACGCGAAAACTGGCAGAAGTGCGAAAAAACGGTGTTCTGGGCTTCCTCCGGCCGGACGGCAAGAGCCAGGTCACCGTTGAGTACAACCACCATAAGCCCGTGCGGATCGATACGGTTGTAGTGGCCGCCCAGCACGCTCCGAACGTCTCCTACAACACCCTGCGCGAGGCCATCATTGAAGAGGTGGTCAGGAAGGCGATCCCGGCAGAACTCCTGGATGGAAAAACGAAGTATTTCATCAACTCGACCGGACGGTTCGTGGTGGGAGGGCCGATGGGGGATTGCGGCGTTACCGGACGAAAGATCATTGCCGATACGTACGGCGGCCAGGGAAGCCATGGCGGCGGTGCTTTTTCCGGCAAAGACCCTTCCAAGGTGGATCGGACCGCTTCCTACATGGCCCGATATGTAGCCAAAAACATCGTTGCCGCGGGACTGGCGGATCGCGTTGAAGTTCAGGTAGCCTACAGCATCGGCGTGGCCGAACCCGTCTCCCTCATGGTGGATACCTACGGTACGGGCAAGATTTCCCCCGACCGCATTGCGGCGATCGTGAGAGAGGTTTTCAGCTTCAAGCCGGCGAACATGGTCAAACAGCTCAGGCTCCTGCGTCCCATCTTCAGGAAGACGGCGTGTTACGGGCATTTCGGCCGGACCGATCCCGACTTCACGTGGGAAAAGATAGACATGGTCGACGTTCTTCGTGAAAAGGCGGGCCTTTAATCCAGGATTCCGTCCCGATGCGGAAGAAATGATACCGTGATCGGCACTTTCCAATCCACTCCGGGTGGAATTTTCCATTCCGGGTGGATTCTTTTTTCAGAGTGAAGAGTAAAAGGAGAATCTATGGATTTCGACGTCAAGGACAGGGGACTGGCGGGCAAGGGAAAGCTGAGGATCGAATGGGCCGCGCAGTCCATGCCGGTGCTCCGTTCCATCCAGGAACGCTTCGCCGTCGAAAAGCCCCTGAAGGGCATTAGAATGGCGGCGTGCCTCCATGTCACAACGGAAACGGCCGCGCTGGCCAAGACACTCAAGGCGGGCGGCGCCGACCTTCGTATCTGCGCCTCGAACCCTCTGAGCACACAGGATGACGTGGCCGCTTCTCTCGCCATACACGATGAAATACCCGTGTTTGCTATCAAGGGAGAGGATAAGGACACCTACTACCGGCACATCCATTCAGCACTCGGGCACTCCCCGCAGGTTACGATGGATGATGGCGCGGACCTGGTCAGTACGATTCATTCCGATCGCCGGGAATTATTGCCGGGAATTATCGGGGGAACGGAAGAGACGACCACCGGAGTTATCCGCCTCAGGAGCATGGCCGAAACGGGAGTTCTGCAATACCCCATCATCGCGGTCAACGATGCGGATACGAAGCATCTGTTCGATAATCGCTACGGGACCGGGCAGAGCACCGTGGACGGCATCGTAAGGGCCACGAACCGCTTGCTCGCGGGTTCGAACTTCGTGGTCAGCGGGTACGGTTGGTGCGGCCGTGGCGTGGCCATGCGTGCCGCGGGTATGGGAGCAAAGGTCATCGTTACGGAAGTCGATCCGCTGCGCGCCCTCGAAGCGGTGATGGACGGCTACCGCGTGATGCCCATGGCCGAGGCCGCCGGAATCGGCGACTTCTTCTGTACGCTTACCGGCGATATCCATGTGCTGCGCAAAGAGCATTTCCAGGCCATGAAAGACGGAGCGATCATCTCCAACTCAGGCCACTTCAACGTTGAGATCGACCTGGAAGCACTCGCGGAAATGGCTGCAAAACGCCGTCCCATCCGGGATTTCGTGGAAGAATTTCAGCTTGCCGACGGCCGCCGCGTCTACGTTCTCGGTGAAGGACGCTTGATTAACCTGGCCGCAGCTGAAGGGCATCCCTCCAGTGTCATGGACATGAGCTTCGCCAACCAGGCGCTTTGCAGCGAATACCTCGCGAAGAACCACGCCACGTTGAAGAAGCAAGTCTATCGCGTCCCGCTGGAGATCGACAAGGACATTGCCCGCCTCAAACTTGCGAGCATGGGAGTCGATATAGACACGCTGACGGATGAGCAGGTCAAATACCTCAATTCCTGGGAGATGGGAACCTGATCCGTTTTCGATGAAGACACAGCGCGGGGGGGCGCGCTTGGTGCGCCCCCCCGCCTTCGGGCATGCCTGCCCCAAACAGGGCTGCCTCAAAACAACGCCAACGAATTTCATGTCATGAACAAACTGCTTGTATGGGGAATTGCATTCCTTTTTCTGACAGCCTGCACACCGGGGGAGCAATCCACGCCCCCTGCCGCGTTCGAACTGGTCCCTCCCGATGAAGTCCCGCAATTTACCGATTCTCTCGATTCCAAGTCGCTGAGAGATGCCATAGCCAAGAGTCTCAGCTTTTATGAGCGCCAGCCTCCCGGGACGACCTTTCCCATGGACACCGCGCAGATTCCGGTCGAAACACTGAAAACCACAATGGTAGAGTTTTCGAAACTTCTGGACTCGGGGCGTCTCAACAGGGAGAACATTGCGCAAAGTTTCGATATTTACCGCGTATCCCATAAGCCTGCTCAAACACGGCTTCTCATAACCGGCTATTACGAACCCCTCTTGGAAGCCCAGCTTGAACGGGATCGTTTTTTCTGCTATCCTCTTTACGGTTTACCTTCCGATCTTCTTATTATCGACCTGTCGACATTCGATAACGCGCGTTTTTCAGGGCAGCGTCTCATGGGGCGCGCAGCCGGGAAAAAGGTCGTTCCCTATTATTCCAGGGCGGAAATCGACGGTGGGAGGAAACTCGAAGGACTTGCGGGCACATTGGCTTGGCTGCGCGATCCTATCGACGCATTCTTTCTGCACATCCAGGGATCGGGGATTCTTCAGCTTCCCGACGGGAAATACGTCCGCGTCGGTTATGCCGGAACCAACGGCCGCCCCTATCGGAGCATAGGCAAGGTCCTTCTGGAAAAGGGGGTTCTTTCTCCCGAAGAGGTTTCTTTGCAGACGATACGCACATACTTGAGGGCACATCCTGAAATACGGGACAAAGTACTGTGGCAGAATGAAAGTTACGTTTTTTTTCAATGGGTTCAGGATGGGCCGAAAGGAAATTTGAACGTAACGCTTACATCTGGCAGGTCTCTTGCATGTGATCCCAGGTATTATCCCAGGGGAGCGCTGGCTTTCTTGCAGATAGAACAGCCCCGCGTGGAGGATTCTGCTCACGGAGTTTCGGGGCCGCTCGACCGCTGGGTGCTAAACCAGGATACAGGAGGTGCAATCAAGGGTGTCGGTAGAGTGGATCTCTTTTGTGGCACTGGGGAGGCTGCCGAAACGATGGCAGGGCCATTGAAGAGTCCAGGGCAAATCTATGTAGTGATAAAAAAAGCGATGCAGCAGAATTAGCTGGGATCATTCTCGTACTGTCCCAACGAATATTCCAGCAACACCTGGAACAAGACTCTCATTTCATCGAAGCATCGACTGAGTGCTGTGCCGGCCTTGAGCAGTTCCTCGCTGTCGATCGCCGTTTCAGGGAGCAGCATGGAAAAAATGGCCTGCTGAACCGCCCGAAAACGGTCCGTAGTGAGTTCGGCACGGATTTTCAGCTGCTGATGAACCGCTTCGGGCATGGCGTTGCGTGTCATTTCCACAAGTTCGTTGTACTTCTGCTCGTATTCGCGGGCAAGAAGAGCAAAGGCCTGGAGATGGTCTAAGGAATGCTCTTGCATAATATTGATTCCTTTTTTCGAGTCGTTTGTGTTAGGATCGTTCCAAATGTTTGTGTCATGAGAGCCCGAACAGATATATAATAGGTATCCATGCGGTGTCCGAAAGAAGGTATTGAATCCGAGGCAAAGTGTCAATCCTTTACTGATGCGAATCCGGAAGGGCCTTTTCATTGACGGGCCCGATACGGTAACGGACTTGACCTGCCGCGCGATGCAGAGTAGATACCTGTTGCCGAGGGGAAAAGGGATCAGGAGCCATATCCGACTTCTCTTTCGATTGGAGGGTGGCATTCCGTCAGACTATCGGGATTTCTGCCTGAAAAAGCAGCCCCTGCACCTTTCGATCCCTGTGGTCTCCAGTGCGTTGAGTTCCTTGTCCCCGATCGGTAGTTGTGCTGCATCCAGAGAAAGGTGATTGCAGATGTTTTTGAAAACTCTCAATATATTGCTTGCCGAATGGATCAAGATTTCCGCCGAGGGCCTGTCGCCGCTCATGGAGCGAAAGCTTCACGAACGACTCGTCTTCACCAACCCCGACTATGAACTCAGGCACAACCGCGGCGAGTGGATCGGGAATATTCCGCCGCAAATCAGCTGTCTCAAGCAGAAAGGGCGGAGCTACCTGATCCCGAGAGGATTTCTCGAGCAACTGCTGGAACTGTGCCGTAAGTTTCAGCAGCCTTTCCGGATCGTGGACCGCAGAAGAGCTTTCGATCCTCTGCCCATCGAGTTCCATGGCGAGTTGAAAAGCTATCAGCAGGATGCTGCCGAAGCGGTGCTCGAACAGGATTCCGCCACTCTCGTGGGCGGCCACAAGAGCGGGAAGACCGTTATCGCCCTGTACACCATAGCCCAGAGACGGCAGCCGACCCTGATCCTCATTCCAAAGCTCGACCTTCTGGACGGCTGGCTGACGAAGATAGAGAATTTCCTGCAGATTCCCCGTGAAGACGTGGGTACTTTTTCAAGCGGAGTTCATCAGATCGGCAAGCAGATCACCATAGCGCACACCGGCGAGGTGATGCGGTACTGGCGGAAAATCTGGGAACAGGTGGGCTACCTGATCGTCGACGAATCGCAGCGGTGCCCATCCAAGGTGCTCACGAGCCTGATACCGAATTTCGACTGCCGCTATGTGCTGGGTCTTTCGAACACGACGCAGCGAAAAGACCGTCTGTCACGCCTGGTTTACTACTACCTCGGAGACGTCGCTTATTCGATCAACGAGAAGGATGCCCGGGAAGGCCGTGGAATCATCCATGCCCACGTGGTGGCGAGGCAAACGGATTTCGAATATCCCTATCACTCCCGCGCGGACTACCCGCTCATGATTCAGGAGTTGATGCGCGACCGGGAGCGAACCCGCATGATCGCCGATGACGTTGAAGCCGAGGTGCGCGAGCAGTCGAAACCGGTCATCGTCCTGTCCGGGGGGCCGGAGCAGAACGAAGCCCTGGCCTCGGAACTCGGGAAGCGGGGCATTGAGGTCGTCTCGTACGGCGATATTCCGGCGGAAAGGAAGGCCGATGAGGAAGATGCGCAGGACGGCGAAGAAGCTTCGAACGCCTGTGTGGACGTTTCCCTGCCCGACCATGCCTCTGCGGTCCTGATGACTCCTCAACTGCTCGCGCGGTGTTCGCATAAACTGAATGCGAGGGTGCTCATCCTTGCAGTACCCATCTATTTTCGCAAGCATCTGGCAAACGCCATTCGGGAATTGCCGCTGAATGGAACGGGCAGTGCGGAGACCCGTTTCAAAATATACGATTACGTCGACCACCGTGTCGGATTGCTGGAGAATTATTTCCGGATGAGAAGCTATAATTACGGCGTTCACCCGGATGTCCTGCTGCACCCGGTTCAGAACTGATATTGAACGGACATGGGGTTTTTCTCAATGCGACCGCCTGACGCCGCGAGTCCCGGGAATGCCCCGTGTCCTGCGTGAGCGATGCCTGCCGATCCCAGCTGTCATCCCCCGCGATTTTTCCCAGCCTCCTTATGTCTCGACCCGCACTGCGATACCTTCCCGTTTTTTTTCGGACCCGTCAGCCCCAAGCGCGGGTAAGGATTCCCGATGCTGTTTCGTCCTCCCCTTCTCCATCGGATGCAATATTCCTGAAGAAACAACACATTCCTGCCGATGGGATCCGCGAAGGGCCTGGGCGGGAAATTTTGGCCGGGACGCAATCCCTTTCAGGATCTTGACCTTTCGTATACAATTCAAGCACCATGAAATTGCTCTTTCACTCTCAGCGTGCATCATGATCCCCAGAAAAGGAAAGTAAATGGTTCGCAAAACAATAGCCCTCTCGTTGCTTTTTGGCCTCCTGCTCACCTCGGTGCGCGCATATGGCGCCGTCGGCACCGCTTCCGAACTGGCCAGAGAATGCCAGCCCCTTTCGGCCGACCTGCAGACAGCCGTTCAAAGAGTCATGTATTCCAAGCCCGGCGATCTGTTTGTCGTTCTCAAAAACGGCCTGACCGTCCTGGTGCGCCAGTCCACCGTAAGCGACATCGTTTCCGCTCAGGTGTTCGTCCGGGCCGGATCCATCTTTGAAGGCAAGTACCTTACAGCCGGCCTTTCCCACTATCTCGAACACGTGCTCGCCGGCGGGTCGACGCGCTCCTTCACCGAGGCGGAAGCCAGGGAACGTTTGCAGCGCCTGGGCGGAGCCACCAACGCCTATACCACTTACGATCGAACGGTCTTCTACATCAACTCGTCCGCGGATCACTGGAAGGATGCCCTGGATCTTCTGATGTCCTATGTAAGCGAGAACACGCTAAATCCAAGCGAAGTCGCCAGGGAAAAGGCGGTTATCCAGCAGGAGATCAAGATGGGTGAAAACAGCCTCGATCGCGAACTCTGGAAGCTTTTCATCAAAACCGCCTACCAGGTGCATCCAGTCCGGTTTCCGGTGGTCGGCTACGAAGAGGTCTTCGTAAACCAGAGCAGGGAAGCTCTTGCGGACTATTACTCGCAGCGGTACCAGCCTGAAAACATGGTGGTCGTCCTGGCCGGGAACGTCGTCCCCTCGGAAGCGATCCGGTTTCTCGCAGATAAAACGAAGAACTTCTCCCGCCGTGCGAACGAACCTGCGCTGTATCCGTCGGAACCCGTCCAGGTTACGCAGCGATGGGAGGAAAGGGAATTCCCCCTGGCGCGCCTCGTTCAGGCAAAAATTGGCTTCCCGTCTGCCAGAATACAGGACCGAGATCTGTACGCCCTCGACGTCCTCGCGCTCCTGCTCGGGGAAGGCCAGACATGCCCGCTCTATTGCAGGCTCAAAGATCGGGAAAACAAGGTCCTCGGGATAGGCGCTTCAAACTGGACGCCATCCTTCGTACAGGGCCAGTTCATCATCTCCGTCAGCCTTCCTCCTCAAAACTGGCCCGGAGTATTGACGTCCATCCGGGAGGAAATCGACCGATTCAAGCAGGAACTGGTTTCGCCGGAAGATTTGGAGAAGGCGAAAAAGACGGCCGCAGCGCAGCACGTGTTCAGCAGGCAGAGCATTTCGGGCCAGGCATCTTCCCTGGGGTCTTCCTACCTGGATACCGGTGATCCGTATTTCGACGAAGCGTATGTCGATGCGATACGCCGGGTGACCCCGGAGGAAATCCTCGATGTCGCGCGGCGGTACCTCGTAATGGAGCGATCCAACGTCGCCGTCGTTCGCCCTCCTGCATCCAAAGAGACGCAGTCTCCCGAGTCCACTGCCAGTGCACTGCCCGCGGACACGCCCGTGGAACGCCATCAATTGAAAAATGGATTGAAGACATTAATCAAGCGGGATGCAACCCTGCCTCTGGTGACCATAAACCTTTACGGGGCGGGGGGACTCTACCTGGAAGACACCCGCAAGCCCGGGCTGTCCGCGTTCACATCCTCCCTGCTCATGTCCGGCACGAGGAACAGGGGGAAGATGGACATTGCCAGGGCCATTGAAAATATAGGCGGTGTCATGGGTGCCTCCTCGGACAACAACAGCTATCATGTCTCGGTGAAGGTGTTGAAGGAAGATTTCGACCTTGCCCTGGACATTCTGGGCGACATCGTGCAAAACGCATCTTTCCCCGACGAAGAGATAGCCAAGCAGCGCACCGAAACCCTTCTTCTCATTCAGAGAAGCGACGAAAGCTGGCAGGCGGAGATAGCCCGTCTCTTCAAGAAGAATTATTTCAAGAAATCGTCCTACGGGAATGACCGCCTGGGAACGAAGGAATCGGTGGAATCAATCTCCCGAGACGATATCGTCGGGTTCTACCGCCGGATGGTGAGTCCCGGTCATTCCGTTCTGGCAGTCTACGGCGATGTGGATGTGACACGAACACGCGAAATCGTCGAGAAGAAATTCGGATCCTGGACCGGTCAGGGCGCCGTTTCCACTGCAACCTTGCAGGAAGAGACACGGCCTCTTGCCGCCGACGCGACGGTGGAAAAGAAAAACGAAAAGACCTCCTCAGCGCTGTTCATCGGCACCAACGGCCTGGCCCTGGATAGTTCCGACAGGGTCGTCCTGGACGTCCTGGATGCCGTCCTTTCCGGTGGCAGTCATCCCGGAGGGCGTCTGTTCGAGGCGCTCCGGGGTAAGGACGACCTGGTTTACGTAGTCAGCGCATTTCCGTTTTACGGAGTCAAGGCGGGCTATTTCGGGGTGATCACGCAGACGACGATGGGAAAACTCGACCGGGTGCAGAACACCATCCTCGAAAACCTTCGCAAGCTTGTCATCGAACCAGTGCCGGCAGATGAGCTGGAAACCGCGAAAAATGTCATCCTGACTTCTCACCAGCTCGGCAGGGAAAGCCTGGACGCGCAGGCGCAGAGCGACGCACTCAACGAAGTCCTCGGCCTCGGCTGGGATTACGACCGGAAATACGCGGAGCTAATCCGCGGAGTGGATGCGGCTTCCGTCCAAAGACTTGCGAAAGAACTCTTCTCCAAAACCCTCATCGTCCGCACACTTCCGGAAAACCCGGTGGAGATCATGGCCCAGCCACCGGCGAAGGCCACCGTTCACACCCCCTAGGTTTCCTGCTGCCGCGCCTCGGTCCCGTCGGCGCGGCAGTCCTCCTCGGGGCCGCGGATGCTCACGAAGTCGATGCCTTCAAATCGATAGCGCCTCAGCCGCCCTCCCCTTTCCATCTGCGCCAGCGCTTTTTCCAGCTCTCCGAGAGGTACGTCCAGGGAGGCCGCCATCTCGGAAGTCGAACACGGACGACGGCTGACGAGTTCCAAAACCCTTTCGCCGAGGTGCAGCGAACTGCCGTTTGCCGGTCCCCCCTGAAACCTGCCGATGATACGTGCGTTCAGTCCCTGAAAAATGCGTGCGACCTCTTCCATCCTTTCCGACGAAAGACCTCTCACACCGGCCACGGCCGGCGGTCTCACGATCGTGTTCAGTTCCACCTCGTCAGGGTTCAGCCGTTCCAGGATCTCTCGGACGCGCTCCAGTTCTTCAGGATGGTCGTTAATCCCGGACACGATCATGACTTCCACGTGAAACCTGCCTCGGTATTCCCTTCGGAATGCACAGAGCCCTTCGATGATTTCCGCAATGTTCATGGAAGGATGAGGGCGGTGCAGTTTACGAAAAATATCGTCGCTTGCGGTGCAAAGCGAGGGAACCACACGGTCCGCTTCGAGCAGTCCCTTTCTAACCTCGGGATCGCTCAGAAGCGATCCGTTGGTCAGAACGATCAGCGGCAGCCGGGGATAGAGTTTCTTGATGGAATGGATCAGCTCTCCCAGTGGTTCGTACAGCGTGGGTTCGCCCGCGCTCGAGAAGGTCAGCACGTCCGCGCCGGAAGGATTTTCTTCAAAGTACCCGTGCAGATCGCCGAGCACCTGCCCGACCTCGACAAAAGTCTGCCGCCTTACCGTCAGCGCGGTTGTGGAGCCCGATTCGCAGTAGACACAGTTATAGCTGCATGTCTTCGGAGTTATGACGTCAATACCCAGGGAACGCCCCAACCGGCGTGACGGAACGGGGCCGAAAATGGTTTTCATACGTTGCGCCTCTATTGAGATCCGGGACAAACGGATGGAAAGGATTGGGTGGGGCCGCCGTCCTGCGGCTGCATTATCCGGGGAAGCGTGTCTCGCCTGCTCACCTGGACCGCGGTTCCTTTGTTTCCTGTGACCTTTTCATCATCACATGGTTCATTTTCTTGAGATACACTGCACATTCCGAACAAGTGTGGCCGGTCTCGGCGCAGTTCTTGGGCACCAGGTCCCAGCACGGCACGGGAAAGTTCAGAATCGCCGGGCACTGCTTGCGAACGTCTTCGGGACAGCCCCGGATATTCCAGCAGGGGGTCAGGGTCAGCAGCTTCTTGATGCCGGCAATGTTCAGTCCATCCTCCGTCAGGAGTACTCGCAGGCATTTCAGCCACTGTAGATCGTTATTCGAATAGAAACGCTTGCCTCCCCGGCGGGCCGGCCGGATCAGGCCTTCCTGTTCGTATATGCGCAGTGTCCTCGGATGAATGTTGAGAATTTCAGCTACAATACCGATGGGGTAGAGAGCTTTCAGGTTCTCGATGTCCATCGCACAATCTCCTTGTATCGATGTATTACAAAGTCAACGTCAACATTGACGATTATAAAGACCTCACAATGAGTTGTCAAATTTTTCGGGGACGTACGGTCCAGTCAATTCTTCCCTTTTTCACTGGTTAGTGATATTCAAACCACACCGAGTTCCGGTTGGCTGCTCCAATGCCCCGTGCCGAAATATCCCTGCGGGCGGATGTCCGGGACGCTTCACAGCCCGCCCGGTCCCAGGATTCCACCAGTCGGACCGGGTTGACCCGCTGATTCCGAGATTTTCCCGTGACTATTGTGGAATCTTCGAATCTGATTACTTTCCTTGGTATCTGTGTATTGCACAGGAGAATACAGAATGCGTAGCGACCTCATGAAGAAGGGAGCCGAAAAGGCCCCTCACCGCTCTCTGTTCAAGGCCATGGGTTTGACACAAACCGAATTGGACAGGCCTATCATCGGCATAGCCGGATCGGCGAACGAAATCGTGCCTGGTCATGTCCATCTGGATAAAATCATCGAAGCGGTCAAAGCCGGAATCCGCATTGCGGGAGGAACGCCCATAGCTTTCAGCACCATTGCGGTCTGTGACGGTATTGCGATGAACCATACCGGCATGAAATACTCCCTCGCAAGCAGAGAGATCATCGCAGATTCCGTCGAGATCATGGCCATGGCACACCCGTTTGACGGCCTGGTTCTCGTGCCGAACTGCGACAAGGTCGTGCCGGGCATGCTCATGGCCGCGATGAGACTGAACATCCCGGCGCTCCTGGTCAGCGGAGGGCCGATGCTCGCCGGGCGATACGGAAAGAAGTCCGTCGACCTGATTTCCGTATTCGAAGGCATCGGTTCGTACAAGGCCGGCAGCATGTCGGCTGAAGAACTTGCGGAACTGGAGGATTGCGCCTGTCCCGGGTGTGGTTCCTGCGCCGGCATGTTTACCGCCAATTCCATGAACTGCCTTACGGAAGCCCTGGGAATGGGACTCCCCGGCAACGGGACCATCCCCGCGGTGAGCGCGGCACGCATTCGCCTGGCAAAAAACGCGGGCATGAAAATCATGGAACTGGTGGAACGGGATATCCGCCCCCGCCAGGTCGCCACCCGTGAGGCCTTCGAAAACGCCATCACCGTCGATATGGCTCTGGGTTGCTCCACGAACACCGTCTTGCACGTCCCCGCCATCGCTCATGAAGCCGACATCGACGTGAGCCTGGAAATCTTCAATTCCATCAGCGCCCGTACGCCGCATCTTTGCAGCCTGCGGCCGGGAGGTCCCCATTTTCTGGAAGAACTCGACGGAGCGGGGGGAATTCCCGCCGTGATGAAGGAGTTGACCGTCCGCGGCCAGATCCATCTGGAGAATCCGACGGTAACCGGAAAGACGGTCGGGGAGAACCTGGAACGGGTCCGGGTGCTGGACCGCGACGTCATCCGTCCCATTGACGATCCGTATCATGCCGAGGGGGGAATTGCGATCCTGTACGGCAACATCGCGCCGGAAGGCGCCGTCGTCAAACAATCGGCGGTTGCCCCCGAGATGCTTCAGCGCAAGGGACGTGCCCGTGTATTCGATTCCGAGCCTTCGGCCGCCTCCGCCATTTTTGAAGGGCAGATCGTCCCGGGCGACGTGGTGGTCATCCGCTACGAAGGGCCCAAGGGCGGGCCCGGAATGCAGGAAATGCTCACGCCCACGGCCGCCATCATCGGCAGAGGGCTCGGCAAGGATGTCGCACTGATCACGGATGGACGTTTCAGCGGCGGGAGCGCCGGGGCTGCAATCGGCCACATTTCTCCCGAAGCGGCCGTCGGGGGTCCCATCGCGCTTGTGGAAGAGGGGGACGAGATCCTCATCGACATCCCCGGCAAGAAACTCGAACTGTTGGTGGATAACGCCGTGCTCGAACAGCGGCGTGCAAAATGGCATCCGCCGGAGCCACGCATCAGCGATGGCTACCTGGGACGTTACGCAAAGCTGGTCACGTCCGGGTCGACGGGCGCCGTACTCAAGAAATAGACCATCTGATACCGGCAGGTAAATTCCGTGGGTTACGTATTTCGACTCGAAGATGCTGAAAAGTACGACAACTGGTTTCACTCGGAACCCGGTCGCTCAGCGTCCGAAATCGAGAAGAAACTCTTGCTCCGGCTATGGGCACCCTCTTTCCCTCAGAGGGTGCTCGAAGTGGGTTGCGGAACCGGCATGTTCCTCAACTGGATCGCCCAGATGGGGCACCAGGTGACGGGAATCGATGCCTCCCCCCCCATGCTCGACATCGCCCGCAGCCGCCTGCCCCGCCGCATAGTTCTCGACCGCGGCCATGCGGAGCATCTCCCGTACGAGGATAACGCATTCGACAGCGTGTTCCTGATCAACACGCTGGAATTTGTCGACGACCCCCTGCAGGTCTTTTCCGAAGCCGTCCGGGTGGCACGCAGCCACGTGCTGCTCGGCGTGCTCAACAAATACTCCTTTTTCCTATTTCGAAGCGCAGCACAGAAACTCTGGAAACGATCGATTCTCTGCAACGCACGACTGTTCAGCGTGCCTCAACTGCTGCGCATGTCCCGCAAGGTATTCTCCGGTTCTGTACCGGTCCATTGGAGGACATGCCTCACGTTTCCATTGAAAATGCTCCCCTACCTCGGTTTCTTCGAGCGATCGCGCTATTTGCAGTGTCATCCCTTCGGGCAGTTCATCGCCATGAAATGCGACCTTGCCTACACGCTCAGGACCATTCAGGAACCGCTTTTCTGCGATGTAGCTTCCGGCCTTGGCCAGTCGGCCATCCGCCCCTCGTGCTGGCGTAATCCCAGCAAAGGCAGGACGGGCGGAAGCGGCATCCCTCCCAAAAGGATCTTCTCCAGGATCGTGAAGGAGCAGCCGTCCGGCGTTGCCTCCGGTGAGACCCCCTAGCAGTGTGTTGAAAAAGGCACTTATATCAGTGCATCCAAAGCCTATTTGATGTATACTCATCCCATCGGAATTGCTTAAAAAACGATGGAGATGAAAGATGAGAACCCCCGATCATCAGCAGCAGAAAATGTTCTTCTA
>JAJFUA010000073.1 GCA_021372635.1 Desulfobacteraceae bacterium | reverse complement strand
GCCGTCGTTCAGCGAAGGATGGCCAAGGATGAAAAGATCCTGCGGGAACACCACTCGATCCGCTCTCATTTCCGGCTTACGCAGTCGCTTATGAAGGAGCCGGAACAGGAGGCGATCAGCCTGTTTGCAACGGATCGGCGTCTCTATCACCTCCGGTCCATGGTCCTGCCCGACCAGCCCTCCACCGCGGACAGCCGGGACAGGACCGTCATTGAAGAGCTTCGGTACGAAAACCTCGGCTCGGTCAAGGTGTACAAGGACATCCGCTACGGGGAGATGGCCGTTGGAGCGGTGCTTTGCGCCATCGCCTTCCTGTTCGCCTCCTGGCTCGACATCACGGGTCCCATCCTGATCGTGCTCGGATGCCTGGGAATTCTCCACGGATTGTTCCTTCCCATGAAATGGGTCGAGGTGAAAGCCGCCGAAGCGATGGAAGGGAAATTGACACCGATCCGGATCTACGCCTCGCGAAGGAAAAGCGCACGCGGCCTGGTGCGCTTTCTCCGCGAGAAGATCCGGCTTCGGTCCGCCTCTCTTTGCGGCGGCGGGAACCAGGGGGGGGAACCGTTCCAGGCGGGGTCTTCGGACGGGTTTTGTGCAAAGGCATAGGTGCCCCATGCACTCCACCGGACCGGGACCCGATTCGATGCCTGTTCGACAGCGGGCGCGCCGCGTCTTCGCAGCAATGTGGCGCGCCCTGCTGACATTTCTGGAGGTCATCGGCCCGCGCCGCGGCGAAGCCGTCGATCCGGCTGAACAGATCGCCCGGCTTCGCCTCTTCCACACCGAATTCCGCAAGGCAATCGCCGCAAACAACAGCTTTCTCGAAAACCTAGGCGAGATGGAAAGGAAACTCCACGACGGGGGGTTCATCGACCGATCGTTCGTGAAACACAAGGCGATCCGCGTCATCAGCGACGTGCACGCCATGGTGGAGAGCATCAACGTCATTGCGTCGGACCGGTACGCCGCACTACGGGAGGCTTTCGAACGGATCGCCACCTCTTTGCTGGGGGTCATGGAAAAATCGACCGAATCGGGGTCCGCGGAGATTCTCCTGGACCTTTCCGTCGTTGCGGAAGAACATTCCGGACTCGTCGGCGGGAAGATGGCCCGCCTCTCCGAAACGGTCAATAAGTTGGGGATGCCGGCTCCCGACGGTTTCGTCGTGACCGTCGAGGGCTACCGGCTGCTGGTGGAGGAAGGGGGCATTCGGTCCTGGATCCAGGACAAACACCTCGAACTCGAGTCCGTCCGGGACGTGGAAAGGGTAAGCCATGCCATTCGGGACCGAATCCACCAGCTGACCCTATCCCCTTCGCTTGAAGCCGCCATCCTCGCCGCCCGGGACCGGCTGGCCGACAGGCTGGGAAGAAGCCCGCCCCTCGCCGTGAGGTCCAGCGCCGTCGGAGAGGACGGCGAGTTTTCCTTCGCCGGCCAGTTCCTGACACTGCTCAACGTCGGCAGGGAGGAGATCTGCGCCGCCTACCTCCACGTCGCGGCAAGTCTCTATTCCCCCGAAGCGATGCATTACCGCCTGCTCCACGGGATTCCGGGGGAGTCGGCCGAAATGGCCGTCGGCTTCATCGCCATGGTGGACGCCGCGGCCAGCGGAGTTCTCTACACCAGGGAACCCGACCACCCGGACTCGGGAAAGCTGCTCATCCAGGCGGTCACGGGACTCGGCGTTTCGCTCGTGGACGGCAGGACCTCCCCCGAGGCCATCCGGGTATCCCGGGATCTGTCCGCACCGGGAGTGGAACGCACCCCGGGGGCGCAGAGCACCCGCATCGTCTGCGCGCCCCGCTCCGGAGTGCGGGAAATCGAACTGTCCGCCCCGGAAAAGGCATCCTTCCGCCTTGCGGACGAGGAGGCCGTCCAGCTCGCCCGATGGGCGCTTGTGCTCGAAGACCACTTCGGCGGCCCGCAGGACGTGGAATGGGCAATGGACGAACGGCGCGGGCTTTTCATCCTCCAGTCCCGGCCGTTGCGCCTTGCCGCGCTCACCGGCTCCCGCGGCCGTCCCGTTCCCGGCTACCCGCTGCTCGTCGAAGGCGGCGAGACCGCCTGCCCCGGCGTCGCCTCCGGGCCGGCGGTGCACCTGTCCGAGAGCGATGACATCGACTCCTTCCCGGACGGGGGAATCCTCGTCGTCCGGCGCTCTTCGCCGGGGTTCGTGCGCCTGATGTCCCAAACGGCCGCGATCGTCACCGACGTGGGAAGCGCCACCGGCCATATGGCTTCGCTCGTCAGGGAGTTCGGAATCCCCGCTCTGCTCGACACCCGAAGCGCCACCCGAAGCATTCCGCCCGGCGCCGTCGTCACCGTGGATGCGGACGGCGGTTTCGTCTATGAAGGCATTGTTCCTGAACTCCTTGAGAGAAAAGCCCGGTCCCGGAGCGGTCCCGAAGCCGCCCGCGACCCGCAGCGCACCGCCGGGCACAGGTTCATAAAAGAAGCCCTCGCATGGATCTCCCCGTTGAACCTGACCGACCCGAACGCACCATCCTTCAGGCCCGAGGAGTGCCGGACGCTCCACGACCTGGCCCGTTTCATCCACGAAAAATCCTACCATGAAATGTTCGGCCTGGGGGACAGCGTGGGCGACCTTCGGACCTCCAGTCTGCAGCTGGACGTTTTTCTGCCCATCGATCTCTACGTGATCGACCTGGGAGGGGGAATATCCGGCGCGACGGCGAAGCGCAGGTTCAAGCGGTCGCAGGTGACTTCGGCCCCTCTCGCCGCCCTGCTCAAAGGCATGCTCAACGAGAAACTCCAGCGATTCGGACCGAAGCCCATGGACGTGGGCGGTTTCCTTTCCATCGTCATGCGCCACGCGGCGAACGACCCCACGCAGGAAGCATCCTTCTGCGACCCCTGCTATGCGATCGTCTCCGACAAGTACCTCAACTACACCGCAAGAGTCGGTTACCATTTCAGCGTTGTGGACTGCTACTGCGGGCAGACCCGTAACAAGAACTACATCACGATGCTTTTCCACGGCGGGGCGGCGGATTTCGTCCGAAGAGTCCGGAGGACCCGCGCGATCGCGGACATAATGGAGTCAAAAGGCTTCAGCGTGAAGATCGAAGGCGACATGGTCCATGCGCGCCTGGCAAAATCGGACAAGGAAACGACAGAAAGACACCTGGAATCCATCGGTGCGCTCTTGCAGTTCTTCAGGCAGATGGATGCAGCCATGACCAGCGATGAAGCCGCCGCCGGCCTGAGAGACGCCTTCCTGCGCGGCGATTACGGGCTGCAAGACCTCCCGCGTCGATAGCCCCTTTCATTCCCTTCCGGAAAGATCCAGGAAGCAGCGTCTTCGTTCGCAGGCATCCTCGATGCTGGAGGCCAGCGTCTCGACGAGGCAGGGCTTGAGCAGTATCTCCGTATTGCCCCCCTTCAGCGCCTGGGCCACCTGCCGGCTGTCCATATGGCCGGAGAGGAAGATCACCGGGGTCAGGGGGTCGAGTTCCCGGATGGCCTTGAAGATCTCCAGGCCGTTCATGCCGGGCATCCGGATATCGAGAACGACCACGTCGCAGTCGCCTCCCGCGAACAGCTCGACGCCCTTTCGCCCGTCCGAAGCACTCCGGACTTCCATTCCCCTCCGGGAAAGAACCTTGGTCATCCTCTCGACGAAGAGTTCCTCGTCGTCGATCATCAGGACTTGTATCGCGTCCATCATCTCACCTCACCTTCCGCAGCAAGCCCGTTGCATACGTTCAACGAAGTGCGGGAAGACGACGCGCGGGCAAACCGTCACCGGCCTCCGCGCTCCAGGTCCTCCTCCACGAAGCGCACCACCGCCTCGAGCAGCGCGGCGCGCGGATATGCGTTCTTGTTGTAGAGTCCCTTCAGGACGGGAGCGTTCGCCTTGTCCAGGGGCATCGCCACCGCCATGTGGTCCGCATTGGGATAGCCGAGGAGGACCGAACCCGGGATGATCGCGTCTGAGCAGAGGACCATGCCGTCGTTGACCGGATCGGCCCCGGCAAGAATGTCGTAGAAGGGCAGCAGGGCAAAAGACATGTTCTCCCGCAGGGCGAATGCGGGGAGGGAATAACAGCGGACGCTCTTCGGCAGGGGGTGCGCCGACAGCCAGGACAGCCGGACGCTCCGTCTCAGGCACTCCACGGCTTCCATGCCATTGCCGGGAGGGCACGTGGAGAGAGGCATCTCATTGGCCAGCTTGTAAAGAAAGTCGGGAAACGCCTCCGCCAGGGGAGAACCGTTGACCGCACCCGATACGGCCACAACCGCCGCGGTGCGTTCGACGAGATCAGGATGCTTTGCGAGCGCCTCGAGCGTATCCGGGGCACCCTTGGAATGGGTCACGAAGAGGAGCTTTCCCCCCGGAGGCATGCTCATGGCCGCATCATGGATGAAATCGGCGTTGACCGCGCTCGCCCGGCGCCCCCGGGTCTGAATGTAGTCCATTTTATACCCGAGGTTCTCCAGCCGCTCCCGCGCGTCGTCGAAGGCCCTGGTTTTTTCCGCGACGCACTCCGCCAGCAGGCCGGGAACGACAACCACGCGGTATGCTCCCCGGGAGGTTCCCGAGAGGGCCGGTCTGCCCGTGGGCGCAGGTTCGCCGGCAAGTTTCCACAGAACCGCCGAATCGTCGCAGGGTTCCCCTGACGCGGATTTTTCTCCACGGGCGGCGAGGACTTCCCGGAAAATTTCACGAAAGCGGGCGCGTCCGTCGACGAAGCCGCTTCCTCCGACCGGCACCAGGGCGCAGGGAGTGACCGCTTCGGGCGTGACGGGCGCATGGCGGGCGGAGCAGGCCACGAGCAGGAAAGAGGCAAAAAAGCCGAAAAGTACACCGAAAGATCGAACGGAACGCATCAGGTATCTCTCCCCCGTCTGGAACGCTTCCCCTAAACCGTGCCACCGGCCCCCACACCAACGTAAGGTAGCACTCCGCCACCGGCTCCGCAACGGGAAAGCCTCCTCCCGGCGAGGGAAGAACGTCGCGTTCGTGTCAGGACCGCAGGGTTGCCGTAAGCCGAAGAGGGTTGAGGAGCAAATCCAGGGCGTCGGCTATGCTCGTGCAGAGGACGTCCGCGGAGAGCAGGGCATCCGGGGAACATCCCTCGGTCTGCACGACGGCAATGCCCAGTGCGGCTTCTTCAAGCATGATCCGGTCATTTCTGCCGTTTCCAACGGCCGCCGTCTCCCCGGCCCCCAGGTTGCGCACGTACAGCGCCTTGGCCTCCGCCTGGCTCTCTTTGGAAATGACCGAAACCTTGCAGGGGATGCCGGAGAGTTCTTTTTCAGCGCTCCCGAAAGTATCGGCGGTCAAAACGTGCACCGAAACTCTTTGTGCAAGCATTTCCAGGCGTTCCCCCACTCCGGCGATGGTCTTCCCGTCGCGGGCCAGGGTCCCGTTGTAGTCGAGCACCAGGTGAGCGATTCGAAGCAGTTTGAAACCCGGAATTTCCATCTCGATCACGTCATCCCCCTTCTATTCCGCCGGCCGGGGCGGCGTGTCCGGCCATTCCCGTCCCGGCACCCTCAGAATATCTCTTCCATGAGTCTCTCGTACACGCCCGCATCCCGAAGCGACCGCTTCTCCATCTCCTGCACGATCCGGCCCTCCCGAAGGACAAAAAGCCTGTCCGCAAGCCGCCTGGCCTGGCCCAGGCTGTGAGAGACGGCCACCACGCAGTATTGTTGTTTGAGCCGCAGGAGAAGCTGCTCGATCTTTTCCGCCGCCTTGAAATCCAGGGATGCCGTCGGCTCGTCCAGGAGAAGCACCCGGGGCTCGAGCGCCAGCGCACGCGCCAGGCAGAGGCGCTGCTGCTGCCCTCCCGAAAGAGTCGTCGCGTCGTCCCGCAGCCGGTCTTTTACCTCGTCCCAGAGCGAGACCTCCCGGAGCGCCCATTCCAGCCGCTCCGACACAGCCTCGCCGCGCATTCCGAGGGCCACCGAGATCGGCATGCGCAGGTTTTTCTCGATGGAGACAGGAAGAACGGCGGGAGTCTGAAAGACCATCCCCACGCGTCGCCGGAGTTCGTTCGGCGAGAAGCCGTTTCCGTAGACGTCCCCATCGGTCCCGTCCAGACGGACCCGGACGGTCCCCTGCGTCCGGCAGCCGGGGAAGCATTCGTTCAGACGATTGATCGCCCGCAGCAGGGTGGATTTTCCGGAACCCGAAGGCCCCACGACAACGGCGAGTTCGCCGGGAAACAGGGAGAAGCCGACGTCCTCCAGTACGACCTTGCCGGAAAAGGATACGGTCAGGCGCTCAACGGCGACCACGGGTCGCTCAGTTATCTCTTCCATCGTTTTTCTGCGCTTCCATGAAGGGTTGCGGCCGCCAGGAACAGCACTCCGGTCAGGGCCAGGAGAACGAGGGCGGTCCCGAACCCCTGCTCCAGTTCTAACTGCGTTTTGTGTTCCGCGGCAAGATAATAGATCTGAAACGGCAGCGCCTCGAATTTGTCCCAGAGGCTCCGGGGCACGCCCGCCCGCGCGACGACGCCCGTCAGCAGGATCACCGCCGTGTCCTCCGCCGCACGCCCCACGGACAGGATGGCACCGCTCAGGATTCCGCGGCTCGCCAGGGGCAGTAGCACGTGACGGATAGTCTGCAGCTTCGAAAAACCCGCCGCGGGGCCCAGCATGCGGTAGTGCTCCGGGACGGCGGACAGAGCGGTCTCCGTAGTGCGGATCACGTAGGGCAGGACGAGGAGCGCGATGCACAGGGCGGCAAGAAACAGGCATGTCCTCGCTTCCGGAAAAACGGTTTTTCTCAGGAGAAGAACCAGGGTGAATCCGAAGAGCCCCATGACGATGGAAGGGGTTCCGGCAAGAAGATCCACGCAGAAGCCGAAAACGGAGCGGAGGCGGGCCGAGGCATATTCGGAAAGGTAGACCCCGCTGGCAATCCCCACGGGTATCGAGAACAGCGAGGAGACAACGACCAGGAAGAACGTGCCCGTCACGGCCGGCCAGATTCCCTCGAATACCGGTTCCCGTCCCGTAACGGCCCCGAACCAGGGGGTGTCGCCGAAAAGCAGGCCGGGGCAGAGGCTGCCGATTCCCTGCTGCAGCAGGAAGGCGATGAGGATTCCCACGCTCCCCAGGACCACCGCCCCCGAAAACCAGGCGAAACACTCTACGAAACGATCGAAGGGATCAGTCGTGCGCATGTCGTCGGGTCTTTCGGCCGGCCTTCCCGATGATGAAGTTCACCGCACCGGCGACCAGAAAGAGAATGAGACCGGAAGCGAACACCGACTGGTAGGCCATGCTCCTGCTGTCCGTAGCCAGCACGAGGGCGATGTGGGAACTGAGGGTCCGGACGGAGGCGAACGGGGAATGAGGGAAAAGGGGGGCGTTTCCCGCAAGCATCAGGGAGATGAGCGTATCGCCGATCGCCCTTCCGAACCCGAGCACGGCCGCAACGGTCAACCCCTCCCGGGCCGCCGGGATGAACACGTGGCGAAGCTGCTGGACCGGGGTGAACCCCATCGCCTCCGCGGCAAGGCGGAGCCGGGGGTCGAGCTGCCCGAGCCTCGCATGAAAGACAAGCACGATGGTGGGCAGGATGAGCAGGCTCAAGGTAAGGCTCGCGGTGAGCAGAGAGAAACCCGACCCGACGTCGAACAGGGTTCTCATGCGGGGTACGAGCAGAAAGACGGATACGAACCCGTAAATGACTGTGGGAATGCCCGTCATGAAATGGACCACCGCGAGCAGCAGCCGCCCGGCCCTGCCGGGCGCGAGGGTATGCGTGAGGCAGCAGACCCCCACGGCCAGGGGAAAAGCCATGGCGAGGGACAGCACGGCGAGAACGAGGGAAGCCGCACACATCGGCAGAATCCCGTACCTGCCCCCGAAGGGCTGCCACTCCGTCGCCAGCACTTCAAAAACCTTCGCCTCCGTAAAAAGAGGCAGGGAAAAGTACAGGAGCAGAAAAAGGATGGAAAGTATCGATACGGCGGAGACCGCCGCAGCGAACGAAAGGATTCTCTCCACCCATTTTTCCCCGGTCCCGCCGGCCGCAGGTGCGGCGGGACGACTCTTCGGACCCGTTGTCTCCATCACCTGCCCTGCAAGGGAATGTATCCGTGTTTTTTCACAATCTCCGCCCCTTCAGGGCTCAGGATGTAGCCGATAAATGCCTTCACGAGCGCGGACGGTTCCCCCTTCGTGTTCGAATAAAGCTTTCGCACAATCGGGTAGCTGCCGTTCAGGGCATTCTGCTGCGAAGCCTCCACCCCGTCCAGGACCACCGCCTTCACGCTTCGATCGACATGGCCGATGCTCACGTAGCCTATGGCGCCGCCATCCCGGGAGACGGCGACCTTCATCGCGCCGTTGGAGGGAACGACGTTCGCCGCCGCCGCGACAGGGCCCTTCTGCAGAAGCTTTTCCCAGAACACTTCCCGGGTCCCGCTGGCTTCATCCCGGCAAAAGAGGTGTATCGGGGCGTCCTTTCCGCCGACTTCCTTCCAGTTGGCAACCTTCCCCGCAAAGACATCCCTGGCCTGCTGCGCCGACAGTTTCGAAACGGGATTGTCCGGGTGCACCACGACGGCGACTCCGTCGAGAGCGAAGGGAAAGGACTTGAGACCGTACTTTGCAGTCTCCTGTTCGGAAAGAGCCCGGCCTGTGTTTCCGATGTCCACAAGGCCTTCGCCGACCTTCTGGACCCCGATCCCGGATCCTCCCCCTTCCACCGTGATGCGGATCTTCGGATTGAAGGTCGAAACGTTCTTTGCGGCATCGTTCATTACAGGAATGTGCGCCGTGCCTCCGGCGATGTCGATTTTCCCTTCCAGTCCGGCAAACGGGTCGAGATCTCCGCACGAAGCTCGGTTCGGCAACAACAGAAGTCCGCAAAGGACAAGCATCAGGACGACGGGAATTCCACGGCTCTTACCCACTTGATCCTCCTTAAGGCCAAAAGATGAACGCTGTGTGCATGCTGCACGCACGGGGACATCCAAGTCCACAGGGGCAGATATAATAATATTCTTCCTATATTACAAATCGGTATTATCGATTTAAAGACATGGAGCCCATAGCCTGCGGCGATATCGCTCAGGAAGGAGGAAGGGGTTGGGCCGCCCCCGAAAAAAACCTTTCAAAACCTGGCAAGACCCAAGCTGTAATCTTGTGAAAAATTCGATTCAATCCCGGCCAGGAATCGCGGGCAACCCGCACGGAAGAAAAGCGGGAGCCCTGAACGCGCGAGCAGAGCGCCGTCCGACAGGAAACGGAAGTTTTTTCGATGGGCTGGCCCCGACATAACACAAGTACGGCATCATGGATGCCCTGGGCCTGAAAAGCTCCGCCGACCCGGTCCGGTTCGCGGTGAAGCACGGTCTCGTCGCGGAGTAGACTGCGCCCGGGTGTCCGTAATCCCGTTGCGCCGGGGCTTCCGGTTCCCCCTGAGGGGGGTGCCCTCCGGTTATCCCGTGACCTGCCGGAGCCACCCAAGCCCGTCCGCGGTCTTGCCCGCCGGCTTGTATTCACACCCGATCCAGCCGCTGTAGCCCGCCTTGTCGAGGGCCCGCAGCAGGTTGGCGTAGTTGATTTCGCCGGTGCCCGGTTCGTGTCGGCCCGGGTTGTCGGCGACGTGGATGTGGCGGATCCTGTCGAGATGCGTCAGCAGAGTCCTCGTGAGGTTCCCCTCCATGATCTGCATGTGGTAGACGTCGTACAGCATGCCGAGGTTCGGATGGTTCACCTCGTCCATGATCTCCAGGGCGTCGACCGTGCGCGTCATATGGAAACCGGGCAGGTCCTGGGAGTTCACGGCTTCAATCAGAAGCCGCACGCCTTCCTTCCCCAGGGATTCCGCCGCGAAACGGAGATTGTCCACGAGAGTCCGCCGGATCTCGTCCGCGGGGACCCCGGCCGGCGTCTTCCCCACCAGGCAGTTGATCTGCCCGCAGCCAAGAGCCTTTGCGTACTCGACGGCCGGTCCGATCCCGTCCCGGAATTCGCCCTCCCTGCCCGGCACGCACGCGGTGCCCCGCTCTCCGGCGGCCCAGTCGCCGGCCGGAAGGTTGAACAGCACCAGGGAGAGGCCGTGTTTCCGGAGCCGCCCGGCCAGATCCTCCTTTTTCCAGTCATAGGGGAACAGGCACTCGACCCCTTTGAAGCCAGCTTCGGCCGCAGCTTCGAAGCGGGACAGGAAATCGACTTCGTTGAAAAGCGTGGTGAGATTCGCACAGAACTTGAGCGCCATGATTCGTCTCCCGTTTTTCTCCTGCCGCGGGGCTCCCGCTTCCTGAGGAATCCCGGCAGATGCCGTCTTTCGCCGCACCGGAGGCCGCAGGCACAACAACCCGGGGCGGAAGCCTTTCCGGAACGGCGGAAACCCGGCTCCACCCCGTCTCTCACTCCGGCCGGGGCGGCACCAGGACCGTACGGTTGCCGTTGCTCTCCATGGGACTGACCAGGCCCGAGGCTTCCATCTGCTCGACCAGGCGGGCGGCGCGGTTGTAGCCGATGCGCAGGTGCCGCTGCACGGCGGAGATCGAGGCGCGGCGGGAGCTTACCACGAACGCGACGGCCTGGTCGTACAGCGGGTCCGACTCTTCGTCGAACCGTTCCGTTTCTGTCTCCTCCGAGTCCGCGACCGAGCCGAGCACGCCCTCCACGTACTGGGGCTCGCCGAGTTGCCGGAGATGCTCGGCCACCGCCTGCACCTCCCCGTCCGCAACGAACGCCCCGTGCACGCGCTGCGGATAGCCGGTGCCGGGCGGCAGGTAGAGCATGTCGCCCTGCCCCAGCAGGCATTCCGCGCCCATCTGGTCGAGAATGGTGCGGCTGTCGATCTTGGACGACACCTGGAAGGCGATGCGGGTCGGGATGTTGGCCTTGATCAGTCCCGTGATGACGTCGACCGAAGGACGCTGCGTGGCGATAATGAGATGAATGCCGGCGGCCCGCGCTTTCTGTGCCAGCCGCGCGATCAGTTCCTCGATCTTCTTTCCCGCCACCATCATCAGGTCCGCAAGTTCGTCCACGACCACCACGATGTAGGGCAGCGGAGAAAGCGGCTCCGGATCGTCCGGCTCCGGGGGGAAGGGATCGAAGAGCGGCTCTCCGGCCTCGATCGCCTCGCGCACCTTCTGGTTGTAGCCGGACAGGTTGCGGACCTGGAGTCCGCTCATGAGCCGGTAGCGCCGCTCCATCTCTTCCACGCACCAGTTGAAGGCATTGGCCGCAAGCTTCATGTCCGTCACGACCGGCGCCAGCAGATGCGGAATGCCGTCGTAGATCGAAAGCTCCAGCATCTTCGGATCGATCATCACGAAGCGCACCTCGTCGGGCGTCGCCCTGTACAGCAGGGAGAGGATCATGGCGTTGACCCCGACCGATTTTCCCGAACCGGTCGTCCCCGCCACCAGCATGTGCGGCGCCCGTGCGAGGTCCACCACCACCGGTTCCCCGACGATATCCTTGCCCAGCGCCATGGCGAGCTTCGAAGAATGCGACTGAAAAACATCGGACGACAGCACCTCAGAGAGGCGGATCATCTGGCGTTGCGGGTTCGGGAGTTCCAGCCCCATGCAGGTCTTGCCGGGAATGGTTTCGACGATCCGGATGGCGGCCACGCCCAAGGCCCGGGCAAGGTCCTTCATCAGGCTCACGACCTGCCCGCCCCGCACCCCCACGGCCGGCTGCACCTCGTAGCGCGTAATGACCGGCCCGGCATACGCATCCTGCACGATCACCTTGACGCGGAATTCGGCAAGCTTTTCCTCGATCAGGATGCCTCCTTCGATCAGTTCGTCCGGATTCCTCGGTGCAGCCGCGGAATCGGGGGGAGCCAGCAGCGAAAGAGGCGGCAGGCACGCACCACCGGTGAACTGCGGCTGGAAGGGATTACCCCGTCCGTCCGGCGCAGGGCTCTCCGGCGAATCGTCGTCGCAATCGGGATCGGGCGACAAGGTCAGCCATTCCCGTTCCTCGACTTCCGACGAAACCGCCGGAGGCGGCGGAACGAAGGCATCCTCCGCATCGCCGGTGAACTGCCGGCCGGGCGATGCCGCTCCGGAGGGGACCCGGTCGAGAAGGTACGGCGTACCGCCGCCTGCGGTCCGGTCCGCGCCCCCTTGCACCGCTCCGAATCGACCGGCCGAACCGCCCGCATCCGGTCTGAAAGCGGGCCGCTCTCCCCACGACGTCTCTCCGGCCGTCCTTTCCGACTGCCGGGCCGTCCCGGCGGGCGCCGCATGCCTCAGGGCGGGGGACTCGACGTTTCCGCCTCGATGTTCGGAACCGGCCCCGTTGTTTTTCTCCTCGGATGGACCGGAAGAATCCCGCCGGGCGCCTTCGGGCGTTCGCAGGCCATAGGCGGTCCGCAGCCGCTTCCGGATCTCTTCGATGTCCACCCGGATCTGGCGTTCCCTGGCGGACTGCAGCCGGGGCGCCTGCGTCCGGGCTGCCGCATCTTTTCCCCGCTTGCTTTTCTCCAGGTTCTTCAAAACGGATTGCAGATCGATTGTTTCCGGCCGCTCGACCGGTGACATCGGCTTCCCGCGGACAGGCCCCGCCGGAGCGTTGTCGGCGGCCATGCGGATTACGTTCTGCGGATGCATCGTGTCGTCGACCGACGGGTCCCGTTCATAGGTCTTCAGAGGCCATGTGTATATGGGAAGAGGCTTTGCGGGTTTCGCAGATGCTTTGACCGCCGGTTTCACCGGCGCCACCCTCAAGGGTTCCGGGGCATTCTCGACCGGAGTGGGGCGCAGAACGCGCTCGGGAGCCACCGGCAGCGGTTCACCCGCCGGTTCATCCTCCAACGAAGTCAACCGATCGCGGCCGCGCGACAGGTTCCGCAGCACCGGGCCCGCCCATTCCAGCAGGTCCCGCCACGATCGCCCCAGCCAGAGCGGAACGCCGGCTCCCAGTCCGATTCCCGCCAGCGCCAGGGCAAGCCAGCCCGACCAGAACGCCAGCACCGGGGCGGCGATCAGGCCTGCCAGGCACGCTCCCTGCCACAATTTCCCTGAATCCACATCAAACCGCATGACTGCATCCATCCATTCGGTCAAGCCGGCGGACCATCGCGTCGGGCCGCGCCGAAAAAACACGGAGCAACCCGGGACGATGCTCACCGACCAGGCGGAAACTCCGGCAAGCGGCACACTCCCATCCGCCGCATGGCCGTCACCTCCGCCGTCGATACGAAAATCCCCCCGCAGAGAAGACTCTTCATCCTTTGTCGCGGCCGGCCGGCCGCCGGCAGGTATGAACACCCACGGTGTCCGCTTCCAACGGTACCCCCCGGGGGGCTCAATGCTGTTGCATTCAGCAGCGCTTTCCCTTATGGGCGATCATCCCAATCCCACCCTATAAGGGGGCAGGGGGTGTTTTCCTTTAGGTATCAAACAATTAAAAGCGCTCCCCCTTTTTCCCCTTCGAAGGAGAATGGGGATGCGATTAAACCTCTTGAGACTCCTTTAGTCAATAGGATTGGGAGGTTTCGTCCCTCAGCCGTGTTTCGCCGTCCCGGGCACGGACGGCTCACGTCTCCATGAACCCTCGAACGACAAGACGGCGCGAAAAGACATTCAAAGTGCTTCCTGCTTCATCCAGGAAATGTTATTCTTTGTCCCCATGTGGATACAAGACCGCCTTTCCGGGCACATCCCGGGTTCAAGGAGGCGGATTCTCCGATCGAGACCAACTTGCCATCGCGTGAATGGCCTGGCGATACATGCTGCTGCACTCCCCGTTGAATGGGCATTTCCCGTTTTTTGAATCAGGAGACAGTTCATGGTGTGGAACCGGACCAAGCGTCCATTATGGCTGCGATGCACGGTGGGTGCGCTTCTCGCCCTTTCCGCGACGGCCCTTCGGCTGCAGTTCCTGGGAGTGCTCGAACTTCGTGAGGCTTTCCTGACCTTCTTTCCCGCCGTGGCGCTTGCTGCCCTCTATGGAGGGTTCTTCGCCGGAATGGCGGCCACGCTCGCCTCCGGCGTCTTCGCCAACCTTTTTTTCATCGAATCGGTAGGCAGATTTTCCATCACCAACTCCGCAGACATGGCGAGCATGACCGTTTTCCTCTCCAGTTGCGTGCTGGTCTCCTACATGGCCGAAGCGGCCTACCGGGCACTGGTGCGGGCGCACAAAGCGGAAGAGGAGTCAAGGCTCGCCGCCGGACGCGAAAAGGCGGCGCTCGAGCTGCAGGAAAGCGAACGCAGGTACCGTGAACTCGTCCAGAACGCCAACAGCGCCATCATCCGCTGGAAGCACGACGGCACCATCACCTTTTTCAACGAATACGCCGAAGCCTTCTTCGGCTACGGCGCGGAAGAGGTTTTGGGCAAGAACGTCAGCATTCTCGTGCCCCCGCAGGAGTCCACGGGGACCGACCTCTCCGGGCTGGTGCGGGATATCGTGGACAATCCGGCCAGGTACTCGAACTATGCGAACGAGAATGTTCGCAAGGACGGAAGCCGGGCCTGGATGGCCTGGACCAACAGGCCCATCTTCGACGAAAACGGGCAGTTGCAGGAAATCCTCGCCATCGGATGCGACATCACCGAGCGAAGGCTCGCCATGGAAAAGGTACGAACCCAGAATGCGATCCTCGAGACCATCAACCTCATTTTCCACAACGCACTCACCTGCGAAACGGAAGAACAACTGGGCGCCACCTGCCTGAAGGCCGCCGAGGAACTCACCGGGAGCAAGTACGGCTTCATCGGCGAGTACAATCGGAACGGAAGACTCTACGACATCGCCATAAGCGACCCCGCTTGGGAGGCGTGCGCCATGTACGGCCAGAGCGGGCATCGCGGCCGCCCGGTCAGCTTCAAGATCCACGGACTTTACGGCCGTGTGCTGACGAACGGCAGGAGTCTCCTGACCAACACGCCCGAATCGCACCCCGACAGCATCGGTACGCCTCCGGGGCATCCGCCCCTGACCGCCTTTCTCGGCGTACCGCTCGTCCATGACGGGAAAGTCATGGGAATCATCGGTCTAGCGAGCCGCGAGGGCGGCTACGGGCTTGAGCAGTTGCTCGCCGTCGAGGCGATCGCTCCCGCCATCCTCGAGGCCCTGATGCGCAAGCGCACGGAACTGACGCTGAACCGGAGCGAAGCGCGCCTGAAGCTTCTCTCCGAGACGGCTTCCCAACTGCTGGCTTCTCCGGATCCGCAGGCGATCGTCGAAAAGCTTTGCCGGCAGGTCATGCAGCACCTCGACTGCCAGGCCTTCTTCAATTACCTGGCCGTCGCCGCGGAAGGGAAGCTGTTCCTCAACGCCTGCGCCGGCATTCCGGAAGAAGAGGCGCGAAAGATCGAATGGCTGGACTACGGGGTGGCCGTCTGCGGATGTGCCGCACAGGCAGGGAAAAGGATCGTGGCGGAGGACATCTGCAATACGCCGGACATTCGCACCGACCTGGTAAAGTCCTACGGAATCCAGGCTTATGCATGTCACCCACTGGAAAGCCAGGGAAAAACCATCGGGACGCTTTCCTTCGGGACAAAAACCCGCACGCATTTTTCCGCTGAAGACCTGTCCCTGATGAAAACGGTGGCGGACCAGGTTGCCACCGCCATGGAAAAGATCATTCTCATCGACGAGCTTCGAAACTCGCGGGACGAACTCGAAATGCGCGTGAGGGAGCGGACCGCTCAACTGGAGCGGAGCAACAAGGCACTCCAGGATTTCGTCTCCATCGCCTCGCACGACCTTCAGGAACCCCTGAGGAAAGTTACGACCTTCGGGGATATGCTCAAGCAGAGGTGTCACGGACCTCTTGGAGAACAGGGAAACGGCTACCTGGACCGGATGCTCGACGCGAACCGGCGCATGCAGTCCCTGCTCACGGCGCTCCTCGAATACTCCAGGCTCACTACGAGGGCTGATCCGTTTACGAAGACCGATCTCGCGGACGTCGTCGACGGCGTGCTCTCCGACCTGGAGGTAAAGATCGAAATGACCGGAGGGGAAGTTCAGGTCGGGAAGCTTCCCGTCATTGAGGCCGATCCCACGCAAATGCGTCAGCTTTTCCAGAATCTTATCGGCAACGCTCTAAAGTTCCACAGGGAAGATAAAAAACCGGTCATCAAGGTCTCCGCTTCCGCAGCGGGAGCCAATCTGTTCCAGATCGTCATCGAGGACAACGGCATCGGCATCGACGGGGAGCACGTGGGCCGGATCTTCGCCCCCTTCCAGAGGCTTCACGGCAGGAGCAGCCCGTACGAAGGGACCGGCATGGGGCTGGCCATCTGCAAGAAGATTGTCGAACGGCACGGAGGCGGCATCAGGGCGGAGAGCACCCGTGGGAAAGGCTCGCTTTTCATTGTCGATCTCCCCGCAAGACAGCCGAAACGATAGGGGAAGTCATAGGCGGGATGAACGGGGGGCGGCGACCGCCCCCCGCTTTGGAACTAGAAATCCGTGAAGTTTTCCTCCGGAGAAATGGTTTCTTTCGGCGCCATGAGCTTTGCGCGCTTCCATCCGCCCGAAGGGGCGATTCCCTTTCGCACGGCGAGGGACAGCTTCTCTCGCTCTCCCGCCGTGTCCCCGGCCAGGCGTTTTCTGCCCTCTTCCTCGTTCTGTTTCTGCACGGTGCCCTGGATGGTTTGTTCCATGTCCAGAACGGCCGCGCCGATCTGTTCGATTCCGCTCGCCTGCTCCGTCGAACCCGTCGCAATCTCCTCGATGAGCGTCTTGGCCCTTGAAGTCGTGGAGACCACTTCGGAGAGAGACGCTCCCGTGTCGTCGACGAAACGGGAACCCTCGCGAACTTTGCCGATCGTGCGCTGAATGAGCGACTCCGTGCTCCTGGATGCCTCGGCGGCCCTCATGGCAAGGTTCCTCACCTCGTCCGCAACGACCGCGAACCCGGCCCCGGCCTCCCCGGCCCTTGCGGCCTCGACTGCAGCGTTCAAAGCCAGCAGGTTCGTCTGAAAGGCAATCTCGTCGATGGTCTTGATGATCTTGGAGGTGTCCTCGCTCGCCTGGATGATCTCCTTCATGGAACCGGACAGGTTCGACATGGACTTGTCGGCCCTGCTGACCACATCCGCGGATTCGCCCATGAGGCTGTTCAACTGGGTGGCATGCAGGCTCGTCTGGGAAGTCGTCGCGGAAATTTCCTGGAGAGAGGCGGAAGTCTCCTGGAGCGCGGCCGCGATCTGCTCGGTGGTCGTCTTCAGCTTGTTGGAGGCGTCAATGTCGGTCACCACTTCGACATGCCCGATCCTCCTCCCTTTCCCGTCAAGAATGTAGTGTGTGTCGACCTGCATCAGCGTGCTCGGTCTGTCCTTGTACTCCTGCATGTAGCGGGTTCTCGGACACCCCTTTCTCAGGCTCTCGATGCCGCATTTGTCCGTACCGCATATGCCCGCCTTCCAATTGGAGCAATGCTTCCCGACGACCGTCCGCTTGTCCAGGTTTCGGATGGCGAGAAGCGATTCCGTCATCTTGTTCACGAAGACCCAGCGCATGTCCATATCGGTGACGGTAATCGGCAGTTCCAGTGCGTCCAGGGAACCTTCGAGATAATAGATCAACCTCCTCCGGGAGGCGTTGACCCTGACGAGCGCCAGGCACAGGGCCGAGAGCGCCAGCACGACCGAGAACATCCAATAGCTCCTGGTGACAGGATCGATAGCGGGCACCAGCAGCACCATCGCGGCCAGGAGCAGCCCTCCTGCGGCCAAAATCCATGGCCACGCCCCATAAGACTTTTCCCCCATACAAAAACCTCCCTTTACATTTAAAGCCATCCCCATTTCGCAGGATCCGATCCCGGTTCACGGCACCCGGCCAAAGCCGGTGTCTCCCAAAGCGGCAACTCCGACGGCATCGGGGACCGCCAAGGGCGCGAGCCCACCGATACCGGCCGGGTCCATGCCAATCGTATCTGATCACCCTACTCATGCGAATATTTCGGCCGGAAGATAGCTTTTCTTAAACGAAATTTCTTATTTTTGTAAATTCGGGAATGGTCCCTTCTCCTTACGGCTCGCCCCCTGGGACCGCACATCCAACGGCTGGCAATACCGGTTCATCGGGCGGAGGCCGTGATACACCTGTCGCAGAGGACTTCCCGAAATTCAACGGTTGGGTTCAGGTTCGGCTACAGCGGCCTTTACAGCCGGTTTTCCTCTTTTTTCCCAGAAGAAAAAGGAGAGCAGCAGCAAGGCGGTGAGCGCACCCACACCGGCCAGGGCATAGAAGAAGGCTGTCCAGGAATACCGGTCGAGAAGCGCCCCGATGCCCACACCAGCCAGGCCGGCCCCCACGTTGAAGGCAAAATCGACGAATCCGGCTATGGTCGACGTCTCGTTGTTCCGACTCAGCAGCATGGGCATGATCGCCGTGATGATGGTGGATGCTCCGTACAGGATGCTGCCGCTCAAAATCAAAAGGAAGAGGCTGCCCGAAACGGAAGAGGACACGAAGGGGAACAGCGCGAGCAGGGCGCTCGCGCAGGAATAGACACCCACGGCAAAACGAATCTCCCTCCCGGCATACCGGGTGGCGATCAGCCAGCTCACCGTCATGGTTCCAAATATGCCCGCAATGGGCAAGGCGGCGGAAAGGCTTGCCGCCGTCCCGCTGCCCAGGGCGAGCCCTTCGACGAAGTAGCTGGGCAGCCAGATGATCAATGAATAGAGAATAAAACCGCCTGTAACCGCCGCGAGCGCCAGGGGCCAGAATCGCGACAGCCCGTCCAGAACGTTCGGAATCCGATGGGAAGAAATGCCGCCATGACCCGAAGGGGCCGATTCCAATTCGCGGAAGCCGACCTCTTCCGGCCTGTCCCTGACGAGAAGCAACCAGACCAGAGCGCATGCGCCCATCATAAGGGCGGGAACCCAGAACGCCGCACGCCAGTTCATGGCGACGATGAGCCAGCCGGCCAGGGTCCATGTCACAGCGTTTCCGGCGACGTAGCTGGTGGCAAATATGCCGGCGACCGTCCTTCGCTGCTCAGGCCGGTGCCAGTCGGAAAGCAGCTTGATTACGGGCGCCCAGCCGGTGGACTGAAACACCCCGTTCACGGTCCAGGCGACCAGCATCAACTCCCAGACACCGGTCGAGGCGAAAAGGATGTTCATGAGCCCCGAAAGCAGAACGCCTCCAAAAATCAGCCGTCTCGGGCTGAGCCGGTCGCCAAGGTAGCCGCTGAACAATTGCCCGCAAGCGTAGGCCAGGAAGAAACCGCTGCCCATCAAACCGACCTGCTGTGCCGAAAGGAGCATGTCTTCCCGGATTTGAGGAATGGCTACGGAAAGGTTGACCCTTCCGAAATAATAGGCAGCATAGATCATCCAGCCCATTGCAACGATCCGCGTTTGCCACGACTTCAACGTCCTTCCGCGCGCTTCGAGTTCCGTCATCCGGTGATTCCTTTTCAGATTATGGCGTTCAGTCTCATTTTCGCGATGCATGAGGGCAACAGACCCGCCCTCAAAAAAGAGAATTATTCCCGCCTTGGCCTTGGACGGGCAATATTCTCAGGCTCCGGCCGCCGCCATCTCATCGGCAAGAACCTGGAACGCATTCCCTGCCGGCGCCGAAGGAATTGTATGCGGTACCGATAACATGCCTGACGACATTCGCGGGCACGACTCCGGTGGAACACCACGCGCCGGCTTCCGTTTTTCATTCGCGGCATCAGGAATTCCAGCAGATCAACACGAGGACGGACAATCTACTGAGCTGGCCAAAAACGACGCCAACATGCTTCAGCAGGAAGCCGCCCGCAAGCACCAGGGCCGCGCTCAACTGCATACGCAGGCGGTCGATTCCGGAAATCCGCCCGTTCTGGTCGCTGGATCCCCAGACATTCATGGCAAGCGCCAGGGGAAGGAGGAAGGCGATGAACATAACCATCAGTCCGAAGAAAAAATAGCCCTGCGTGTAGTCGAAAAACGGCCTCACGGATTCCCTCTGCGGGACCGCCGACGTGAGGTGCCCGAAGAAGAAGAAGATGATGATGAGGATGATCTCCGGCGAAATCAGCCAGATGTTGGCCTTCGTGAAGCAAAACCGCACCGCGTTCGTGCGCGCCGTCAGGACGATGAGGGCGGCGCCGTTCGACAGTGCCGAAACGAGAAAGAGGACCGGCAGGAGAGGGGAGTCCCAAAGGGGCCGGGCAACGAAAGCGCTCAGTGCCAGGCCCGTGTAGAGCCCCAGGGCAACCCCGATCCCGAGACAGGTTCGCGCCAGCATCGGCAGGCGGCCGGAGAACCTGCGGGAGAGATCCACGAGAATGCCGTTTCGCAGCCACTGCCCGTGTCCGTCCGGCACTGCGGACAGGCCGTATAGAATGCCGACGGGCACCATGAGGCACATGCCCCACCCTCCCCAGAACATCGGGGAAGAGGGCGAAAAGGACAGGAAAAACTCGGAAGAACGGCTCTTGCGTTCCAGGTCGAGCCACAGGAAGAACATGCCGAGCAACATGAGGAGGGAGGCCAGCAGCGCCGCTCCCGCGGCATCCATCCTTTCGGCGCTTTCCCGCCGCATGCCCCGGAAACCGGCGGCAGCCGTCAGGGCGAGCATTCCCGCGGCAGCCCCGGTGAAGAAAAGATGCAGGGAAACCCTCCAATCCCAGACAGCGAGGGCAGGAAATGCCAGGGCGTTCGCACCGGTGACGGTTATCTCCACGGCCGTCTCCCCGCTACAGCGGCTTGCTCGATTGTTTCAGGTAGAAGACTTTCGGGCCGGTGCCCGCGTCCTTCAGCAGCACGACGCCACCCACTTCGCTCAGCAACCGGCCGGCCCGGCCGGCCGGATCGTCCAGGTCCCCAAAGATGCGCGCCCCGCCGAGGCAGTTCGCCACGCAGGCTGGCTCCAGGCCCCGCCCGATCCTGTGCCCGCAGAAGGTGCACTTGTCCGCGAAGCCGTCCGGATGGATGGTGCGGGCATCATAGGGACAGGCGACCAGGCACGCCTTGCACCCGATACACCTGCCGCGGTCGATCTGCACCGTTCCGTCCCCGGCTCGATAAGAGGCTCCGGTCGGGCAACGGCGCACGCACGGCGGATCGTCGCAGTGGTTACAGAGTTCCGGCCGCAGCTCCATCCGGAGGCTCGGGAACTCTCCTTCCACCATTTCGACCACCCGCGTTCGGCAATATCCGGGCGGAAGGCCGTTTTCCGCGCTGCACGCGGCGATGCAGGCCATGCACCCCATGCATCTGCGCTGATCGACAACCATGACGTATCGCGGCATCTCAGGCTTCCCGCACAATCCTGACGAAGTTGACTCTCATGCCTGGGGACCCGCAGATGGGGTCGACGGTGTATCTCGTGATCAGTCCCCGGTCGTCCGCCCCTTTTCCATCGGCAATCGGCAGCTCCCCGGAGGGCGGGCGGAAGCCGCGCACCATGCAGACGCAATCCGGCCGGATCCTCCGGGTGACCCGGGCACGCACCCGGTGGCCCGCCACTCCATCCTGGTTGACGAGAACGACGTACGCGCCGTGCCGGATGCCGAGTTCCTCAGCCCGGTTCTCGTTGATCCAGACCTCGTTTTCTCCGAAGAACCCGTGGAGCGGCGGATGGCCGTCCGTCGGGGCAAGCCCGACCACCCTGCCATCCTTCACCGTCGCCAGGAATCCGCACGCCCAGCGGCACATGCCGCAGTTGCCGGCCACGCGGGTTTCAGCCTTTCCCGCCAATGCATCCACGGCAGGGACCGCTAGCAGCAGCCCGCAGGCACCCAGGCCTCCTCCGGCCGCCATGCCGGCGATTTGGATGAACTCCCTTCGCGTTACCCCCATGCGCCCCCACGTCCGCGAGAGGAAAGGCCGGGCCGGGCCATTGCCCCGGTCGGCGGCCTCGGCCTCTTCAACATCTTGTCATGATAAAGAATTTGAGTTTTGGATCATACGGCAGAAAGGGAAGGAAGGAAAGCCTTCATGCCTGCGCCCGCTCATCCCGGATACTTGCGGCGAGGCACGAACTGCGGGAGGAACGATAACGATGCCGCGAATGAGAACGATTCCGCCTACGACCGGCTTTCCGGGTTGATCGTTCAGGCTTCCGGGAGGCTTTCCCGGCAGCGAGGCTCGCCTCCGCCATCTCGCAAGGGGACTTGACGCTACGCGTCCAGTCCACGACTCCGGCAAGCAATTCGATGTCCGATGTAAGCTGCACATCGAGGGCACGGTGCCGGGTGGACTGATTGCCGATCCGGATGACGGCGGGAGTGCGCACACGCCGAGCGTTGTACAGGTTGGCAATGCCGTTGGCAAATCCGGGCACGAAGCGCAGCAGCGTTGCGGCGGGATTCCCCGTCATCCGCGCCCACCCGTCGGCGGCGCCGGTAAAGACCCCTTCGAAGAGACCGAACACGACTCGCAGTCCGGGCGCCAGCTTTTTCTACCGTACGGAATGCCTAGCTTGTTCATCCGCTTCCGGAGGGTGTTGGGGTGAATGTTCAGAATCTGCGCCGCCCCGCCCGGGCCGTTGATCTTGCCCCCGGCTTTCTCCAGGGCCTGCCGGATGTACCGGGCATTCATCTCCACCAGCGAAACGAGGGGGGCCTCTTCGCCCGCACCCCGGGTATCCCCGCCATGCCCGGAAGCAGTCGCGGGGAGAAGCGCCCCGAAGTTCAGGGCACCGGTGCGGTGCTGGATGAGGGCCCGTTCGATGGTGTTTTCGAGTTCCCGCACATTCCCGGGCCAATCGTAGGCGAGAAGCCTGTCGATGGCACCGGCGGCCAGTACGGGACGCCCCGTGAGCTTGAGTTCTATGGACTTGCGGTGAAGGAAATGGTGCACCAGCGCCGGAATGTCCCCTTTTCTCTGTCGCAGCGGAGGGATGATGATGGGAAAGACGTTCATGCGGAACCAGAGGTCCTCCCGAAAGTCCCCCCGGGCGGTCATTTCCTCCAGGTTCCTGTGCGTGGCCGATATGACGCGGATGTCCACCGGTATGGGACCGTTGCCCCCCACGCGCTCGATTTCCCTTCGTTGAAGAACGTGCAGGAGCCGGACCTGGGCCTGGGGCGGGAGTTCCCCGATCTCATCGAGGAAAATGGTCCCCTTGTCGGCCCGTTCGAAACGCCCCCTCTTCTGGCCGACGGCGCCGGTAAAGGCACCCTTTTCGTGGCCGAAAAGCTCGCTGTCCAGCAGAGTTTCCGGAATGGCCCCGCAGTTCACCTTGATGAACGGCCCGTCTTTGCGCGGGGAAAGACTGTGGATCGCATTGGCGATGACCTCCTTCCCCGTGCCCGTCTCTCCGAGCAGCAACACGGGGCTGTCGATGGGAGCCACCTGTTCCACCATCTTCATTACCGTGTTCAGGCCGAATTCGGCGCCGATGATTTCGTTCCCGGAAACTGATCGCAACTCCTCCAGCAGGTACCGGTTGTCGTCAGCCAGCATCTGCTTGAACCGGAGAACTTCCTGGTGTTTCAGCGCGTTTGCCATGGCGATGGCCATGGGCTGATGGATCAGCCGAAGCAGCCTGACATGCGTCTCCGTATATTGATTCAAGCCGTCCGCAACCAGCCCGAGGCTTCCGATCTGGTTTCCCTCGAGTTCCAGGACCATGACGATCATTGAGACATTTTGCTTCAGTCCAAGTCTTTCGAGCATCTCTCGGGGGGCAAAGTTGGGATCGGGCTGGTTCAGCATCTGGACTCTTTCGCCGTTCTTCCAAAATGCGGCCCTCTCCAGCCGGCCTCGCTCGGGCATCGCCTGGACCGGCCTGAACCCTTCCGGGAGCTCGGCACCGACCAGCGCCAAAAACCGGAGAACGTTCTGATCGAAGTCGATGATAGCCAGGCTCATCTGGGTCACCGGAATGAACCCGCGAAGATATTCGTAACAGCGTTGCAAAGCCGTATCGATTTCGAGACTGCTGCAGAGGCGCAGAGTCGCCTCGCGGAAAAACTGGTTTTCATCCAGGTCCGTCATTTTCTCCTGTCACCTTTCCCATTCGAATTTCGCACCGGGCAGGAAGCCGGCCTTTTTCGAGGTCGATCCCCCGGCAGAGTCATAAGCAGCTTTCCCCTGCGGGCAAGAATCCCGATTTCCCTCCTCGATGCGGGCGGCGGCAATCTCTCTGCCCCCTCGCCAGATCTCCATTCCCCCCTTGAGCAACTGTATTTTTGAAACCATCATTCCCTTACACCCCGGCGCAGGAACGATGAAGCTCTGCACCCAACGGCACTGAGAGGGGAATAGTGCCGACCGCCCGAAGGAAAAACCTCATTCGCAACCCGCCACTGTCGATCGCTCCGCCCGTCGATCATTAACCCCATGGCGTAAAATTGATCCATAGGATAACACATTTTACCCCATGGGATAAATAATTGAGTCCCATACAACGCCACCATCGATAAGCAGCCGAATTTCCACTCAGTTCTTCGTTGGCACGATCTTCGCTAGTGAGGCCGGCGGAACCCCGGGGAGAATTGCCATGAAATGGATCGAGATCATTACGCTGCGTTCCATCGAAAAAGCCAACAGGGTAATTGTGGACGAACTTCTGGACCAGTTCTTCAAACAGAGGGGACCGGGACTTCCGTCCTTCGTCAGTGTCTACAACCATTCCCTCGTGGAGACGGATCTGAGCATCCACATGCACTGGGAAACGCAAGCCGAGCCTCCCGGTGAAAGCCTTCTCTCTCAACGTCTCTCCTATGCATTGAGGGACTTGGGAATGCTCAACCATTCCGTCTGGATCGAAAGCGAAACCATAGCATGACATGGCGCCATGCTTCGCAGCCGCTAGGCCGCTTTCATGGCAGGAACCGTACCATAGCGGAGAACGAGGTCCGGCAATGGAAAACGAAATGCTCACGAGGAGGGAAAAAGTGAAACTGCGGCAGCGTCAGGAGATGCTGACGGCTGCATGCCATCTTTTCTGCGAGAAGGGGTACCACAATGTCACGATGCACGAAATCGCCGCGGAGGCCGAATTCGCGATAGGGACACTCTACAAGTTCTTCAAAAACAAGGAGGACCTCTACAGATCTCTCATTCGTCAGGAATGCTGCCGCTTCGAGGAAGCAGTCACCCGGGCGATGGAGGAACCGGAGGACGAAATTGAAAAGCTGCGGAACTACGTAAGGGTAAAAGGCGAGAAACTGCGCGAAAACCTGCCCCTCATCCGCGTCTTTCAGGTCGAAAGAAGGGGGGCGAATTTCCACGGCCTCGAGGAGGCGCTGCGGGAGCGGCACCGGATCATTCTCGAAAGGCTGGCCGCCATCTTCGAAGCCGCGATCCAGAAGCGCCGGTTCAAGAAGATCGCCGATCCCTTTTACCTGGCCGTCGCGCTCGACAGCGTCCTCGACGCCCTTCTTCTTCTCTATCTCGAGGCACCCGAAAGCCATCCGTATCCGAAGAACGCACAGACCATACTGGATCTTCTCTTCAGCGGATTGGCCGAGCCGTGGTGCCGGGGTTGCGATAGAAACAATCAGCAGGAATATTCCGGAGGTATTTGATGCAACTGAGTCAAAAGGGCTGTGAAGCAACGAAATGGATCATGACCCTGGTATCGGTTTCGAGCCTTCTTTTTATGGGAGGCTGCCAGGAGGGACACGGCCAGCAGGCGGCGCCGGTCCGCATACCGGAAGTGGCCACGGTAGTGGTCGAGCAACAGAAAGTGCAACTGTCCACAGATCTGCCGGGGCGCACCTCGCCACACCTCGTTGCCGAAATCCGCCCGCAGGTCAACGGCATCATACAGAAACGGCTATTCAAGGAAGGCTCCGACGTCAAAGCCGGCGCACTCCTCTACCAGATCGACCCCGCTCCATTCCAGGCGGCGTACGACTCGGCGAAGGCCTCTCTCGCCAAGGCGCAGGCCAACCTACCGTCGGTCCAGTCGAGGGCATCCCGGTATAAGGAACTGCTCGCCGACAAGGCGGTCAGCCGGCAGGATTTCGACGACGCGGCAGCAGCCATGCAGCAGGCGCAGGCCGAAATCGAATTCTGGAAAGCCCAGGTGGAGGCGGCCCACATCAATCTGGGCTATACCCGGGTCACAGCCCCCATCTCCGGGCGCATCGGCAAGTCCACCGTGACCGACGGGGCGCTCGTGACGGCCTACCAACCGCTCGCCCTGGCAACGATCCAGCAACTTGATCCCATTTACGTCGACGTGACGCAGTCGTCCGCCGAACTGCTGCGCTTGAGGCGCAACATGGAAACCGGGCAGCTCAGCGCGGACAGGAAAAACGGGAAAGCGGTCCGCATCCTCCTGGAGGACGGGACGGATTATCCCGAGGAAGGAGTCCTGCAGTTCGCCGACGTTACGGTGGACGCCAGCACCGGGTCCTTCAACGTACGCATCATCGTCCCCAATCCGAAGAGTCTGCTCCTGCCCGGTATGTTCGTCCGGGCGGTCGTCCAGGAGGGGATTGCGGAGCAGGCCATACTCGTGCCGCAGCAGGGAGTGAGCCGCAATGCGAAGGGAGAAGCCACCGCGCTCATCGTGGACGAAAAGGAAACGGTGCAGCAACGGATGCTTACCCTCAACCGCGCGATCGGCAACCAGTGGCTCGTCGCATCCGGCCTCTGCCCCGGAGACCGCCTGGTCGTCGAGGGCATGATGAACGTGCGGCCGGGCGCGACGGTGAAGACCGTTGCCGCCGACATGTCCAGGATCAACGCGGCTGCCTCCGGCGCAAGCTGCAAGCCTGTGAAAACGAACTGACGGAGGAAGTCAATGCTGTCGAATTTTTTCCTGGATCGCCCGGTCTTCGCATGGGTGATCGCAATCATCATGATGCTGGCCGGTGGCCTGGCAATCGTCAATCTGCCCATCGCCCAGTATCCCCCCATCGCTCCTCCGTCCATTTCCATCGCGACGACGTATCCCGGGGCTTCCGCGGAGACCGTCGAGAACACCGTGGTCCAGATCATCGAACAGAAGATGACCGGGTTCGACAAGCTCCTGTACATGTCGGCCACGAGCGATTCGTCCGGTTCCGGTAAAATCGAGCTGACCTTCGCCCCGGGAACGGACCCCGATCTCGCCTGGTCGCAGGTGCAAAACAAGCTCCAGCTCGCCATGGCGAGCCTGCCCGACGTGGTCCAGCGCACGGGCGTCAAGGTCAGCAAATCCACCAAGAATTACCTGATGGTCGTCGGCCTGGTATCGGAAGACGGCAGCATGCAAGGGCACGACCTCAGGGACTACGCCCAGTCCAACATCGAAAAGGTACTGTCACGCGTTCCCGGCGTCGGGGAAGTGGACTGCTTCGGCTCCCAGTACTCCATGCGCATCTGGCTGAACCCGGACAAGCTGACCGATTACAAGATGACGGTCGATGACGTCGTCGAACGCCTCAGCGCCTACAACGTCGAAGTTTCCGCCGGTCACCTGGGCGGGGCTCCGTCCGTGGAGGGCCAGCGGCTCAACGCCTCCGTCGTCATCCAGAACCTTCTCAAAACCCCGGACGAGTTCGCCGAGATTCCCCTGCGCACCAATCCCGACGGCTCCGTCGTGACCGTGCGGGACGTGGGGCGC
>JAJFUA010000067.1 GCA_021372635.1 Desulfobacteraceae bacterium | reverse complement strand
CACGATCGTCGCGGAAATAAAGAAGAGAGAGGAAGCGCGGCAGGACTATGAAAAGGCGAAGCAGGAAGGCAAGAGCGCCTCTCTGCTCGAACAGCAGCGCCCCAACGTCTTTCAGATGAACGTGGCCAACATCATGCCGGGAGACGAAATCCGGACCGAACTGCGCTATACCGAACTGCTGATCCCGACGGACGGGGTCTACGAATTCGCCTATCCGACCGTGGTCGGCCCGAGGTACTCGAACCAGCCCGCCGCGACGGCGCCGCCTTCGGAGAAATGGTCGCAGAACCCCTATCTCCATTCCGGCGAAGCCCCGACGTATTCCTTCGGCATCAAGGTCAACCTGGCAGCGGGCGTCCCCATCCAGGAGATGGCCTGCCCTTCGCACAAGACGACCATCCGCTACCAGGACAAGACCTCCGCCGCCGTCGAACTGGACCCGTCCGAGACAGCGGGGGGAAACCGGGATTTCATCCTGAAGTATCGTCTCGCCGGTGATCGGATCGAGTCGGGGCTCCTGCTCCATGAAGGGGAGAAGGAAAACTTCTTCCTCCTCATGATGCAGCCGCCCAGGCGCGTCGCCGAAGGCGCCATTCCCGGGCGGGAGTACATTTTCATCGTCGACGTCTCCGGATCGATGCACGGCTATCCGCTGGACATCTCCAAGAAGCTCCTGAGAAATCTCGTCTCCGGCCTGCGGCCCGTGGACACCTTCAACGTGCTGCTCTTCTCCGGCGCTTCCAAGCTCCTTTCGGAACGCTCCCTGCCCGCGGAACGCGGCAATATCGAACGGGCCATCGACCTGATCGACCGCCAGCAGGGCGGCGGCGGCACGGAACTCCTGCCGGCCCTGCGGCGCGCCCTCTCCCTGCCCCGGGCCGACGGAGTCTCCCGGACGATCGTCATAGCGACCGACGGGTTCGTGACCGTCGAACCCGAAGCCTTCGACCTCATCCGGGAACAGATCGGCAACGCCAATTTCTTCCCCTTCGGGATCGGCACGAGCGTGAACCGCCACCTGATCGAAGGAATGGCGCGCGTCGGCGCGGGCGAACCCTTCATCATCACCAGGCCCGACGAAGCCCCGGGCAAGGCCGAGAAATTCCGCCGTTACATCCAGTACCCGCTGCTCACCGGAGCAAAGCTGAACTTCGGTAAGTTCGAAGCCTACGACGTCGAGCCCCTTGGAATTCCGGACATCTTCGCGGAACGCCCCGCGGTGGTCTACGGGAAGTGGAGGGGAAAACCGGAAGGAACCATTTCGCTCTCCGGCAAAAGCGGTGACCGCCCGTACACGAAAACGCTGGACGTGGCCCAGGTCAAACCCCGGGCCGAGAATTCCGCCCTGAAATACCTCTGGGCGCGTTCCAGGGTCGCGCAGCTTTCGGACTACAACAAGCTGCAGCAGTCGGATGAGCGGGTCCGCCGGATCACGGAAACCGGCCTCGAGTACAGCATCCTCACGGCGTATACTTCCTTCGTGGCCATCGATTCGCAGGTGCGCCGCAAAGGGGAGGACGCCGCAACGGTGAAGCAGCCGCTGCCCCTTCCCCAGGGTGTTTCCGACAGCGCGGTCGGCGGAAGCGCAAACACCGCGATGCTGTCGGTCGTCCCCCCGGCCCCCGGCTCTCCCTTGACGAGCTACAACAAGTCCCTGCCGGCCGGGGCCAGACCCGCAAAGGAAGCGACGGGCGTACGGACGGACGGAAGAAGGAAGGAAGAAGCAGCCCCGAAGATCGTCATCGAAAAGCTGGCCGTGGAAGGAGGGATACCGGAAACGATGGTGAGGCGGTTCGTGGAACAGCACCTTGTAGAGCTGGAGCAATGCTTCAAGTCGTGGGGCGGGAACACTTCGCGGGTAAAACTCACGCTGAAATGGACCATCACGCCGGATCGCAAGACAAAGGACGTCCGGACGACGATCGAAGGGGCGCCGGACACACTGCTGCAATGCATCGCCGGGCAGGCGGGAAAATGGGTTTTCCCGGCGCCGGGCACGGGCAGAGAAACCATCGTAACCGCAATTCTCGAAGTCACGATCTGAACCCCGCCCGCTGAAACGGCAGGCTGAGACATCCACCGCCCGGTCGGGTCTTCACCCCGGCCGGGCGGACTGTTTCGCTCCGGTATCCCGAACCTCGCCCCCAGACCCGCTCCAAAATCCTTGCATGCCATATGCAGGTCATGGTAGCAATGCCACCTTACATGCAATGCCGTTGAGTCAAGCATGCGATTTCCCTCTCGCACGACCGTTTTCACTCCCCCTTGGTCCCCTTCGAAGCGGGAATGGGAATCCTTGACGCAGCAGCATTGGCTTTAAATACCTGCACGAATGTTCAAAACTTCCCAGCGCATGGAGGACGATATGGCGCCGCATCGCCGGCTGATGGATGTTCGTATCCCATGGATTTTCCCTATTTTTCTCGCATTTCTTCTCTTGCCCGGCTGCGAGCGCAAGACCGAATTCGTCGCCCCTCCGCCTATGGCGGTCACCGTCGCGAGGCCCGTGCAGCAGGCGGTTACGGACTACGCCGAATACACGGGCGTGGTCGACGCCGTCGAATCGGTGGAAGTACGCGCCAGGGTGGAAGGCTACCTGGAAAGCGTTCGCTTCAAACCGGGCGCGCGGGTAAAGCAGGGCGACCTGCTGTTCGTCATCGATCCCAGGCCGTACCAGGCCAGGCTGGACGAAGCGAAGGCGGATCTGGCGCGCCGGCAGGCGGAAATGGTCAACGCGGAAACCATTCTGAAGCGGAAGGAACTCGCCTTGCAGTCGAAGGCGGTGAGCGAGCTGGAAGCCGTACAGGCCAGGGCGGACCACGACGTGGCCAGGGCGGCCGTGCTGGCGGCTCAGGCGTCCCTTCAGACCGCGGAGCTGAATCTTTCCTACACCAGGGTACTCGCTCCCATCGGCGGCCGGATCAGCCGCAACATGGTGGACGTCGGCAACCTGGTCGGAGCGAGCGAACGCACGCTGCTCGCGACCATCGTGAACGACGACCCGGTCTATGCCTACTTCAACGTGAACGAACGAGACCTGCTCAAGTACCAGCAGAAACAGGAATCCCCCACCAGCGGGAACGGCAGGACCCGCGTGTTTCTCGGCCTGTCCGGCCAGCAGGGCTTCCCCTTCGAGGGCCGGATCGACTACGTGGACAACCGCCTCGACCGCTCCACGGGAACCATCCAGGTGCGCGGCGTCTTCGCGAACAAGGACCGCAAACTCACCGCCGGGCTCTACGCGCGCATCCAGGTCCCGACGGACAGCCGGGAAAACGCCCTCCTGGTGCCGGAATCGGCGGTGGGGACCGACCAGCGCGGTGAATACCTCCTGGCGGTAAATACCCAGAATGTGGTCGAATACAAGCAGGTTACCACCGGAGCCCTCGTCGGAGATCTGCGGGTCATCGAGTCGGGGATTTCCCCGGACGACCGCGTCGTGGTGGTCGGCCTCCAGCGGGCCCGGCCGGGCCTGACCGTGGCCCCGTCGGACGCGCCCGCTTCCGGCAGTTCCCAGACAGCCCCCAGGTGAGGTGACGCGAGATGTTCAGCAAATTCTTCATCGACCGCCCGATATTCGCCAGCGTCGTATCCATCATCATCGTGATCGCCGGCATGGTCACGTTCAAGATGCTCCCCATATCCCAGTACCCGGATATCCTGCCCCCGACCGTCGTGGTCGCGGCCAGCTACCCGGGGGCCAACGCCAAAATACTGGCCGATACGGTCGCCCAGCCCATCGAAGAGCAGGTGAACGGCGTCGAAGACATGCTCTACATGTCCAGCACCTGTTCGGGCAACGGCAGCTACCAGCTCACGATCACTTTCGCCACGGGCACCGATCTCGACATGGCGGCCGTGCGGGTCCAGAACCGCGTATCCGCGGCCGAACCGTCCCTGCCGGAAGAAGTGAAGCGCCTCGGCGTGACCACCCAGAAGCAGTCGAGCAACATCGTCGCCTTCGTGTCCCTCACGTCGACCGATCCCGGCATGGACGAACTCTTTCTCAGCAACTATGCCTCGCTCTACATCAAGGACGAACTCTCGCGCCTCGACGGCGTAGGAAGCGTCATGGTCTTCGGCGTCGGCAACTACAGCATGCGCGTCTGGATGGATCCCGGCAAGCTCAAGGCGCGGGGCCTTACCGCGGGCGATGTGGTGGCGGCGATCCGGGAGCAGAACGTGCAGGTGGCGGCGGGGCAGGTCGGTCAGCCGCCCGTTCCGGAAGACCAGAGATTCCAGTTCGTCATCAACGCCGCGGGACGGTTGACGGACGTTCGCCAGTTCGAGGAAATCGTCCTCAAAACCGGCGAGGGAGGCCGGCTCACCCGCCTCGGGGACGTAGCCCGCGTAGAACTCGGGTCCGTGTCCTACGACGTCACCAGCCAGTCCAATGGAAAGCAGACGGCGGCCATAGCCGTCTTCCAGCTTCCCGGGGCCAACGCCCTGAAGGTCGTCCAGAGAGTGCAGGCAAGAATGGCGGAACTGGGCAAATCCTTTCCGAAGGGGCTGGAATACAGCCTTCCCTTCGACACGACCCGGTTCATCAGCAGGTCCATCGCCGAAGTCGTCGAAACCCTGCTCATCGCCTGCCTCCTGGTCTTCTTCGTCATCCTGATCTTCCTCCAGGACTGGCGGGCTTCCCTCATCCCGGCGATCACCATTCCCGTGTCGCTCATCGGCACTTTCGCCGTGATGGGACTCATGGGGATAGGCATCAACATGATCTCCCTGTTCGCCATCGTACTGGCCATCGGCATCGTTGTGGACGATGCCATCGTCGTGGTCGAAAACGCGGCCCGGCACATCGGCGATTCGGGGCTGAGCGCCCGCGACGCAACCGTCCGGGCCATGGAGGAAGTCACCGGACCGATCATCGCGACGACCCTGGTGCTCATGGCCGTTTTCGTGCCCACGGCCTTTCTGGGGGGGATCAGCGGACAGCTCTACAGGCAGTTCGCCCTGACGATCGCCACATCGACGGCTTTCAGCGCCCTGAACGCGCTCACGATGAGCCCGGCGCTCTGCGCCATCGTTCTGCGGCCGGCCAGGGAGCAGCGCAATTATTTCTTCCGTGCTTTCAACTGGGCTTACGGAGGCGGGCAGAATCTCTACATGCACACGCTGCGGGCGGCGGTGCGGCGGGCCGGGCTCATGATTCCCCTCTTCCTGCTGCTCACCGCGGGAGCCTACTGGGGCTTCGTCTCCCTGCCCACCGGCTTTCTTCCCAGCGAGGACCAGGGCTATGCCATGCTGAGCATCCAACTCCCGGACGCGGCGTCCAAGGCACGGACCGATG
>JAJFUA010000049.1 GCA_021372635.1 Desulfobacteraceae bacterium | reverse complement strand
CTTTGAAGCCCTGGTCGGCAGGAAGGTTGCCAAAACCACCATCTATCGGATGCTCGATCGGCATGGGTGGAGAAAGATCATGCCAAGACCGCATCATCCGAAGAGTGATCCAAAAGCCCAGGAGGGCTTTAAAAAAACTCGGAAAACTGGTGAGTCGATGCGCTGAAGCCCTGGCCCGCACTGGAGGAGGGCTTCGACTGATGTTCCAAGATGAGGGACGATTTGGAAGGATCAGCACTCCCCGGCGTTGCTGGGCTCCTTCCGGAATGCGCCCGGATGTCCCCAGCCAGATTGTTCGGGAGTACACGTATGCTTTCGCTGCTCTCTCCCCACATGACGGAGCGATGGATTCTTTGGTGCTCCCCCAGGTCAATGCGCAGACGATGTCGCTTTTCCTCCGAGAGGTGGGCCTGAGGCACCCCGATGAGTTCATCCTCATGGTCATGGATGGGGCGGGCTGGCATAAATCCGTGGAGTTGGAAGTGCCCGAAAACGTGCACCTTGTATTCCTTCCTCCTTACAGTCCACAGCTCAACCCAGTCGAGCACATATGGGAGAGCATCCGTGAGAACTGGTTTCGAAACGAGGTGTTCCGCAGCATGGACGGGGTGGAAAATCGACTGGTCCAGGCTCTTCGCGCTCTTGAAAATGATCCTGAAAAGGTGGCAAGTCTTTCAGGATTCCCGTGGATTATTAGTTCCAACTTGACAACCACTTAATATCAACCATGGAGGAGCCCTCCGGTCATGAGATATGCTTCTGTAAAAGTCAGCAGACTTCTCCTCTATCGGGTTTTTAGACCCACCGCCACTCTGATTTCCATTTTCAGTTCATAGGTAGATTTCGTGGACCGCACATCTTCCCGTTCCAATACCCCTCATCCGGGATTCAGTGACCTCGATCCGATGAGAACAACTTCTACCGGACGCCTTCCCGATTCGGTCGAACAGGCTTTGCCCGGGCTACTCTGCGCGGAGCAGTTCCATTTGAAATGACAATACACTACGCACCCTCCGTGAAGCACAAGTAAACGGCCTCGCCTTGCTGATCGACCAGGCAGCATATCCGTCCATTCGGCCAGGGGACCACAGACCTCCACATCAGGACCGATACGCCCGGTTTCGTCACAATTTCACATTTTTTCATCCACGCTCCCATTCTTTCGATGAATCGTACGGATTTATATTCAATTGATAAAATTGCATAGGCCTGCTATATTGCGCTCGTTCCGTTAAGCACACGCTGTCCGGTGCCTGATCCCGGTTTCATCTGTTCCGAACAAACCGGAGCATCTTTCCCGTGTCCGGTCGTCCTGCCGACATTCGGCGATTCTTGCCCCGTTTACAGGAGGTTATGGTTATTTCGAGAGCGGCGGTTCAACATCATTACCGGTTGTGCAACTCATGAGGTAACCGATGGACGATACCCCTCCCACCGCATCGGAACCCCGCGGCGCAGACAAAGACCCGCCCCGGATCGTTACAACTCTCGTATCCTCCATTGCGGCGGAATTCGAAGTCGCCATGGGAAGCCCGGACCGCGTACAGGCGAAATGCGAGGCCATCAAGGAATGCCTCGGGCCGCAATTCTCCGACCTGGAATGTTCACGGATCGTCCCGCTCTTCTCTTTGCTCGCCAGGCGCACCGGACGCATCACCGCGCCGGTGTTCGAACTGCTCTTCCACCTGTCCGGAATTGCCCGCGAACCGTGGCCGATACTGGAGGGAATGCTGTCCGCCCGCGACGAAGACCTTGTCCGCAGGGCTCTGAAACAGGCGCTCGATCTGGCCCGGAACGGCCGTTTCGAGTTCGACCTGTCCGCAGCGTACTTTCTCGCCGAAAGATCGGAGACGGAAGGCTCCCCGTTGAATCAGCCCGACCATCTCGCCATGATGAGAGAGCTTTTTTCCTTTCTTTCCGCTCCGTACACAACGGATAACTCTCTTCTTTCCATCTACCTCCACGAAGGCGACGGAAAGCTGCGCAGGCTCGCCGCCAGACTCCTGAGCCTGGACGGCCAGCCCGTGCCGGGGGAGGTGTCCCGTCTCATCCTGGGACAGAGTTCGTACGACGCTCTCGCCCCGTATCTCGACTTCACCAGGGCCACCTACCTGGATCTTCTGTATCTTTCGCCCGTACCCGGCGAACCGCCTCCCTGCCTCGCGGGCATTCAAAAGGCGGAAACCCTTTGCGATTATCAACTGCTCCGCGAGGTGATCTCCGAACTCGGATGGGACCGGATGAACTTCGGGCTGGAAACCGAAAGGCGCGTCACCGTCAGCGTCTCGGGTTCCTTTCCCCTCACCATGTCCCCCGCCGAGGCATCCTTTTTCGAAGGCGTCGAAGACGCCCGCAGAACGGGCGACCACCTGCTCTTCATCGCCCATGGGGGCCTGCCCTCCGACGCGAGGAAGACTCGCGGCGAAAACGACGTCGTTTCGCGGTTCCGTTCATACAACCTGACCCATTCGGAAGTCCTCGCCGATATCCTCGACGTGGCCCCTCTCACGCGCACCAAGGTGGACCGCATCCTGGAAAAGATGGACAGCATCGTCTCCGACTTCACGACGCTCTTTTCGGCGTTCGCCGAGGAATGCACCATACTTCCCGACATTTACCGGGAACTGAAAGACCGCATCCAGTCGGAACTCTCCCGGGAGGCTTCCGAGCTGCAGCTGTCCCACGAACTGACGCGGCTCGTGCAGATGTTCGAAGACCCGGCCTCTCTCGGATCGGTGCGCACGCTGCACGGCCTCAAGCGCTACCTGCACCAGCGGGGTCTGCGGCTGGGATTCCGGCTGGTGGAGTCCGGCCGGGCGACGAACCGCACGGTGACGCTCGTGGCGGCCACCCGGAACCGGATTGCACACGTTACCAGGGACATCCAGTACGCCGATTTCGGATCGGAAAAGAACGTCGTCCGGCTGTCCCAGATCCCCTACTCGGTGATGGTCGTCGTCGAAGCCTTCGGCAGGCAGATTCTTCACGGCCTCCACCGGCTTCCCAGCGTGAAGATATTCTGCTACGGAAACGAGGTGCACTATTACCTGGCGTTCCTGAACCACCCGGCATTCCTGCGCATCGACTATTCGCCGCCCCTGCGCGGGGGCATGATCGACCTGGAATACTACGGCGTCAGCAAGTTCGACCTGGACATGCATCCCAATATCTCGCTGGACTACATCCAGCAGTTCTTCCACCAGCTGGAATACGACGTCAGGGTCGAGAAGACGCGCGTCCATGCGAGGTACGACAAGGAACGGGCCCTGAGCCTCGGGGACATATGCGAAAAGGCCGAAGCGCTCTTCCGCCTTTCCCCCTATCTCATGGATATCGACTGGACCATCGGCTCGCTCGATCTGCCGGATGAAGGCCGCCAGGCCGTCGCCCGCGCATGGTCGAAGTTCCTCGCCCTCTGGGGCGTGCTGCCGATCCAGTACATCCTCGGAAGGGACCGCCGCGGAATCCTGGTGGCCGTCGAAAGCGGCACCTCCGGTGAAAAGGAGATCACCTGGGCGGGCGTAGGTCCCTACCGGGACCGGCTCACCAGCCCGTCGCCCAAGGGGCTCTTCCAGAAGCTGCGCTTCCACCTCGCCGAACTCGGCCTCGAAATCAACCCGCTGTTCGAAGAGAGCAGGAACCCCGAACTCGGCCAGATTCTCCTCGAAACACTGCTCTTTCACCCCCTGCGCAACGCCCTGCGGCAGGGAGAGATTTTCGAAACGCCCGAAGGCTTCCGGAAAAGCCCGTCGGATATCTTTCAGCGAAAGCACGAGACGGAGTTCTTTGCCGAGATTCTCTCCTGCGAGGAAGACGAAACGGCCGCTTCCGATTCCCTGGCCGCCATCATGTCCCCCATCGAAGGCAATTACGCGATCCCCCTCGGCCCGCTGCACGCTTCGTTTCTGCTGGCTCACCTGGCGGCTCCGCTCGAAAGGACGCTCCGCTTTCAGACCAGCGGAAGCCTCAACGGGTTCGAAGTGCAGCGCGCTTCCATGGCGCTGTGCGGAAAATCCCTCGGCCTCTACGTCCTCCGGGACGGGGCCGGCATCATCCGTCTCGCGCTCTTTTCCTACGGCGATTCCCTGTACCTCAGGAGAAAGCACGCCGACTCCCCCTGGCAGTCCAACGGAAGCATAGACGCCTCGGAGTTCGCCGAACTGCTGTGGCTCAACAACTACCTGACCTCGGGGATGGAATCCGTGAAGACGGATGCCTGCCGCGACGCGGAAGCCACCCTCGCGTGTTTCCACAGGATGAACCCGCTGCACCGGCCATCCCCCATTCCCGGGGACAACCTGATCGAGGGTTTGAAGGCTTCGCCGGGGCGGGCCGTGGGCAAGGCCCTGTTCGGTACGCGGGGCAGAATGCCCGAAGACTTCAAAGACTCCATTCTCGTCGCGCCGTCCATAAGGCCGGAAGACAATACCTTCCTGTATCACTCCGCCGGCGTCGTGACCATCGGCGGAGGGATCCTCAGCCACGCCGGCCTGATCGCCGTTCAGTTCCACAAGCCGGCCCTGATCATCTCCGGTCAGTGGCAGGAATCCGCCGCCGGCGCTCCATTCCTTCTCTACAGCACCATCGAGTACCGCGAGCAGGAGATGCACATTCGCGGGTATGAAATCACCATAAGGCGCGACGTTCATAAGCGGCAGAGACGGCTGCGCGAGGAAGACCTCGTGGTGCTCGACGCGGACGAAGGCATCTTGAGGGTCCTCGGGCAGGACCGCGAGGTTCTCAGCCTGCACGAGAGTTTTCGCCAGTTCGGGGAAGCGAGTCACCAGCTGGCGAAATCGAGCGACGAATGGGATATCCTCACCTACCGCGGCCGCAGGCTCCGATCCCGCCACCAGATCGAAAAGCATCTCACCCACCTCACGGAGGTGCTGCTGGCGCATCACGCCGTGCAGGAACTCTTCATCGGAAAGCACCTGTCCGACGGAGACGGCGGAAAAAACGAGAAGGTCCGCTTTCTCGCCATTCTCCTGGCCAATCCAGCCGTGGGGCAGCACGCCCGCGATTTCATCCTGGACATATCCCGGAACATTCTCAACCGTTACCACGACCGAAGCGAAGAGGCCGGCAAGCGCCTCAGCGTCTCCAACAGCCCCTACGAGATTCTGTCGCTCCGCCTGCAGACGCTTCATCTGTGCCAGGCGCTGGAGGATACTTCCTCTTCCCTCGTGGATTGCGGCTTCAAACCCATCGAAGTCGACACGACGGCCGCCAGAGAAATCAGTCAACTGGCTTACGAGCGGCTGGCCTTTCTGCGCCGCGATCTGGTCCGGTCCATCCATGCGGCCCATTCCCGGCAGGCGGACAATTTCCGGCTGCGGCACATGGTTCGGCAGGTGCAGCGCCTGGATTCTGTGCTCGACACCCCCGAAGCCGACCGGGCACCCATCGACGATCTCAAGGCCAGGATCATCGCCAATGACGACAGTGCCCGCATTCGCTTCAGCGACCGATGGGTCCTGTCCCCCGACGACGGAGGCTTCGAACTCTTCTCTCTCATAGGCTGGAAAGCCGCCAATCTCGCGGAAGTGCAGCGCCTGGGCGGTTCCAGCCTCGTCCCCCCATGGTTCGTCGTCACGGACCGCACCTTTCAGGAGGTGCTGGATTCGCCCCTGGACAGGGCCATCGTCTCTTCCGACGGTTTTTCCGCCGATACCCGGACCGTATACGACGCGATCACCGCAATCCTCACCCGCAGCGACTGCAACAACTTGCAGAAATCCAGGACGATCCGCCACCTCTGGGAACGAATCCCGGTCCCGGCCGCCATCGCCAGGGAAGTTTCGGCCGCCTACCGGCGCCTGGCCGAAGATGTCCCGGAAGGTCCCATGCAGGCGGCCACCACGGAGGACCCGTTCGTCGCCATACGATCTTCCGGACGGGAGGAAGACACGGAATCGGCCACCCGCGCGGGGGAATTCGACACCTTCCTCTACATTCGGGGCGTCGATGCGGTTCTCGAGTACATCAAGCGGGCCTGGAGCGGCCTTTGGACCGAACGCGCCATCCACAACCGGGCTGTGCTGGGTTCCGATTTCCAGCGGGCCGGCGGAGGCATCGTCGTGCAGCGAAATGCGTGGTCCAGGGTTTCCGGCGTGCTGCAAACCGTAAACGTGGCCGAAAACAAGCTCATGGAAATCGTCATCAACGTCGGCCTCGGCCTGGGAGAGGGAATCGTCTCCGGCACCGTTTCCGCGGACCAGGTCGTGGTCGCCAAGACGGACAACCTCCAGGAGGCGCCCCTGCGCTTCCGGTACATTACGAGCGACAAGCGAGAACAAGTGGTTTTCAACGACAGGGTCGGCTATGGGACCATTCGGGCCCAGACGCTCTATCATCAGCGCCTGCGGCCGGCCCTCGAATACGTGGAACTTGTGGAACTGGTTCGAGCAGCCGACCGCCTCGAGTCGGCTTACGGGTACCCGCTGGACATAGAATTCGGCATCGAGGGCACACGGCTCTGGATTCTCCAGGCCCGCCCCGTAGGAACCTTCCCGGCCATTCTGCGGGAAACGATGCAACACTATCCGCTGCAAGGAATTCAAGGCCAGGCTGCCCTCACTGCAAACCTGCCGAGGAGATAACCAGATGGTTCGACTCAAGGATTCCCTCAACTACCATGCGACCGATCGTCCCGGAAAAATCGAGCTCAAAGCGACAAAACCCTGTCTGACCCCCCTCGATCTTCGACTTGCATACCTCCCCGGAGCCGTATACGCCTCGGCGGCGATTGCCGAAGACCCCTCCAGGATTTTTCAGTACACGTCCAAGGGAAACCTGGTGGGCGTGATCACCAACGGCTCTGCGGTGCCCGACCTGGGCAACGTGGGCCCTGGAGCGGCAAAGCCCATCCAGGAGGGAATGGTCGTTCTTTTCAAGCGCCTGGCCGATATCGACGTATTCGACCTCGAACTGAACACGACGGACCCGGAACGGTTCATCGAAACCGTCAAAATGCTCGAACCGACTTTCGGAGGCATCAATCTGAAAGACATCCGGGCGCGCGAAGGCCTGGAGATCAACGACCGCCTCAACGAATGCATGAACATCCCCGTCTTCAACCAAAACCTCTACAGCTCCGCGGTCGTGGCCGCGGCCGCTCTGATCAACGCCCTGGACCTGGTGGACAAGGACATCGAGGATATCCGGGTCGTCATGTGCGGCACCGGTTCGGGAGGCATCGGCTGCGCGAGGCTGTTTCTCAAGCTCGGCGTGAAGCCGGAAAACCTTCTCATGTATAATTCCAAGGGCCTCCTGCATCCCGACCGCACCGACCTGCCCGATTTCGCCCGCGTGTTCGCCCGGGACGACCCGGCGCGAACCCTTGCGGACGGGATACGCGGCGCCGACGTCTTTCTCGGGTTCGCGACGGGCGGCATCGTCACCCAGGACATGGTCCGCTCCATGAACCCCTATCCCATCGTTTTCGCCCTGGCGACGCCGGAGCCGGAAATCGGCTACGAAGCGGCGCGTGCGACACGTCGGGAAGTGGTGGTCGCCACGGGAGCCGACCGGTTCCCCAACGCCATCCTGGATACCCTGAGCTTTCCCTACATCTTCCGGGGCGCGCTCGACGTCCAGGCCACCCAGATCACCGAAGGCATGCTCATCGCCGCGGCCCGCGCGCTGGCCGACCTCGCCCGCGAAGAAGTCGTCGAGGAGGTGGAACGGGCCTACGGAAACGAGCATTTCAGCTTCGGCCCCGAATACCTGCTGCCCAAGGCCATCGATCCCCGCATTCTCGTGAGGATGAGCACCGCGGTGGCGCGCCAGGCGATTACGGAAGGCGTCGCGCGCTGCGTGGTCCAGAACGAAACCTACCAGGAAAGCCTCATCGTCCGCCTGGGGACCGGACGCGAGACGCTGCGCGGCCTCGTCATGAAAGCCCGGCAGAAAAACCTCCGCGTCGTCTTTTCGGACGGGGCCAGCGAGCCGATCCTCAGGGCCTGCAGCAATCTCGTCTCAGAGGGGATCGCAAGCCCCATCCTGCTCGGCCCCGAAGAAGAGATCAGGGAAGGAATCGACCGGCTCGACCTCGACCTGGGCGGCATCCAAATCGTGGACCCGAGCCGGAGCCCTCTCTACGAAACCTACGTGGAAGAGTACTTCCGATTGCGGTGCCGCCGCGGGGTCATGCTGGACGAAGCGAGAAGGCGCGTGCGGCGCAGGGACTACTTCGCGGCGCTCATGGTTCACACCGGCGCGGCCGATATGATGCTCGGGGGCGAGTCCATCCATTACTCGGATGCCCTGCGCACGATTCTCGAGGTCATCGGGCCCGCCCCCGGAGTCAGGAAGGTCTCCAGCCACCACATGGTCCTGCTGCCGAAAAAGATCTTCTTCCTCGCCGACTGCGGCATCATCATCGAACCGGATGCCGAGGATCTTGCCGAAACGGCCCTGATGGCCGCCAACCGGGCACGATCCTTGGGAATTGAACCAAGGGTGGCCATGTTGTCCTTCTCCAGTTACGGCAGCGTGGACCACCCCTCCACACGCAAAGTCAGAAAAGCCACACAGATCGCCAAGGAACTTGCCCCGGACCTCATCATCGACGGCGAAGTCCAACTCTCCACAGCTCTCAACTCCAGCCTGAGACAGAAGTACTTCCCCTTCTCCGAACTGAAAAACGACGCGAACGTCCTCATCTTCCCGGACGTTCAGGCGGGGAATATCGCCCTGGAGCTTCTGAGCTGCATCGGCGAAGCCGTGTCCATCGGTCCTCTTCTGACCGGAACGCGCATGCCCGCTCATCTGCGCCAGTACGGCGTCACGGCCGAGGAAGTGGTGAATCTCACCACGGTCGGCGTCGTCGAGGCTTCGGCGACCACCGACCGCTTTATGTAATCGCGCCCAGTCGGGTCGAACAGCACCGATCGGAACTTCTGAGGGGAAAAGAAGGAAGCCGCGTCCCGCGGAAGATCCCGGAAACAGAAAAAGCCCCGCCGCGTCCATGGACGCGGCGGGGCTTTTTCTGTTCTTCCGTCAATCGGAAGGATCACACGTCGAAATAGAGCTTGAACTCATGGGGATGCGGGCGCATCCGCAGGGCATCCACCTCGTTCGCGCGTTTGTATTCGATCCATTTCTGAACGACGTCCTCGGTGAACACGTCGCCCTTGAGGAGGAATTCATGGTCCTTTTCCAGGGAATTCAGAGCCTCTTCGAGCGAACCGGGGGTCGAAGGCACGTTTGCCAGTTCCTCGGGACTCATCGCATAGATGTCCCGATCCAGCGGTTCGCCCGGATCGATGCGGTTTTCGATGCCGTCCAAAGCCGCCATGAGCAGGGCGCTGAAAGCCAGGTACCCGTTGCACGAGGGATCGGGGAAGCGGACTTCGATCCGTTTGAGCTTCGGCGAGGCGGAGTACATCGGAATGCGCAGCGAGGCGCTCCGGTTGCGGCTGGAGTAGGCCAGGTTCACCGGCGCTTCATAGCCGGGCACCAGGCGCTTGTAGGAATTCGTCGTCGGGTTGGTGATCGCGCAGATTGCAGCGGAATGCTTCAGAATGCCGCCCACCGCGTACAGCGCCATCTGGCTCAGCCCGGCATATTTATCGCCGGCAAAAAGCGGCTTCCCTTCCTTCCAGATGCTGATGTGGATATGCATGCCGGAGCCGTTGTCCCCGAAAAGAGGCTTGGGCATGAAGGTCACCGTCTTGCCGTTCCGGAAGGCGACGTTTTTGACGACGTACTTGTACCACTGGAGATGATCGGCCATCTTGACGAGCGTGGACGCCTTCATGTCGATTTCCGCCTGGCCGGCCGTGGCGACTTCGTGATGCTGGCATTCCACGGTCAATCCCACCTGCTCCATCATCAGCACCATTTCGGTGCGCAGGTCCTGCTGGGAATCCACGGGCGGAACCGGGAAATAGCCTTCCTTGTAACGGGGCTTGTACCCCAGGTTGGGCTTCTCGTCCCTGCCGCTGTTCCAGATGCCTTCCTTGGAATCGATGTAATAGTACCCGTACTGCGCGCCGCCATCGTAGCGGATATCGTCGAAGATGAAGAATTCGGCTTCCGGACCGAACCACGCCGCATCGCCGAGCCCCGTGAACTTCAGGTATTCCTCGGCCTTCTGCGCGATGTAACGGGGGTCGCGCGTATACCGTTCCTTCGTCACCGGGTCCACCACGTTGCAGATCATGGTGAGGGTGGGTGCGGCCATAAAAGGATCCATGACGGCCGTAGCGGGATCGGGAATGATGAGCATATCGCTGGCGTGGATGGGCTGCCAGCCGCGGATACTCGACCCGTCGAAACCATAACCGTTTTCAAAGTCGCTCTCGCTCAGTTCTCCGATGGGATTGCTGAAATGCTGCCATGTTCCCAGGAAGTCCATGAACTTGAAATCCACCATCTTCGCGCCCTGCTCCTTCGCAAAGGCAAGCACTTCTTTCGGGGTCATACGTATCCTCCTGATAGATTCTTTAATGGTTTGTAAGATGATCGAAGACCATGCAGGCAAGATACTTGCCAAACAGGGCCCGCGTCCACTAAGGCATTCATTTATCTGAATCAATTCGTTCGACCGCCTGCCGCTCCCCGCGCGTCACCCGATAAAACCAGTTTTTCGACCGATAAACAGAACAAAATTGTACCTCCGATTCGGACAGGCCTCTCCACGGAAGCACCCCGGCCATGCAGGTTGAAGCACTTTCCGTTTCATTTAGATCACTTGGAATGGAGTTCGGAGTGGAACGGAAACCAAACAAAAATGTATTGCCGGCTTTCACGGTCGCCGGATCGGTCAGGGACAAAGCTGAAATATAAGGCCCCATTCACACGATCGACAGGCACTCGAGAAGTTTTTGCCGCAGTTTTTCGTGGATTTCGTAATCCATCAGCTTGCCACCGCTCAGATCCGTCACGTAGAAGACGTCGGCAACCTGGGCGCCGGGCGTGGATATTTTCGCGAGCTGTATGGAGATTTCCATCCGGTACAGGGTATCCGTTATGGCATGAAGCACTCCCGGCCGATCCCACGTGTACACTTCCACGATCGTGTAGAAATCGGAGGCCTCTTCGTCGATGAGGATCCGGTCTTCCATGCGTGGGATGGAACGCTGCAGCAGGGACGGTTTTCGCTTTGCGACAAGGATCCGCTCCAGGTGTTGCCTGTCCTCCAGGCAGGCCGCCAGGTCGTTCTTCACCTTCTCCCACGTCTCGCCGGCGTGCAGCGGGTCCGGAAGGCGTTCCACAATCAGGACATCCAGGGCGATTCCCGACTCGCGCGTGAAGATGTCGGCCGCAAGGATATTGAGACCCCTGGCCCAGAGAACGCCCGCAATCAGGGAAAACAGACCCGGACGATCCCTGGTCGCGACGGTGATCTGCCAGAGTTCCCCCTCGTTTTGGCGGGTATCCAGCACGAGCTTCTCACCGGCCAGCATCTTCTCCATTTCGTAATGCTTCAGGATCGCCTCGGGGGACTGAGAAAAAAGGTAGCGGAAGGAAAGTTTCTGCAGCCAGCGGGCCGCTTTTTCCCGCTCGTCGGGATCGCTCACCATACCGAGCACGCTTTCTCGGACTTCGACGGATTTCTTGTGCAGATCCTCGCCCCGGAATCCCCCGCGCAGCAGCAGCCGGTCCACCTTGACGAAAAGCTCCCGCAGCAGCGAGGCCTTCCACGTGTTCCAGGCGCCGGGACCCGTGGCGCGCGAATCGGCGATCGTCAGCAGGTAAAGGAGCCGCAGTCTCTCGCGGTCGCCGATTTCCACCGCGCAGTACGAGATGGGTTTTTCGTCCATCAGGTCGCGCTTCAGGGCAATTTCGGCGAGAAGCAGATGCATGCGTATCAGGAAGCTGAGCAGTTCCGTCTCTTCGGAATCCAGGCCCATCCTGCGCGCGGCACCGATGGCCATTTCGGCGCCTCGGGCCGCGTGGTTCTTCCCCATGCCTTTTCCGACGTCGTGGATCAGCGCGGCCAGATAGAGGATTCGGCGGTTTTGTATCTGCACAAAAACGTCGCGAAGCGCAAGCTGCGCCAGGGACTCGTCCTTTTCCTGCTCCATGTTGTGCAGTTGGCGCACGGTGCGCAGAAGATGCTCGTCCACGGTGTACAGGTGATAGACATCGTACTGCACCCGGTACCGGACGGGGGCGAATTCCGGGAGGAAAGCCTCGAGGAACCCCGTCTCCAGCATTACCTTGAGCACGGTGAAGGCGCAGTCCGGGTTGAGCAGTATGTCGAAAAACTGGCTGACCACCTCCGGATCTTTCGCCTGCGCCTCCGTAAATGCACCGAGATTATTCCGGATCACCTGGCCCGCCTGATGATGGAAATGGGCTCCCGATTTCGCCGCCTGCCAGAAGAATCGCATGAGCAGCCGCGGGTCCTTCTTGACCCAGTCGGGTTCGAGAAAATGCAGGTGCCCTCCTTCCAGCAGAAACGGCCCCGGCAGGACGCGTTTCCGCTGCCGGGTACTGCTGCTTCGCCTCTGCGATTCGTCGAGGCGTTCCAGAAGGAAGGAAGTCGTTCGACGGATGCGCGACGTATGGCGGTAATAGAGACGCATGAACGCCTCCACCCCCGACCCCTGCTGGCTCGCCATACACCCGAAGCGCGCCGCAATTTGTTCCTGTTCCGGAAACTGCAACTGATCCTGCCTTCGGCCGGACAGTTGATGCAACTGCAAGCGCACGCGCCACAGGAAATCATAAGCCTGCTCGATCCACAGGCACTCCTGCTGCGTCAGCCATTGCCGCGCAACCAGGCTGTCGAGCGAGCAGTCGCTCAGGAAAACCCTGGCGGCCCAACGGATGGCATGCACGTCCCGCAACCCGCCGACCCCCTCCTTCACGTGAGGCTCCAGGAGGTAGGAGCTTTCCCCGTACTGATGCAGGCGGCCCTCCCGGTATTGCATCAGGTTTTGCAGGAAACGGCGCTTGCTCTGGGTTCCGAACGACTGCATGAAGGAGTCGTGCCAATCGGTGAAAAACGCCTTGTCGCCGGCGATCAACCGCGCTTCGAGATAACTCGTCAGGATGCTGAAGTCTTCCTGGACGAGACGCTTGACGGCGGAAACCGACGCTGTGGAATGCCCCACCTCGAATCCCGAGTCCCAAAGCGCGTAGACCAGGTCGCGGATGATATCCTGCAAAACCTGGGGAAGACGCTTTTGATGCAGAAACAGCAAATCCACGTCGGACGTGAAACTCAACTCCCCTCTTCCCAGCCCTCCGACGGCCACGAGAGCCCATCCGCGATGCGCGATGGCCTCTTCGTCGAACGCCTTCTGGAGGTTTTCAAGGAAGTGATGCGCATAGGTGCGCGCGGCCAGAAGCCCCGGGACGTCGTTTCGGCACAATTGATGGAAAGTCTGGCGAATCTCCTTCCATCGACGTGGAACCAGGTGAAACCTTTGCTGCGTCATGGCATCCTTTCAAGTCGGCATTGATTGCAGAGATTACGGCAGATGAGAGACGGCGCCGCCCCAACGTATTGCACGCAAAACCGCTGCGGGATCTTGTCACCGGCCTCTAGAGCGCATCTTCACCCGTCTCACCCGTACGAATCCTAACGCATTCATCCAACGGGATGACAAAAATCTTGCCGTCGCCGATTTTTCCGGTATTGGCCGCCACGCGAATCGCCTCCACCACTTCAACCACCTGGGCGTCCGAAACAGCGACTTCCAGTTTGATCTTCGGCAGAAAATCGACCACGTACTCCGCGCCCCGGTAGATTTCCGTATGCCCCTTCTGCCTGCCGAAACCGCGAACCTCCATGACCGTCATGCCTTTGATGCCGAGGCCGGAAAGCCTCTCCTTCACATCATCGAGCTTGAATGGCTTGATAATCGCCTCAATTTTCTTCATCTGGTCTTTCCCCCGAATATTTCCGTCAAAACGCCCCGCCGCAGATAAAGCGGCGGAGGCAGGCAGGCCGTTTCCCCGGCATCGGGTCTTCGGCTACCGGCAGAGAAGTCTTCCTTCCCTGAAACGATGTGCGATCGGAAACCGACGTCCCGTCCCGAAGGCTTTCGTGGTCACCCTGAGTATCGGCGGAGCCTGCCATCTCTTGTATTCGTTGCAGTCCACCCTGCCGGCCACCCACTGGACCAGCTTCGCGTCATACCCCTGGGCCACGATCATGTCCACCGGCATTCTTTTTTCCACGTAGGCGGACAGGATTTCGTCCAACACGTCGTAGGGAGGCAGGCTGTCCTGGTCCGTCTGGTTCGGCCGCAGTTCGGCGGACGGCGCGCGCACCAGCGTGTTTTCGGGTATCCAGCCGTCTTTTTCATTGATCTTGTAGGCCAGTTCGTAGACGAGAGTCTTCGGGATATCGCCCAGAACGGCAAGCCCTCCGTTCATGTCGCCGTAGAGCGTGCAATACCCGACCGAAACCTCCGACTTGTTGCCCGTGCTGAGAAGGAGCCGGTTGAACTTGTTGGAAAAGGACATCAGGATAAGCCCGCGCAGACGGGCCTGCAGGTTTTCTTCGGTGACATCGGGAGCATAGCCTTCAAACGGGCCCGCGAGGGTTTTCAGAGAAGCATGGAACATGTCCGCGATGGGAACTGCTTTGAATTCGATCCCGAGCCGCGAGGCAAGCTCGCGGGCATCGTCGAGGCTTTCCGGCGCATTGTAGGGACCGGGCATGCCGACTCCGAGCACGTTTTCCGATCCGAGCGCAAGGCACGCGATGCACGCGGTCAGCGCGGAATCCACCCCGCCGCTCAAACCGAGCACCGCCTTCCGGAACCCGCATTTCGCCGCATAATCCCGCAACCCGAGGACAAGAGCCTCCAGGACCTCGGAAACACGGTCCAGGTTGGACGAATGGAGATCGCCCGTGCGGGTCTGCGTGTCGTACATCACGAGATCTTCCCGGAAATCGGCTCCGCAGGCCGCCAGTGAACCCGTCTCATCCCAGGCCATGCTGTGCCCGTGAAAGATCAGTTCGTCGTTTCCGCCGACCTGGTTCACATAGATGATCTGCATCTTCGTCTGAACGGCGTGTGTTTTCAGCAGCTGGCCCACCCATGCAGCCTTCCCGGAATGGAATGGAGAGGCGGAAATGTTGATCAGGATGCGGGCTCCCGCTTCCCGCAGCTCGCACACCGGATCGCATCTGTAAATGGGACGCGGCAGGAAATCCTTTACGTTCCATGCGTCTTCGCAAACCGTGATGCCGATGCGCTCGCCCCTGAAATCCACCCATACGGATCTTTCCCCGGGTTCGAAATACCGTTCCTCGTCAAAAACGTCGTAGAAAGGGAGCAGTCTTTTATGGGCGCAGGCCAGCAGTTTTCCGTCGGCGTAAAACACCGCGGAATTATGGTACGGCTTTCCGGGAGCCACGGTGTTCTCCGAAACGGCCCCGAAGATCACGCCGATGCCGCGGCTCGCGTCCCGGACCGTATCCCAGTACTGCTTGCTGTCGCGCACGAAGCTCCGTTTATCCAGGAGGTCGCGGGGAGGGTAACCCATCAGGGAGAGTTCCGGGAAGACCACCAGGTCGGCGCCCAATCCTTTCGCCCGGTCGATATACTCACAAATCTTCGTTGTGTTTCCAGGAAAATCACCTATCACGGGATTTATCTGTGCCAGCGCTATTCGCATCGATCGCACCTCTGCTGTTTATCCCGGAGGCGACCGCCTCCGGTCGACATCCGCCCGTCTTCGACGAATCTTGAAACCGCCGTTTCAATTATTCCGGAGCAAAATGCGTTCCATCTCTCGAAAGTCCTTCCCAAGCCCCGATCGAGACGCGTCCCCGGACCATTTCGGGGATTTACTCCTATTCGGAGGATATTTTGGCACGAAAACGTCGCGGATCGATACCGTATTTTTCGACCTTGTACTGGATGATCCGTTTCGTGGTTCCGAGAAGCCGGGCGGCCTGCGACTGATTTCCCCGCACGTCCTTCAGGGCGTCCGTGATGAGGTCCCGCTCAAAGGCGCTGACCAGAGCTTCCAGCTTTCCCCTGCTCACGCTCTGCAAACCCTCGGGCTTCATCTGCAGCGTGGGAGGCAAATGCCACGATTCGACCGCCTCGCCGTTCGTCAGCAGAACGGCCCGCTCGATACAGTTCTCCAGTTCCCTCACGTTTCCGGGCCAGTGATAGGACATGAGCATGTCGATGGCGCTCGTCGTTATCCTCTTCACCCCCTTGCCGAACTCCTGCGAATATTTCAGGACGAAATAATCGGCCAGCAGCAGGATATCCGGGCCGCGCTCGCGCAGGGGCGGCAGAAATATCGGGAACACGTTCAGCCGATAGTACAGATCCGAACGAAAAGTCCCCATGGCCACTTCTTTTTCCAGGTCCTTATTGGATGCGGTGACCACGCGGACATCGACCTTGACGAGCCGGGAAGATCCAAGGGGTTGGAATTCACGCTCCTGGAGCACCCGCAGCAGCTTGGCCTGGGCAATCGGCGAAAGTTCGCCCACCTCGTCCAGGAAGATCGTTCCCCCCTGCGCTTCCTCGAACCGTCCGCGCCTCCGGGTGATGGCGCCGGTAAAGGCTCCCTTCTCATGGCCGAAGAGTTCGCTCTCCAGCAGCGTGTCGGGCATCGCGGCGCAGTTGACCTGAATGAGCGGGGCCTTGCGTCTTTTGCTGTTTTCATGGATCGCGCGGGCAACCAGTTCCTTCCCCGTGCCCGTCTCCCCGCTGATCAGCACCGTGGTATTCGTGTCCGCCACCTGGTCGACAAGCCGCAGAACTTCCTGAATGACCTTCGACCGGCCGATGATATTCGTCGTCGGCCGCTTCGCTTCGGCCAGCATGCGCCTGAGCCGCCTGTTCTCCTCTTCGACCGCCCGGAAATGGACGACCTTTCCCACCAGTTCGGCAACCGCCGCCAGGATCTTCACCTCGGCATCAAGGTTCTCCACCTGCTGGGCGAGTTTGTCCGCAGAAAGCACCCCGACGACGCGCCCCTGGTAGAAGATGGGCACGCAAAGAAACGCCAGTTCGTCACGGTTCATGGACCTCCGGGCGCCGGTACGATCCAGAAAATGGGTCTCATCCCCCAGGTTCGCTATGGCCATCGGACGCCCCGTAACAGCCACCTTGCCCGTGATTCCTTCACCGGGCTGATAGCAGATCTTCCGCGTCTCCACGTCCACGCCGCGGGCGACGTCCAGCCACGCCTCGGCCGTCTGAAGATCCAGGATCGAGATCATCCCTCTTTCCATACCCAGCAGATCGCTGAGTATGTCCAGGATCTGCTGGAGCTGGTCCTTGAGTTCCGAAGCGAGCGAAAGGACCCTCGCGATTTCATGCAAGGCCCTGAGTTCAATGAAGCTGAAGTCTTCCGCGCTCTCTCTCAAACCGAACCGTCCTCCTGTCGTTGAATTTGCGCAGAAACCATATCGCATCACTACAAAAATGTCATCTTTTTTCGCTGTTCTCCTGATATTGTGCTCTTAGTATTACCCCATCAACGGCTGTCCCGGGCGGCATCGTGCAGGTACAGCGCATCCGTTTCGATACACCGAAGCCCGACAACAGGCCCCGTCGGTATTGGATGGTCTCCCTATGCCTCAAGCCGTTCTGCCTGCTTCTCCTCACAAGCCCCATTATTCTCGCGATAAGGACTTTTCAATTCCCCTTGTTCGAAGGAGGATGTTGGCTTCAAATACCTGCAGGGGATGATTCTTTGAGCCAGGAGGGATTCCAGAACGTTCAGGATTCTTCACAATCCATGTTCATTTGGCAATGGGAGGCTTTTCAAAACATGGTAGTCGAATGCGGGGGATTGTGTATTCGGGTGATGCAGGGAGCCTGCGAGGCGGAAAGCGCAGTCCTTATCCGTCACAGGAGTTTCATTGATTATCCATATGATGGTTTATGGGGTATATGTATCCGGCAAGAGATGAGGGAGGTTTCAGCACATACTGCCGCACACGCGATCGTACAGGGGAAAACGGAGGAGGGAGTTTTCAGGAAACACTTCACCGCAGCGGCGTCCGGCGACATCCGGCGCCCGACGCGGGCAATGCCCGCTCTTCCACGGAACCACCGCATTCCATGCCCACAGGGAAAACCATGCAGAACCAGGGAACCGCGCTCTCGCGAACTGCCCCGCCTGCGTTGCGGGGCAATTCACCAGATGCGTCGCCGCCGGGGCTTCGTGCGGCAGGAAAATTGCCGGGGCCTGTTATGGCAAACTATTCCCTGAAGGAATCCCCGATCGTCATGCCGTCTGAACCGAAGGTCGCCAGAGCTTATGGGCTGCATGCCACTAATGGCAGGGACATGCAGATCTAGCGGGGCCGCCTGCGTCCCCCGCCGCGTTCCTCACGCTGCTTGGCTTCGTTCACCGTCAAGGTCCGGCCGCCCACTTCCTTGCCGTTGTACTCCTCTATGGCCTTCAAAGCCTCTTCCCGGGAAGCCATCTCTACAAAGCCAAACCCCCTGGATCTTCCCGTCTCGCGATCCTGTACCACAGTTGCAGATTCGACTGTTCCCACCCTGGAAAACAACTGCTTCAACTCATCGCTAGTCGTCCGGAATGAAAGATTGCCTACGTAAAGCTTCATAGACATGCAGAAGATTTCCTCTCCCCCTTCGATGAAATTGGGACCGAGTTCGAACCGATTACACTTCGTTGAAGGGTGGTCACAAAGCTTCGCGTTCGAACGCTCAGACGGCAGGCACGCTGCATCTGACGAAGTAGGTTGACGCAATGCCAGACCCCGCATGGCGATCCTTTCCGCGTAATGATTCTCCATACGGGCACCAGAGGAACAGAATAATTGGTCGCATAATAGCGTGAAATGAAACAGGACACAAGATTCTTCTGCACTCCCCAGTAGAATTCTTCACCTCTCCGGCAGATTTCTTGACCGCACAAGTTGCATCCCTCACACAAACGGAATGTGAATTGAGTTGCGCTTAATAGCGGAAATCGAATATGATTTCTTTTAGACTATGGTCGAATTGCTTCCAAAATGAAAAAATTACACATTGGGGAAAAAGATGACTACTGAAAATGCAAATCCTCGCGTGCTAATCGAAACGTCTGAAGGGAATATTACCGTCGAACTGTGGCAGGACAAAGCGCCCATTACGGTCAAGAATTTCCTGAAGTATGTCGATGAGGGGTTTTATGACGGAACCATATTCCATCGCGTAATCCAGGATTTCATGATACAGGGGGGCGGACTCGCCGCCGACATGAAGTCGAAAAAGACCCGCGACCCCATCAAAAACGAAGCCACCCCCGAGCTGAAGAATGCACGCGGCACGCTGGCGATGGCCAGAACCAGCCTCGTCAACAGCGCGACTTCCCAGTTCTTCATCAACGTCGTAGACAACGACTTCCTGAATCAGAGGGACAAGAGCCCCGCAGGATTCGGATATGCGGTTTTCGGCCAGGTCGTCGAAGGAATGGATGTAGTCGACCGCATCAGGGCCGTCAAGACGACCTCGTTCGGTCAATACCAGGATGTTCCCGCCACGGCCGTCATAATGAACAAGGTCAGCCGCGTCGCCCAGGGATAACCCATCTTCGGGCCGCTGCCCGTCACTTCACCGCTGCATCGCAGCGCCGCTTGTTTCATCTCCAGGCGCCGTGCAAACGGGTTCCAAGGCAAGGCAGCGGCCTCATTCTCCGACTGGGCCCATACAGGCCGTTGCCTGCCCCAAAGTCATCAAGGGCAGGGACACGTATTCTTGTTCCTCAGGCACCTTCGTCTTCTTTCATTCCTTCGACATCCCGCATGAAGGGGCATCCCGACTCGAATCGCCACACAAGCCAACGAGCTGACGACTCCCTGAAACCATGGTATCTATTTTATTATAGTGGCTAAGAAGCGGTTTCGCAGGTATGAGGCATGCGAATTGGCCGGGAAGAACCGGCATAACAACTTCCGGGCAGCAGGACGGCAAACCGGCCCCGGCGAGCGAACGAGCCTCAGCGCGACTCCCGCAGAAAACCGGACCCCAGCCAGAGTCCGGCAGGCGCGAGGAAAGCGCCTCCCGCATTGTTGGCGAGTATGTTGGCAAGCAGTTCCCAGTCCGCCCCTTCCCGCATGAATTCCGCCGTCTCCAGGGGATACGCGGAAAAGGTCGTCAACCCGCCGAGAAATCCAGTGATGATGAAAAGTCTCGCCGACGGCCCCAGCAATCTCGTTCGTTCGGACAATAAAAGACAAAAACCGACGAGCACGCAGCCCGCCAGATTCACGAAGAGCGTCGGCCAGGGAAAAACCGGCCCGACAAGGGATTCGGCAAGCCGGTTCACCAGGAAGCGGGTCAACGAACCGAAGCTTCCGCCTGCCATGACGAGCAGTATCTTTTTTTATAGGGATTCTGTACGGAACGCCTACGAATGGTCGAACAGCAACGGAAGGCTGTCGGCTACGAGAAATCCCCGCGGAGTGGGCACAACTCTTCCGTCAACGATGGAAACCAGCCCGGACTTGCACAGCCGGTCGAGCAAAGTGCCTGCGTTTTCACACTCAGCCAGCGAGGCAAGAGCCACGCCGTCGATCGTTCTGAACCCCAGAAACAGCCGTTCCAGGTTCAGTTGTTCGCTCTCCAGGCTCTCGGCGGCCTCGACCGGCATGCCGCCTCTGTCGATGCGCCGGCAATATTCCTCCACCGATCGCACATTCCACCACCGCCGGTTGCCGTGAAACGAATGAGCCGAAGGACCGAGGCCGAGGTAGGGAATATGCCGCCAATACTTCATGTTGTGCCTCGAACGCCGTTCCTTTCCCAGCGAATAATTGGAGACCTCGTAGTGAAGGTAACCGTTTTTTTCAAGGAACTCGGAAGCCATCAAAAACAGGTCCGCCTGACGTTCCTCATCGAGCGAACCCAGGGTGCCTTCCGCATGCATTCTCCCGAACGGAGTTCCGGCCTCGATAGTCATCTGGTAGCAGGAAACGTGCTCGGGCCCGAGCGCGGCCACCCGCTCCAGGCTATGCAGCCATGCCTTCCCGTCGTGCCCGGCAAACCCGTAGATAAGGTCCACTCCCACATTGTCGAAGCCGGAGGCTCTTGCCTCCTCGAAGGTCTTTTCGGCCTGGGCCGCCGTGTGCCTTCTCTGTAAAAACCGCAGTTCGCGCTCGTCGAAAGACTGGACGCCGATGCTGACTCTGTTGACACCCAGGTCTTTCATGAACCGCAATTTGTCGATGGAAGCATCGCCCGGGTTGATCTCGATGGTGACCTCGCTGCCCGGTTCAAGGGCGAACTCGCCGCGCAGCCGGTCCAGCAGTCCCGCCAGGATCGCATCCTCGAGCAGGCTCGGAGTCCCTCCGCCGATATAGACCGAGTCCACCCGGGCAAAGAGGTCGCCGTAATGCCGCGCCTCCATGCCGACGGCGTCAAGCCAGACAGTGGCCATTTCCGGGGATGTCACGGAGTAAAAGTCGCAGTACGGGCATTTCGTGCGGCAGAAAGGGACGTGCACATAAACCCCGGGAAGGGAGCCGTCATTCATCGTTGGTCTTTAGAACGGCCACGAAGGCACTCTGTGGAATCATGACCGAACCGACCATCTTCATCTTCTTCTTTCCCTTTTTCTGCTTTTCCAGGAGCTTGCGCTTACGGCTGATGTCCCCGCCGTAACATTTGGCGATGACGTCTTTTCGAAAAGGCGTGATCGTGGATCTCGAGATGATCTTGCCTCCGATCGCTCCCTGAATGGCAATCTTGAACTGGTGCCTCGGGATTTCCTCTTTCAGGCGGTCGCAGACCTGGACCCCCCATTCCCTGGCACGCTCCTTGTGAACGATCAGGGACAGGGCGTCCACCTTTTCTCCGTTGACCAGGATATCGAGCTTGACCAGATCGCTTTCCCGGTACTCTGTCAGGTCGTAGTCGAAGGAACCGTACCCTTGGGTGATCGTCTTCAACTTGTCATAAAAATCGAAAATGACCTCCGCCAGCGGCATGTCGAAGATGATTTCTATTCTTCCCGGAGATGGATAGCTGAAACGCGGATTGGTCCCGCGGCGCTCCAGGCAGAGCTTCATCACCGCCCCCATGTACCGCTCGGGGATGATGATCGTGGCCTTGATGAACGGTTCGAAACCGCTCTTGATCCGCAGGGGATCGGGATAGTACTGCGGGTTGTCCACCACGATGGTTTCGCCGTCCACCAGGATAAACCGGTATTGGACGCTCGGCACGGTCATGATGATGGACTGGTCGAACTCCCTCTCGAGTCGCTCCTGTACGATCTCCAGGTGCAGCAGTCCGAGGAACCCGCAGCGGAATCCCTGTCCCAGGGCGATCGACGAATCCTTCTGATAGATCAGGGCCGCGTCGTTCAATTTGTATTTTTCAAGCGCATCCGCCAGGGAAAGATAGTCATCGGAAGAAATGGGGTAGATGGACGAAAAAACGACCGGCTTCACGTCCTTGAACCCTGGAAGGGGTGCAGGCGCAGGCTTGGAATCCATGGTGATCGTATCGCCCACCCTCGTGTCGCTGACCGTCTTCACACCAGAGATGATATATCCCACGTCTCCTGCCAGAAGAACTTTCCGGGCGCTTCTCGCCAGATGAAAAACACCCACCTCCTCCACCTTGTACGTGGCCCCGTTGGACATGAACCTGATGATGTCTCCAGGCTTCACGGAACCATCGAAGACACGGCAACTCACTATGGTGCCGCGGAAGGAATCGTAGTGCGCGTCGAAAATCAGGGACGTGAGCGGTCGGTCGATCTCCCCGGACGGCGGTGGAATCCTCTCCACGATGGCTTCAAATACGTCTACGATACCCGTGCCTTCTTTCGCCGAGCACAGAACGGCCAGGTCCGAATCCAATCCCAGTTCGTTCTCTATCTGCTCTTTGGCCATGTCGATGTTTGCGGACGGCAGATCGATCTTGTTGATGACGGGTATGATGACCAGGTCGTGCTCCATCGCCGCATACAGATTCGCAAGCGTCTGTGCCTGAACTCCCTGGGATGCATCGACAAGCAGCAGTACACCTTCACACGAGGCCAGGGCACGGGACACCTCGTATGAAAAATCCACATGCCCGGGAGTGTCGATCAGGTTGAGAGTGTACTCCGTGCCCGCCCTGCTGGTGTAAGGGAGGGATATTGTCTGGCTCTTGATCGTAATTCCACGCTCCCGCTCTATTTCCATATTGTCGAGAATCTGGTCGCGAAACTGCCTGTCGGAAACCATTCCGGCATGCTGGATCAGCCGGTCGGCCAATGTGGACTTGCCATGGTCGATGTGTGCGATGATGCTGAAATTACGGATATTTTGCATAGCCTTTTACTTTTTCCCGTCGAATATGTATTTTCGTTGCCCGAAAAGTTTTTGAGTATAACTTATCGTTTCGAACAAAGCCAACCCCGGAGGAAGAGGTGAAAAAGCTCCGGCCATTCCGCCGGAGGAACGGAACCCTCGCCATCCTCGGCCATGCCGTCACCAACCGGGGGAAACCGGGCGGACCGCTCTCCGCAGGCATATCAGTCCGGAGTCGCCATTTTTTTGGTGATTTCTGCATATTTTGTCAACAGAAATTATCCGGGGGAACGGTATCGATCGCCCCGGCGCACAGGCGCCGAATCGTCCCGGGCGATCCGGACGCTCTGCCCGTCTTGTTGTTGCAAGACAGCTCGAAGGCAGGCTTTTTACTGCCGGAAAGGTCTCCGGACTTCCGCACGCCAATCGCCGACCTTGAAGATACGCGGCCGTTCCCCGGCCATTTTGCCATGGACAGTGGGCCATTCTGCGTTGTAAAAGACGTGGAGACATGGTACCGGCCCCGCCCGTATCGCACGTGCCCGGCCGGAAGGCGTATCGGCGTGCGCAATCACAAACAGGAGGGAATACGCATGAAAGCATTACGTCTGGTGTTGGTTGTCTGCCTCGTTCTGGCCGCGGCTTCCTGTTCGCTCAAAGCGACCTGGGATCTTCCGGGAAAATGGCAGCAGGTGGAAGGAAAAGACGTCATTGAATTCAACCAGAACGGCACCATGGTATACTCGACGGGAGCGACGGCCTACACTCTGCCCTACAAGTACATCGATGCAAAGGAACTTCGGATCGATCTGGGCATCTTCGGAACCACGGCCGTCAAGGCTTCCCTCGAAAAAGACGTGCTGACGCTGACGGACCCCGCGGGGAAGGTCGTGAAATTCGCAAAAGTGAAATGAGATCCTGCGTTTCTCACTGTTCGCGACTCTCCCCGCTCTTCCAGCGCGAAGGTTGCCGTTCCTTTTCCGTCGCACGGACCAAAAATCTCGGGCCCGGTTCACCACTGCCATTCTTTTCGGAGAACCGGGCGAGCATCCCGGCTTCTCAGCGTCATGCCGGTTCGGCACTGGCCGCCAGCTTGGAACTGAACGATGCGGCAATTCCGATATGCCCCGCACTCGCCCGCTGACTTCGCTTCCGGCCGGGTCGCAGATCAATTCCGGGCCATTCCGACTTTGCGCGCTTTCTCTCGTTTCGAGGTATGTTGTATGATGTTTTTCGTGTGAGCCGCCTGGCCGCCACAGGCCCGGCATCCGGCTCGACAGGAAGTCGACCAACCTTCAGACAGGGCATTTTGCCTCAGCGAGCATGACATGGAAGAAAAGACCTTGGAACGGAGTCTGTCGGAAGTCCTCGTGCAGGGATGGGATATCACGGGGACCGGAAACGGTTTTCTCATCACGACGGACTGGCAGTTGCCGAACAGCGAACGGATCGAGATCTATGCCAGGAGAGTGGGCGACAGGGAAGACCTGTACGTCGTCGGGGACGGAGGGGAACTCTTCAACCTGCTCTTCGCCAACGGGATAGATCTTTCGAAGGACGAGCAGGGCATGAAGATCATCTTGCGGATCGCGGAGAACTATGCGGCGCAGATCGTGGATTTTCAGCTCGTAAAAGGGGCGAAGGAGGAAGAACTGGCACAGGCCGTACGGATGATTCTCGAAGCGGTTAAGGACGCCTCCTTTCTCCTCTGGCACAAGCTGGATCCGAAGGGCAGCCTGCACTGAACGCCGATGCCGGGGCATCCCGAATCCCGTCCACGCCCTCCGGCCTCACAGCCTACACGGGGATGCTGATGTTCAGTACCAGCATCCCCGGATCCCTGCGGTAAAGGTGAATCAGCCCATGATGCTTGTGGACGATCATCTTTGCCATCGGAAGATCGAACGTGGCGACCTGGTCCAGGCAGCTTGTAAACGGGTAGAAGAAATGATCGATATCATCGTCGGATACCCGGATCCCCTTCGTCACGATATCCAGGTTCACCGCGCCTCCATCGAGATAGGTGCGCACATCGATCGTGCTCCCCGGAGGGCAGAGGTCCGTCAACGCCAGGACGATGCTCTCCACCGCCTTTGTGAACAGCTCCCGGTCCAGCGGCACTGACGGGAGATCCTTGCCCGTATCGATTTTCACCGTTATGGCCCGATTTTCAAAAACTCCCCTCGCCGCCTCCATCACCGCAAGCACCGCTTCGTTCAGCGAAGCCCCCTGAAGTTCCATCTCGAAAGGCTTCAGGTAGGCCAGGGTCTTCTCCAGAATCTTCTCCAGCCGAGCGATCTCCTGGATGATGATGCGGGCCTTTTCCCGATTGGGATCATCCTCCGGCAGAGACGAAAGTATTCTCCGAGCAAAACCGCCCGCGGCGACGAGCGGATTGCGGATTTCATGCGCCAGGCGTTGAGAAATGTCGCTCAGGGTCCGGAGTTCCTCGGTCTGAATGAGCTGCTGCTCCAGTGCATGCCGGTCGGTAACGTTCAGCATGAAACCGTCGACGGAGTCCACCCTGCCCTCCTCATCCAGGATCGGCTGGGCGTGATCCATCACGTACAGCATACGCCCGCTGACGTGCCGTATTCGGTATTCCCCGTTGAACTCGAATCCTTCCCGCAAACAGCGCTCCATGAGCGGCCAGATGCGGGCTCTGTCGTCCTCGAAGACTCTTTCTTTCCAGAAATCGGCGCTTCCAAGGATCTGGCGGTGAGGCAGTCCCATGAGATCCTGGACGAACTGGTTGATGAACACGGTCCGGCCGTCGCCCAGCAGCCTATAGACAACCAGGGGGACATTTTCCACGAGGGTGCGGTATTTCTCCTCCGATTCCAGGAGTGCCCTGGTTCGCGTATGGACCATCTGTTCCAGGTTTTCGGCGTAATTCCGGATCTTTTCCTGGGAGTCCAGGAGCGAAGCGAGCATATCGTCCAGGGCCTTGGCAAGGATCGCCAGTTCTCCGGATGGCGCCCCTTCGAAACGATGCATGTCCTCCCCCAGGGTCATGCTTCTGGCAAAATCCACCATCTTGCCGATGGGGCGGGTAAAATAGGCGCTGATCAGATAGATGGCCCAGACGGAGAGGAAAAGACCCAGGATTCCGATCCACAACATCAACAGCCTGTAGCGCTGGATCATCTGCAGCGTGGGGGTACGGTCCGTGCCGAACTCCACCAGAGCCACCGTTCTGCCCCGGTAATCCCTGACCGCACCGATCAGCATCGCGTAGGGAACTCCCGACACTTCCTGGAAAATCAATTCACGCCTGCCGCTCTTGAATACCTTCCCATACTGCGGCAGACGCCGCTCGAAAGGATCCGAAAAGGTTGTCGCCGTGCTGCGAAACACACCGTCCTCCCCGGGAAACAGTAGTGACGCCTGCACGCCGAACTGTACCTTGACGACTTCGAGAAACGAGGAACCGAGAGAAAAACCGATCTCCATGGTCCCCGCCAGTTTTCCCTCATGCCATACCGGAACCACTCCGCGAATTCCGTAGCCCGTTAAACCTGTTTCCAGCCCGTAGGTCTCCTTTTCCAATAAGACGGCATCCGCTATCGTCCGCCGGTAGTCCAGGGCATCGCCGAACTCGTAAAGTCTCTGCAGGCGGAGAAAATTCCTGGGCGGGATGGTGTGGAAATTGAACTGGCTGATCTTATAGCGATCCTTCATGAATAGGTAGGCGGGGTAACTCAGCTTGATCAGGCGGAGCCGATCCTTTTCAGCCAGGGCTGCGGCGACCTCGGGACTGCTCGCGAAACCTGCGGCAAGGCTGACAGCCCACCGGCCGTGCAGGTCGATGGTATAATCGAAACCACGCTCGGATGCCAGGAGGCGATCCCGTTCCCCTTCTCTTATCAGCGTGTTCTGGCTGATCATGGAAAGAAAGACGAGAGTCGTTGTCCCGGTGAAGGCAAGCAAAAAAAAAGGAACGATCAGGCGGTATCGCAGCGGCAGATTGCGAAGGCGGCCATTCAGGAAAGTGCGGTTGGCTGGTATAGACATCGTCAACGCCCTGGTGCCGGCATTCAGCTTTCATGAAGCGTGAATGTCATTACCCGGCCCACGTTTCCGGCCGTTTTGTCATAAACTGCCGGAAACGTGAAGCGGGTGCCGCGTTTCGCATCTCCTCGAAGGTATTGAAACCGCTACATCCGGTCGCGGGCGGCCTTCAAGCGTTTCAATACCGTTTCCTTGCCAAGAACATCTATGATCTCAAAAAGTCCGGGGCTCACGGTGCTTCCGGTCAGAGCCACGCGGACCGGCTGCGCCACTTTTCCGAGCTTGAGACCCAGTTCCCCGACCACCTGCTGGAAAGCAGCCTCGAGATTTTCATGGTTGAAAGAGTCCAGGGCGTCCAGGGCGGCGATCAGCTTGTCGAACGGTTCCTGCATGGCCGGTGTCAGGAACTTTTTCGCCGCGGCCGGATCGCACTCCACTTCTTCGACAAGGTAGAATTTGATGGCGTCAGCCATTTCCACCAGCGTGTGCACCCGCGGCTGCAGGGTCTGGACGGCCCTTGCCAGGAAATCCTGCGGCCTGCCGGAAAGTCCGCGTGCGGCCAGAAACGGCTCCAGCAGGGGAACGAGCGATTCCGGGGTCCGTTCCTTGATATAGTGGGCATTCAGCCAGAGCAGCTTTTCCGGGTTGAAAACGGCGGCAGATTTTCCCACGTTCTCCAGGCTGAAGTGCTCGATGAGTTCCTCGCGGCTGAAGATCTCCTGGTCGCCGTGTGACCATCCGAGCCGGACGAGGTAGTTGATCAGCGCCTCCGGGAGAAAGCCCATCTCCTTGTAGTCCATGACCGAGGTCGCCCCGTGGCGTTTGGACAGGCGCGTCCGGTCTTCCCCCAGGATCATCGGCACGTGGGCGAAGCGGGGCAGGGAGGCCCCCAGTGCCTGGTAGATCAGGATCTGCCTGGGAGTGTTGTTCACGTGGTCGTCACCGCGGATGACGTAGGAGACGTTCATTGTGACGTCGTCCACCACGACCGCGAAATTGTAGGTGGGAATGCCGTCGCTTCTCTGGAGAACGAGATCGTCCAGTTCCTCGTTGTTGAAGAATATCGGCCCCTTGATCAGGTCGTTCAAAACCGTTGTCCCGCTGTCGGGGCACCGGAAGCGAATCACCCGGTTCGGTCCCGCAGTCAACCCACGGTCCCGGCAGCGCCCGTCATACTTGGGTTTCCTGCCGGCGGCCATCGCCGCCTTCCTGCGTTCCTCCAGGTCTTCGGGACTACAATCACAATAATAGGCGTGCCCGGTTTCCAGCAGTTTGTCGAGGTACTCACGGTATATATCCAGCCGCTGCATCTGGTAGTGCGGGCCTTCGTCCCATTCCAGCTGCAGCCACTCCATGGCATCCAGTATGGCTTTGATGGAAGCTTCCGTGGAGCGGACCACATCGGTGTCTTCAATGCGCAGGATGAACTTTCCCCCGTTGTGCCGGGCAAACAGATAGTTGAAAAGTGCCGTTCTGGCCCCGCCGATATGGAGGTAGCCGGTAGGGCTCGGAGGAAATCGGGTCACGATCGGTTCCATGTTGTCAAATGCTCCTCGATGTTTCGTTGGCGTGGGGCAGCTCGTCAGACTCCTGCACCCAAATCCGTGAACTGTGAATAACGCCGTGCCCCGGCATATCCGCCGACGGGGTGCCTTCCGCAGAATGCAAGAACACGATAAATCCCTGCGAATTATCCTTTGAAAAATATCACAATCATCGCATAAACTCAAGAAATAGCAGGACGCTCCGGAAACATGCGGGCGGGGCGGCAGCCTTCCCCGCGCGTATCCCGTGCAGGCATACGGGATGCCGGGGACGGTAAAAATTTGCGGGCCGCTTTATAGATACCTTGCCCATTTTCCCCACATCTGGCAGTATATCGCACCTGATGAGGGGAATACTCGTTTCATGTCGGTTATAATCGACATCGCGCCATTTCCGATAAGAGTAAGAGGCTTTGATTTCGAGAAAGGAAACGACCTATGAGAAGGATGATCTGGTTCTTTGCAATCTGCTTGCTGCTCGGGGTTTCATGCGGCTGCGCCGAAAAAGTGAACGAACTTGCGCCGACGCCCGACACTCCGACGACCTCTGCACGAATCAGAGTGGCCGACGTGACGAACGGGACCAAGGAACTGTTCGACGTGGACGTCATCGGCTTGCTGTGGACCGGCTTCAACGAGTCCCTCAACAGGCGGGGCCTTCTCTACATGGGAGATCCGGGGCGAGAACAGTACAAGCTGGAGGCAACCATCGTGAAATACCAGAAGGGATCCATGTGGCTGCGGCCTGTGCTGCCCAAATGGGGAAAAACCCTGCTGGTGGTTAAATGCGACCTGAAGGACGCGAACAACCATGTGCTTGCCACGGTGGAAAGCTCCCATTCCATATCGCTGGGCGACGGTACGTTCACCAAGGGGGCCTGGCGCAAGGTATTCACCGATGTGACCGAAGACGTCATCAGTCGTTTGAGCAAGAAAATGTGAAAGCGCACTTTGCCCGGACGGGATGGTTTGGTTAAAATTTCTTGACAGCCCGGGGCTTATCTTTATACTTAATTGTTTACGCAAAAAGGGCAAAGAAAACCCATGCGGATACGAGTTGACGAAATACCGGATTCAGGACGATTTCTTCATTTTCACTGGGAAGAAGATCGGCTGAACCAGTTCCTCCCGGCGGATGACCCGTTCAAGATCAGGCTCGTCCGGCCGGTCAACGTCGATCTCGAAATTTACAGGCGTGCGGACCATGTTCGCGTGCAGGGGGCCATCAAGGGCATGCTGGAAGTCGTCTGCCATCGGTGCCTCAGGCCTTTTCCATTTCCCCTCGACGAGACGGTGGATCTCTTTCTGGTCGAGGAACCGGACAGCGAGGAAGATGAAGAAACCGATCTGCAGCAGGAAGATCGCGATTACGGCTTTTTCGACGGCGAAATCATCGAGATCGACCGGTTGGTCGCCGAGCAGATCTTTCTTTCCCTCCCGTTCAAGGTGGTTTGCGATAATGACTGCCGCGGCCTCTGTCCCGGCTGCGGAGCGAATTTGAACGAGGAGCCCTGCTCGTGCCGCAAGGACGCAGAGGCTTCAGCTTTTTCGGCGCTGCGAGCGATCAAAGGCAGACTTCCCGAGTCGCGTGACGAGTAGTCACGGCCTGGAAATATTGCTTCTCCGAGCTGAAACTCGCCGACGGAACAACTCGTTCATGAAAACCCCGCCGCACCGCGCGTCGATGTCCTGCCGGCATCGGGCATGCGGCCGGGCCCTTTTTTCGGGAACCGGGCCGGGCTTTCGGAACGACTCGGGTAGTGGGATTTGCATCATCCAGGAAACACGAGAACATCTGACAAGGAGAATTCAACATGGGGGTACCCAAACGCAAGACATCAAAGTCGCGTCGCGATAAGAGGCGCGCTCACAGAGCTTTGTCCATGCCGGCACTTTCCCGTTGCCCTCAGTGCAACGAAATGCGCCTGCCCCATCGCGTATGCCCCGGTTGCGGCTACTATCACGAGCGCGCCGTTTTGGAGTTTGACGAAGAGTAGAAGAGATCCTGCGCCCTGGCGT
>JAJFUA010000433.1 GCA_021372635.1 Desulfobacteraceae bacterium | reverse complement strand
CCGCAGTTCGTTTTCCAGGTATTCATCCCGTTCCTGCTTGAGCTTCATGTTCTGCAAAAAGAGCTTCTCTTCAAGCGACTCGTTTTCGATGAGGAGCGAAATGAACATGTCCGTCACCTTGCTCTTCCGCAGTCCCATCATTCCGATGCCCGCAGCTTTCCTCCGGTATTGCTCCAGGCGGGTTTCCAGGAACTGGATGCGGCGGTTCAACTCCTCCTTCTCCTTGAGGAGCGAATCCTTCTCATGGTCCCAGAACTGCTTCAGAGCCCGCTCGATGGAGAGCATCTCTTCACGGTCCACGGCCGTCTGTTTTTCGAATTTCACCGTCTGCCTGCGATAGCCGAGATAGTAGCCCGACGAAAAGACCACAGCCACACAAAACGCCGCTGCAAGGGATTGATAGAGGATGATCAGATCCATGAGAGCATAACCTCCTGAAATGATGGCCCATCCGGAGCGTAAGCGGGGTCTCCGGTATCTGGCCGGCTGAACTGCCTGGATTGAACATAGAATATCATAGGGATGAAAAAAACGGTCGCGAAAATTTCCGGATCGATCCCGAAAACCCGCAGCGCAGACGCCCCCTGCGGCCGGATGGCGCCGGGGCCGCCGCCCGTTTCCCTCAACGGTCCGGGGGAATGGGCCTCTGCCAGATGAGCGTTCCATCCCGGAACACCTGCCGGACCCGGTGGAAGGGAATGGTCAGCAACTCGCCCGCCGCATCCGGAATCTGAAAGGAAAACCGGTTTCCTTCCTCGAAAACCGCCTCCCGAAGCGGAATACGAAGGATGCGACGAGCCACGTGGTCGTAGTAGCCGAGTTCGAAATTTCCCCGTCCGAATTCCCTGTCCCACCGGACTCTGCTCAAGAGTTCATGTACCGGCATCATCTGCGGTCACCTCCACGGCGCGCAAGGCTCCCTGCGCGACCAAGGCTCCTTATTGCCACTATATACCCGGATATTCGATAAATATCCACCCCGGCAGCGAAAATCCGGCCTTCGCCTCCCGTTTTCGTTCATCGCCGACAGGAGGCAGGCGCCGCCGTTGCGGGGGCCGCCAATGCAGCAGCATTGGCCCCTCTCGGAGGGTCAGGAAAATCATGGCTCTCCCGAGGATCGACAAAGGGAGGGAAAGAACCAGAATTCCCCCCTTTTTCGAGGGGGGATCAAGGGGGGTGTGGTTCTAAGATCTTGAGACTTTAAAGGAAACACCCCCCTGCTCCCCTCAATATTGTTGACTTAACGGGTTTTTCCTTCCCCTCTGCCCGGAAGGAAAAACGGGGGATAGCATGGGTGGCCCGGATACAAGGTTCCGGGCCGCCCGAAAGCGTTAAGTCAAAAGCATTGCCACAATCCGGGGGGAATGGGAATTATTGTTCGAGGAGGGGCCGCTTCGCGCACACATGCAGCGGCCCCCGGGTGGAGAAGATCAAAGCATCGAACTCAGCAATACGATGACGAACAGGGTAAGCGGATAGTAGCTGGCCCGGTTGAACAGCATGGAGGCGTTCCGGGGCAGCCGGTTCCTGTAGAGTCGGAATGCCGGGACGAAAAGCAGGAAGACGCCGGCAGCGAGCGCCGCCGGGATGTAGAAGGGGCTCAGCCGCGCCGGGGTCGCCCAGTAGAGCAGGACACTCAGAGCCACCGCCGCCGCCAGGGCGATGAGGATGAGCTTGGCGGACCTCCCGGGCCCGAACCGCACGGGGATGGTTTCCACATCGAGCCTTGCGTCTTCGTCCATGTCGCTCCAGTCGTTGGGCACGTTCTGCCCCCCGACCTCCCAGCAGAAAAGGCACAGGAAGAGAGAAACCATGAAGAGCCAGGACGGGTCGGGAACCACGGCAAGCACGGCGGCCATCGCACCGGCAGTTTTCACCGCACCGCTGACGACCGTCCGCAGGTAGCTGACCCGGAGCATCAGGCAGTAGACGGCCTCCGCGACACAGCCGCCCACGAAAACCAGCGCGCAGGCCGGATTCAGGAGGTAGGCCCCGATAAGGGCGATGCTTCCCCATCCGGCCGTCCAGAGAATGCCCTCCCTGAGGCTCAGCAGCCCCTGCGCCAGCGGGTGGCGCGGGTAGACCGCATCCAGGTCCATGCCGGGCCTGTTGATGTCGACAGCCCCGACCTTCTCCCGGTCCACCCGGTAGTCGACCACGTCGTTGAGAGCGTAGACAGCCGTATATCCCGCAAAGGCCGTGAGCAGTCCGAGAAACACGACTGCGGGAGGAGGGGCGCCGCCCAGCCAGAGAAGGGCCGCGAGGGCGGGCGTGACCATGTCCAGGAGACCGTGGGGGGTCCTGGAAAGCGCCAGGAACAGTTTGATGCGCGAAAAACCCGAACGCTTCATGACGGCTGTCGTGTTCAAATGCTCCTCCTTTGTTGCGAACGTCGAAAACGGCATTCCCTCCGGTGGAGCTCACCCTTTCACGGGCGGGACCCGACGAGGCAGGGAGCCTCCTTCACTGCCCTTTCGGGAGGGAGCCGAGCAGTTCGTCCAGTTTTTCCGGGGAAAGCAGTTTCTGCTCCAGCACGACTTCCCGCACCGTCTTTCCCGTGCGGTACGCCTCCTTGGATACCACCGCGGCCCTGTCGTAGCCGATGAACGGAACGAGGTGCGCGCTGAGCCCCAGGCTCCTTTCGATATTCGACGCGCACTTCCTGCGGTTCGCGGTGATGCCGTCGACACAGTTTTCGGCGAAAAGCGAGGCCGCGGAGGCCAGCAGGTCGATGGACCGGAGCAGATTCCAGGCGATCACCGGGAGCATGGTGTTCAGTTCGAAAAAGGACATCTGCCCGCCGACGGCGATGGCCGCGTCGTTTCCCAGGACCTGGGCGGCCACCTGGATGACGACTTCCGGCATAACGGGATTCACCTTGCCGGGCATGATGGACGACCCCGGCTGAAGGGAAGGCAGTTCGATCTCCCCCAGGCCGCACCGGGGACCGGAAGCGAGCAGCCGGATATCGTTTGCGATCTTGGCCAGGCTGACCGCGACGGTCTTCAACGCCCCGGAGGTCTCCACGGCGGCGTCCTGGGCTGCCTGTGCCTCGAAATGGTTGACCGCCTCGCGGAAAGGCAGCCCGGTCTCTTCGGCGATGAGGGCGATCACTCGAGGCGCAAACCCGGGATGGGCGTTCAGCCCCGTGCCGACGGCCGTTCCGCCGAGAGCCAGCTCCGAG
>JAJFUA010000420.1 GCA_021372635.1 Desulfobacteraceae bacterium | reverse complement strand
GGCCAACTGGGGACGCGACTACAAGGAGGGGGCGGAGGCGGTAGGCGCCGGGGTGATCCCCATGACGATCCTGCCCCCTGAAAAACAACTGATGGTCCTGAAGGACTACAGGACCTCCGTACTGGTGACCAGTGCGGCCGCGGCCCAGCAGCTCGTGCACCATCTCTTTCGAGCCGGCCTGAATCCGAACGAACTGGCCCTGAGGACCATCATCCTGGTGGGGGAGGCGCCGGACGCCTCGGTTCGCGACCGGCTGAAAGCGGAGCTGCACGTGAACACCTGGGTGCAGTACGGATTGAGCGAAGTGCCCGGCCCCGCGCTGGCCTTCGAATGCGAGGAGTTCGCGGGGCTGCACGTGAGCGAAGACCACTTCTACCCGGAAGTGGTCGACCCGGCGACGGGAATTCCCGTCGGGGAAGGGGAGTCCGGGGAACTGGTCCTGACCACCCTGACGACCCGGGCTTTCCCGCTGATCCGCTTCCGTACGGGAGACCGGGTTCGCATGATTCCCGGTCCATGTCCGTGCGGCCGGACGCTCCGGCGCATGGAATGGTCGCCTCGTCGCACCGATGAAATCATGACGATCCGCGGGGTCAAGGTGCACCACCGCCAGGTGCTGCTGCAGATCGAACGGGTCCTGGGGTTCATCCCGGCGTCCTGCCGGTTCCTGATCTGCCGCCGCGACCTGCGGGACTGCCTCGATGTGTGGCTGAAAGTGGAGGAGGCGATTTTCTCCGACGAGATCAAGGAAATGGAAAGCCTTTCCCATCGCCTGGAATCCGAACTGGCCCAGGAACTGGGAGTACCCGTGAAGATAAGGTTCAAGGAATCGAGTTCCTTCGCGGACCCGGCGCCGTCCTGCCGGCTGGAAGATCTCAGGCCCGAAAAATGAACCCGGATCGGGGCTGAGTCTTCGGAATTCCCATCGCTTTCCGCTCCGTTCCCGGGCTCTTGCTTTTCCTGCTGCATTTATCCCTAATCTGCCGGCGTCGGTCTGCCGAAATAACCATCGTTCGAGTCGGAACGTTCCGCGGCGGGCGGTGCGCCACTCGAAACTGTCCGCGCGGATGCTTATTATTCCCTGCGTGCGTTTAGATGGTGGATCGCTGAGGAGACCGGGGGGCATTCATGACGGCCGCCGTGCATCCGGGGATGACGGTGTCGGGGTTTGTGCCGGGGGGAAGGGCAGGAACCCGGCAACGGAAAAAGTGGAGAAACCGTTCGATGAGTACATGCCGTAATCTTGTAATGTCGTTCATGCTGCTGTCGTGCCTGGCCGCACCCGGCCTTTGCCAGGACCCCGGCGGTACGGAGTCTTTTCCCGCCTGCACCGCGGGGAAAGCGTGCGCCGACGTGCCCGAGAGGACCTTCGACTTCGGCAAGGTCAATGCCCACCGGGACCATGAACATGCCTTTCCGGTGACGAATTTCGGCGATGACGTCCTGGAGATCAAAGCGGTCATCGTCGGTTGAGGCGTTACGGCCCAGTTCGATCGGGCCATCCCTCCCGGCGGCGAGGGGAAAATCATCCTGACGGTACGGCCGGACCGGTGCGAAGGTGCGGTGAAAAAATCCGCGATCGTTCGGACGAACGATCCCCGGCTCGATTCTTTCTGGCTGCATGTGACCTGGAGCCTCTGAAACGGCGGAGCCGTGTGTCTTCGGCCCGGGCCGTTCGAACGTTCGGGTCGGCGGCGGCCGTGAATCCTTCAGGATGTCCCCGGCGAATCCCCGTCCAGGACCTGTACCTCCCGGAAAAAGCACAACCTGCAGGAAGACCGGCGAACCCTCGCGCATTCCGCGAAAACGCGTCGTCGCTTGCGGGCGAAAGACATTGGCGGTACAATCCGGCAGTTTTCGCGAGGGGGCTTTTTCATTCCCACGGTTGTGCGATGTGTTGCGGCTGCTTGATGATCCGACGGATGGACAGGAGATGCGATGAGTGAAGTTACGGTGAGATTTCTGGGTACGGGGGATGCATTCGGCAGTGGCGGGAGATTCCAGACATGCATCTGCGTGGAAAGCGAAGAGAGCCGTTTTCTGATCGACTTCGGAGCGTCTTCGCTGATCGCCATGAAATGCCAGGGGGTAAACACCTCCGACATCGATGCGATTTTCCTGTCGCATCTGCACGGCGATCACTTTGGGGGACTGCCGTTCCTGTTCCTGCACGAACAGCTGGTTTCCAAGCGGACCCGGCCGATAACGATTGCCGGGCCTCCCGGCCTGGAAAAGCGCGTCTATGAGGCGATGGAGGCGTTTTTCCCCGGTTCTTCGCGGATACAGCGGAGATTTGCGGTCGATTTCGTCGAACTCGCAGAGAGAACTCCAATCGAAATCGGAAAAGTCCGCGCAACTTCGTTTCCCGTCGTGCATCCGAGCGGCTCTCCTTCGCTCGCGTTGCGCATCGAATGCGGGGGGAAGGTCATCGCTTATTCCGGGGATACCGAATGGACCGATGCGCTCGTGGCGGCGGCGGCGGGGGCGGACCTCTTCGTCAGTGAGGCGTACTATTTTTCGAAGTCGATGAAATTCCACCTGGACTACCGGACCCTGATGGACCACAGAGCGGAACTCCGGTGCGGGAGACTCATGCTGACCCACGCGAGCGAGGATCTCCTCGGCAGGCTGGGCGAACTGGAGGCGGAATGCGCTCAGGACGGTCAATGGTTCATCGTCTGAGCGGATGGCGCGCGGAGCGCCCGCAGACTCCTCTTTCCCTGTAATGTCCAGGGTGGTTTCTCGACGGGCGGAGCGGCGGGGTGACGGATCCTCCCCGTCGTGCATTCCCCCGTTCGCATATTCGCCGTTTCAGAAGCGGCGGAAGTGTGGTAATAGAAGCCCTTGCACGGTTTATTCGAGAAATGGCTTGCGCAGGATGGAAAGAGGGATCGATGAGGGGTGTTTTGCCTCCTGAATATGAGAAGGCCGTCTCATATATCTACGGCTTGCAAAAATTCGGTATCAAATTCGGCTTGAACAGTACACGGAATATGCTGGACCGGCTGGGTAATCCCCAGCAGAGCTTCCGCAGCATACATATTGCCGGGACGAACGGCAAAGGCTCCACTGCGGCGATGCTGTCCAGTATTCTGAAGGAGCACGGGTTCAGGGTCGGGCTCTACACGTCCCCCCACCTGGTGCGTTTTGCGGAGCGCTTCCAGGTGGACAACCGGGAGGCGGAGCCCGAGCGCATCCTGGCTGTTTTTCAAAAAATCAGGCCCCTTCTGTACGACCGGGAGCCACCGACCTTCTTCGAGTTGGTCACGGCCATGGCGTTTCTCTACTTTGCCGAGGAAGGGGTGGACTGGGCGGTGGTGGAAGTCGGAATGGGCGGCCGGCTGGACGCGACGAACGTGATCCTGCCCGAGGTGAGCGTCATTACGACGGTTTCCTTCGATCACCAGGAGTACCTGGGAAACACGCTTCCCTCAATCGCCCGGGAGAAGGCCGGTATCATCAAGGAAGGGGTGCCGGTTGTCACTGGAGCGCACCAGCCTTCGGTGCAGGGAGTGCTCAAGACGGCGTGCATGAGGCATGGTTCGCCTCTTTACAGGCTCGGTACGAATTTTCGTGTCCGCCGCAATCCAAACGGCTCCCTGCACTACCAGGGGCTGCGATGGCAGCTTCCGGACATGGAAATCGGACTGATCGGGCCGCACCAGGCGCAGAATGCCGCCACGGCGGTCGCAACCCTGGAGGTGCTCGAGAAGTACGGAGATTTCGTACTCGACCGGGAGGCGCTCGCCGGGGGGCTGGCCTCGACCCGCTGGCCGGCACGGCTCGAGGTGCTGCAAAGGCAGCCTCTGATCGTGCTCGATGGTGCACACAACGTGCCGGGGGCGGAAGCCCTGCGCGAAGCGTTGAAACGTTCGTTCGCCTACCGTCGCCTCCATCTTGTCCTGGGGGTCATGGCGGACAAGGATATCAAGGGGATTTTCCGCCGGTTATTGCCCCTGGCGGAAACGGTTATTTTTACGCAACCACGATACGCACGTGCAGCCAGTGCCGAGGAGTTGAAACGCATTGCCGGGCCCTCCGCGCACGACGCACTTGTGATTCCCGATCCCGCTTCGGCCATCGAGCGGGCCAGGCTTCTTGCCCATCCCGAGGATCTCATCTGCATCACGGGCTCCCTGTACTTTGCCGGGGAGGTCAAGGAGATCTTCGGGGAGCCTTCCGACCATCACGGATGACTGTTGCGGAGGCAACAGTAAACGAGCGTGGAGGAGTATGCCTGACATGAGCCGCCTTAAGTCCTTCCGCGCACCTTTGGCGCTTGCCGCTGCATGGTT
>JAJFUA010000368.1 GCA_021372635.1 Desulfobacteraceae bacterium | reverse complement strand
ACGTCCAGTTGCAGCTCCATTTTCGCCAGGTCTTCGGCAAGCGTGAACAGAATCGGGGTCGTCATGGCGGCCGCAACCGTCTGTCCCGGTTCCACCGAACGGGTCAGCACAATCCCGTTGATGGGCGAACGCACGATCGTCTTGGAAAGGTCGGTCTCGTCGGCGTCCAGAACGCCCTTGGTGCGGGACACCTCGGCTCTGTAATACGCCTCATCGGCCAGGGCGCGGGATAGATCGGCCTCCGCGGCGTCCAGATCGTGCCGGGAGACCCCCTTTTCGTTGCTGATTTCGCGAAGGTGCTTCAGACGCGCCAGTTCGGCCTTTTTCTCCTTCACGGTCGCCTGGACCTGGAGGAGCCTGGCCTGCGCCGATTCATGCGACGCCCTCGACTGCACGACCTGCGCCTGAAGTTTGCTCGTATCCAGCCTCGCCAGCACCTGTCCCTTCTTTACTCGATCGTTGTACGTCACGTCGACGTATCGGACGGTCCCCGACAACTCGGACCCCACCTCCACCGAGTTGACCGCGGCAAGACTGCCGGAGGCGGTGACGGTGACGGAAAGGCTGCCGCGCACTGCGGGCTGGGTTCTGTATTGCACGACGTCGCTGCCGTTTCCGGTCATCACGCCGTAGACCGCCAGGGAGGCCGTCAGGGCCGAAAGGAGAAGGACCGTCCATCGTCGCCTGCGCCGGGCACGAATCCGTGAGGCACTGAAAGCTTTCAAGATATCGGGATCGTTCTCAGAGCTTGTCATGTCCACCAACGCTATCCTGCCTGTTCTTCAGTTCCGCGGTTTCCGGCAAAACGACCGTCCACCCGCCACCCAGCGCCTTGTAGAGCCGGATGAAGTTGGAGGTTACCGTCCCTTCGCTCTTGGCCAGTTGATCCTGGTACGTCAGCAGGGATCGCTGGGCTTCCAGAACGCTGGTAAAATCCTTCGAACCCGCGCTGTACATGCTCTCAGCCAAAGTCGCCGCCTGCCGCGCGGCCTCGGCCGATTCGGCCAGCGCCCTGCGCGTGTCGTGTTCTTGCTCATAGGCGGCCAGGGCATTCTCCACTTCCTCCAGGGCCGTCAGAACCCCCGACTCGTAAGCGACCAGAGCCTGCTCTTGCAGAGCCGACTGCACTTCGATGTTCTTCCGGATGGCTCCTCCCCGGAACACGGGAAGCGCAAGGCTCGGACCGACGCTGTACGAGTGGCTGCCCGTCAGGAACTGGGTGCTGAGGGTCTCGGCATTCAGGCCTATGGACCCTTTCAGCGTGAGCTTCGGATAGAGTTCCGCGGTGGCGACGCCCACCTGCGCCGTCTGCGCCGCCAGTTCTCTTTCCGCCTTCCGCACGTCGGGCCTTTGCCGCAGCACATCGGCCGGCACGCCCACGGCGGCTTCCCGCGGAGGAACGGGAATGGGTCCGGCTGGCGCGAGCTCCGCATGCACCCCGCCGGGCTGCTCGCCCAGGAGGACTGCGATGCGGTTCATGGATTCTTCCAGTCCCGTGCGCAGCGCGGGGATCTGCGACCGGGTATATTCGAGGTTGTAGCGCGCCTGCTGGACGGCCAGTTCCGTATCGAGGCCGGCAAGGTACTTCCAGCGCGCCAGTTGATAGGTCTCTTCCTGCGCTTTCAGGTTGTCCTGCGCCACTGCGATCCGCATCTGGTACGTACGGGCGCCCACGTAATTCAGTCCCAGTTCGGCCGTGAGGGAAACCAGCGTATCCCGGAGCGATTCCCGCGAGGCTTCCTCCGTTTCCCGGGCCGCTTCGACAGCCCGCCGCGTTCCCCCGAAGATGTCCAGTTCCCATCTGGAATCCAGCAATGCGGAAAAAAGATCCGTTTCGGGAGCGTTTCCGGAAACATCCGTGCTTCGACTTTTCGTGTAGGCGCCACTGGCGTCGAGCTTCGGGAAATATTCCGCCCGGGCGACGCCCGTCCGCGCCCTGGCCTCGCGCACCTTCGCCTTCGCCTTCTTCACGTCGAGACTGCCGGCGATCGCCCTCCGGATCAGGCCGGTCAGGACGGGGTCGTGCAGCATCTCCCACCAGGTTCCCAGTTCCGCCGGGTCGACGGCCCCCGCATGGAGTCCGGTGCCGGGGGCCGTGTTCCATTTTTCGGCCAACGGGAATTTCGGCCTGGCATAGTCAGGCCCGACCGGCGCACAGCGCACGCACACGGCGACAATGAGCCCTGCGAGGAACAACCGACTGACGATTCCGACACTTCGCGTCATACCGTTCACTGTCCCGAACGTTTCCCCCGTTCCGGCACGGCGCCACGTCCGCGGGCAGCCGTTCTTCGGATTTCCTGCCTGTAAATCTCAAAACCATGGATAACGCTAGATTACAATAGGACCGGCCAAATGGAAATCGGGTTTGTTGCACGCCCGCGATTTGTTCCGAGGCTTTCGCCGGAACAATCGCTTCCCACGCCGTCATCGGCAGGGCCGCCGTTCAAGAGGCCCCATCCGATGGATCGGCATTTCCATGTCCGATCATCCATCTGCCTCCGGCGCCCCGATAGTGGTATCCGGGACACCCGGCGCAGTGGCAACAGCGCGGGAACTTCGGCTGCCTAGCGGCCGGTGCCGGAGGTCGCGTCCGCCGGAGGCGCCGGCTTGGGAAGCTCTATGGGCGCCTGGAGGGTAAGGTCGGGGACACTGTACCGGAACACCGTATGCCCCGCGAGTACATAGAGTGTTCCATTGGCGATCCAGGCCCCGTGCGCCCCTCCCCCCACGGGAGGCGGAGACGGTAATTGGCTGGCGGCCGGCGGCGGGGGGGGAGCGCCTTCGGGCGGAGCAGGCGGCTTGGGCAGGTTCAACGTCGCAAGCAGGGACAGGTCGCTGATCTGGTATTGCATGATCTTTCCGTCCGCAACCACGTAAAGCATGGAATCATCCGCACAGATGCCGGACGGAAGTCCCATGGGGGGCGGAGGCGGAGGCGCACCGCCGGTTGTTGCGGAAGCTGCGTATGCCGGCACCGCGGCCAATGTCCAGACCATCACCACGAGTAGAATCAATGCGTTCCTGTGCTTCATCATGACCATTCCTCCTGTGTTCTTTTCCTGAGTGCCTGTCTGCAGGCTTGGGAATCAGGTGCTGCCGTTCCAGTCATTGCCCCCCGGGGACTCCGCGGCCGTCAAGAACGCGCCGCTGCGGCACGCGTTAAGCAATCCGCCCCGTACCGGAAGCGACGGGAATGCATTCCGTGCCGTCGCGAAAAGGGCCTTTGCCGTCCCCCCTGGGTGGGTTACGGGAACCGATGCCCGAAGACGGAAGGAATTGTAGATTCCGAATGTGGAGGAAATGTGTAAGCAAAATGGAATGATAGTGGAGAACCATCTATGAAGGATGAGGAGGATTGACTTTCGCTTCCGAATGGGCCAGTTATGTCGAAAACGCTGAGACGCGTGGAAGCGGATCGCACCGCATGGCAAGGAAAGACGAAAACGAAGGTGTCCATTCATGAAGCTTCGGTTCAGACAGAAGGTGTTCCTCGCTTTCCTCTCGAACGGCCTTCTGATCGCCGTATCCATGCTGCTCATAGCGGCTTACTACGGCCATCGCAATTTCGAAGAATACCTTGCCAAGGTCGAAGGGGAAAAGCTCCAGGAACTGGCGGAGACGTTGGGCCGGGAATACAGGAAAAACGGGAACTGGGAGTCCGTTCTCAACAGCTGGAACAAGTGGGGCAAGCTGGCGGCGATCGGTCCACCCGACGTGAGGGGGAGTGCCGGAGACCCACCGCCTCCGCCGCCTCCCCTACCCATCAGCCCCCCGCCTGCGCCTTCCTCCTCACCGCCGGCAAAGGACCCGGGAGAAGAAATGGCCGGAGTTCCTCCCGGGCGGGTTCCCGGGCGGGGAAGAATGCCTGCGCAGCACCTGGTGCTGTTCGACCGGCAAAAGCAGCCGCTGACCGGCATCGGGGCTTCGGTGGGCGAGTACCAGTTCCAACCCGTCATCGTGGACGGCCTGGAGGTTGCCTGGCTGGGACTGAAAAAAGACAACCGGCCCATGCACCCCCTGGATGCGGAATTCCTCAGGCACCAGTTGCGGACACTCTACACCATAGGGGGCGTGGCGCTCCTCCTTGCGGTTCTCGTTACGATTTTTCTGTCACGCCACCTGCTGGCTTCGGTGAGGGAATTCGCCGAAGGAGCGCGTGCATGGACCTCGCGCCGGTTCGATACGCGGATCGAAGTCCGGGGTCGGGACGAGTTCGGACAGCTCGCAGCCGACTTCAATGCCATGGCGCAGGAACTGGAAAGGCACGAGCAGATGCGCCGCCAGTGGATTGCCGACATATCCCACGAACTGCGAACCCCCCTGGCGGTCCTTCGCGGAGAGATTGAAGCGATGCAGGACGGGGTGAGGAAAATCAACGCCGGCGCCCTGGATTCTCTGCACTTCGAAGTGCTGCATGTGAACCGTATCGTGCACGACCTTCACGACCTCTCGCTGATCGAGTCGGAATGGTTCCGTTTCGAGCGGACCCCCGTAAGCCCTCTGGAAGTTCTCGATGAGGCCATAAAATCCTTTCAGCCCCTTTTCGAACAGCGCGGCATAAGGATCGAAGCAAAGTGGTCCGTAGCGGCCCATGCGACCATCATGGCGGATGCGGACCGTCTGAAACAGCTCTTTTCCAATATACTGAACAACACGCTCCGGTACACCCAGGTCCCGGGCGTGCTGGAGATCCGCCACGAGATCGCTCCGGACCGCCTGGTCCTTCATTTCGACGATTCCGGGCCCGGCGTTCCGGAAGAATCTCTCGACCGACTCTTCGACCGGCTCTACCGTGTCGACAGGGCCAGGAGCCGCTCTCTCGGCGGAAGCGGTCTCGGGTTGGCGATCTGCAAGAGCATCGTGGAGTGTTTCGGAGGACGGATCACGGCCTCAAAATCTCCGCGGGGAGGCTTGAGGATCACGGTGATCTTTCCGATATCCGCCGCGTAACCGTAAGGATTGGCCTTCCGCTCAAAGGCTCTCGTACATCCATCTGCTGGAGAGATAAAATGGTCGACCGCGATATCCTGATCGTCGAAGACGAAGCGAAGATCGCCGAAGTACTGAAAGACTACCTCGTCAATGCGGGCTACAGGGTCTCGTGCCTGGACAGCGGAGACGCGGTCGTTCCCTTCGTGAGGCAGAACCGGCCGGGCCTGATCCTCCTGGACATCATGATTCCGGGCAAAGACGGCATGGAGGTGTGCCGCGAACTCAGACGGTTCACCGATGTGCCCGTCATCATGATCACGGCGCGGGTCGAAGAGGTCGACCGGCTGCTCGGCCTGGAACTGGGCGCGGACGACTACATCTGCAAACCGTTCAGCCCCAGGGAAGTCCTCGCGCGGGTGAAGGCCGTACTCCGGCGGGTCTATGCCCAGCCGGCGGACAAGATTCTCGCCGCTGGGGAAATCTCCCTGTCGCAGGAAACACGCCGGGTGCTCGTCAGCGGGCAGGAGTTGCGGCTGACTGCCTGCGAGTACAACCTCATGGAGGCGCTTCTGAGCCATCCGAACCGGATCTTTTCCCGGAACGAACTCATCAGCATCGTCCAGGGATACGACTTCGAAGGCTACGACCGGACCATCGATTCCCACGTCAAGAACTTGCGAAAGAAAATCGCCGTGCACCTTCCCGGGAAGGAGATCATCAGCACCGTCTACGGCATGGGGTATCGGCTGAACGCCGGCCGGGACGAACAGGCCTAGCCATCCCCGATGCAAAGCTCTTCCACCGGTCCGTGCGGCATGGACGGCCGGGCGGAAGAACGCCTCCGCGGGCGATTGGAAAACCCTTTCATGGCATGCTATATAAAGGTTTCGGATTGTCATCAGGTCATGTCCCCGGGAAGGCGGACTTCCCCCGAATCTGGCGCGGCTCCCGTCGCCCCGCGGTTCTTCCGGCGCGGCGCAAAGCGGGAAATGCAGATCCGCCGTTTGACCGGCATCTTCGGCCCGCATGGGAACCGTCACAGCGGCTGAAAGCAGAAAGACGACAATGGACGCCGATTCAACATCTTCAGGAAATAAAACAAAGCGAAGCTGGCGAAAGCCCGGGGCATACGTCTGCGCGGCGTGCGGCAGGGAACAGAGCTTTTGCTGGAGTTGCCCGTGCGGTTTCATGATCTGCGCGGACTGCATGGAAGAAAATTACTGGGGAATGACCTGCAACGGCGTCGTCTGGACGTGCCCGGATTGCGGGGAAATCCGCAGCTTTGGAAACGATTGACGGGGCTTTTCCCGAGAGGCCCGGAAGTTCATCGAAAGGATTGCATACATGCCCGGAAAGCGCGTGGTCATAATCGGAGCGGTGGCCCTCGGGCCGAAGGCGGCATGCAGGTTGAAGCGCCTGCAGCAGGATGCGGAAGTCACCATGATCGACCAGGACGAATTTATCTCCTACGGGGGTTGCGGCATTCCATATTTCGTCTCGGGCGATATCAGCGACGTTCGGGAACTCATGAGCACCAGCTATCACATGGTACGCACGCCCGGGTTCTTTGAAGACGCCAAGGGCGTCACCGTCCGGAACATGACCAGGGCGCTTTCCATCGACCGCAAGGCGAAGACGGTCCGGGTGCAGGACCTTCGATCGGGTGCGGAAGAGGACATCCCCTACGACAAGCTCGTACTGGCCACGGGAAGCCGGCCCAACCGCCTGCACGTTCCCGGGGGCGATCTGCCGGAAGTGGCCTGCGTCGCGGACCTCCATTCCGCCGCCGCCGTCAAGGACCGGATCTCCCGCGGCGAGGTCGACAAGGCGGTCATCGTCGGCGCCGGGGCCATCGGCTGCGAAATGGCGGAAGCTCTCAGCGACCTGTGGGGAATCGAGACGACCGTCGTGGAAATCGCTGACCAGGTCCTGCCCGGCATACTGGACGCCAACCTGGCCAGGATGGTCAGGAAGCACATGGAGGAAAAAGGCGTGGCCGTCCGTTTGAGCGAGACGGTCCGCGGGATCGAGAGGCGCGGGGACGGAGAGGGGCTGAAGGTGCTCACATCGGGGGGCGACCTCGAGGCGGACCTCGTCATCGCTTCCATCGGGGTCCGTCCGAACGCGGACCTGGCCGTCCAGGCCGGCCTGACGGTCTCCCCCAGGGGCGCCGTCGTGGTGAACCGCCGGCTGCAGACGTCCGATCCCGACATCTATGCGGGCGGAGACTGTATCGAGGTGACGCACCTCGTCACTGGAAAATCCGTCGTATTCCCCCAGGGGTCCCTGGCAAACCGCCAGGGCAGAGTCATCGGCACGAACCTGGCCGGGGGCCACGCGACCTTCAACGGCGTGGTGGGAAGCTTCTCGATAAAGGTCTTCGACATGGCCGTAGCCTCCACGGGAATTCACCTGAAAACGGCCCTCTCGGAAGGTTTCGACGCCGTTCACGCCTTTGTCGTCCAGGCGGACCGCGCCCATTTCTACCCCACGCAGGACCTCATGTACCTGCAGTTGACCGTCGACCGGAAAACCCGCCGCATTCTGGGCGCGCAAGGCATCGGACACAATGGGGACGCCCTCGTCGGCCGCATCGACAGCATCGCGGCCATGCTCCCCTACCGGGCCACCCTCGACGACCTCTCCAACCTGGAAGTCGCCTACTCTCCGCCGTATGCGTCGGCCCTCGACATCGTCAACGCCGCCGGCAACACCGCGGAAAACATCCTCGACGGCTACAACCGCACGATGGACCTGGACGCCTTCGAGAAGTGCTTCCTGGAAAACCGCACGGACGATGTGCTCTGCCTGGACGTCCGGGGCCCCGCCAACGCGGCGCCTTTCGTCGAGCGTTTCGGGGAGAGGTGGATGAACATTCCCCAGGAAACTCTGAAGAAGCGCATCGGGGAAGTCCCACGGGACAAAAGACTGCTGGTCGTGTGCAATTCGGGGGTCCGGTCCTACGAAGCGCTGAGATGCCTGGATGCGGAAGGCGTCCGCAATACGGCGAACGTCCAGGGAGGCATGGCCGCCGTAAAGAAATCGGGCCTGCTGGACGTGGACGATGAATCGGAAAAGCAACCCGAACAGTCATAGTCAGGACGAAGAAGCCGGCATCATGCACCGAAACATCCATCCCGTAGCGGTCTTCTGGGACCAGTCGCACGTGTGGGGCCTGATCTGCCTGGACACCCTGACCCGTTACTGCGCTCCCTTTCACCTGGTGAGCGCGGCGGAGATCGCTTCCGGCTGCCTCGACCGCTACAGGGTGCTCGTGGTTCCCGGCGGATGGGCTTCGCACAAGGTACAGGCCCTCGGGGTGGAAGGAAAGAACCGGATCGAGGATTTCATCCGCTCGGGAGGAAGCTATCTCGGCTTGTGCGGCGGTGCGGGGCTAGCCATGGCAAGTCCTCCGTCCCTCGGCATGGTCTCCCTGAAACGGATGCCTTTCGCCGAACGGCTTGCCAATGCGAGCGGAAGAGTCCTGGTCCGGGGAAACCCGGATCACCCCGCATGGAAAGACCTTTCCCCGAACCTGCCGGTTTCCGTCTGGTGGCCTTCCCAGTTCGCCGAAGGCGGCTGTCCCGGAGTGCTTTCGCTGGCCACCTACGCGGAACCCGGCGAAGACTTCTGCGTCGCGGACCTGCCCCTGGAGGACCTCCTTCAGCACGACGTCGACTGGTGCGAATGGGAAAAGAGCTACGGGATCAACCTCAATCCCGGCAAGCTCATGGGCCATACGGCCATCAACGAAGTTCCCCTGGGACGCGGCCGGCTGATCCTTTCCTATCCGCACCTGGAAACGCCGGGCGACTCGTGGGGGAACCGCCTGTTTCTCAACATCCTGGCCTACCTGGACGGGGAATCCTCGCATGCGCGCGCATGCAGGGAGCACCCCGAAGTCCCGCGAAGCCGTTTCGACTCCAGGCCCGGCCGCGGGACGCTCCGGCACGTGGCCGGGATGAGGGATGCGGCCGACGCCCTGATCGCTTTCGGGGAACGCCAGATGCTGTGGCAATGGCGCCACCCCTGGCTGCTCCGCTGGCGCAGGGGCATTCGCGGGCTGGAATACGGCACTCTGGCCGTCATGGCCCGCGCCCTTTTCCAGGCGGTCCACACGGCGGAGGACAGCGGGGGCGCGGCGGACCCGTGGCAGGAATCCGCAGCCGATCTGGCCAGGAAGACGGGCGAGTTCTGCGAACTCTCCAGGCGGCTTCTCCTCGAGGAAAAACTGGCGACTCAGAATGGAAAAATTCAAAAGCTCGGCAGCGTCAACCTCGCGGTGGACGGCTTGAGAAAAGAACTCTTCGGAAGCGGCATGAGCGCCGAAGGTTCCTTCAAAACCGTACTCGACGGAATGTGCGACTTCCTGCTGCAGATCCTGAGGCTTTCGCCGGGCCGCGGCGGCCGGGTCTATCCCAGGGAATGAGTCCCCGGCCGTCCTTGCGGCGGCTCAGATGTTGAAGCGGAAATGGATGATATCGCCGTCCTGCACGGGATACGTCTTTCCTTCGAGTCTCACGAGGCCCTGCTTGCGCGCGGCCGCGTAGTCGCCGCAGCGCCTGAGGTCTTCGTAAGCCACCACCTCCGCCCGTATGAACCCTCGCTGAATGTCCGTGTGCACCGCACCGGCCGATTCCTGGGCGGACAGGTCCCGGGTGATGTTCCAGGCCTTCACTTCGTCTTCGCCCACGGTGAAGAAACAGATGAGGCGGAGCAGCGCGAAGGAGCGCTGGATCACCCTGTCCAGAGCCGATTCGACGATTCCGAAGTCCTCCCTGAAGATGGCGGCCTCCGCGTCCGGAAGTTGCGCCATTTCCATCTCCAGTTTCCCGCGAACGACCATGACTTCCGCTGAGCCGAAATCGACGTCCGGCAAGGTATCGTCATCGTCCGGGTTGTTGACGATCACCAGCAGTGGCTTGCCGGAAAGGAAGGTAAATCCCCTGAGTTCCGGAGCTCCGGCAAGGTCGGGTTTCGAACGCAGAGGCTGTTCGGCGTTCAGGACTTCCGCACACGCTTCCAGCAGTTCCCTTTCCGGCCCGGCGGTCTTCTTCCCCCTCTTCTGCTCCATGTCCAGCTTTTCCAGCCGTTTTTCAACCGTAGCCAGGTCCGAGATGATGAATTCGTCCTCCAGTTCCCGGAAGTCGCGGGCCACGTCCGCCGGTCCCAGGACGGAATCGTCAAAATTGCGGACGACCATGAGGAGCGCGTCCATGGGGCGCATGTGGGTGAGCAGGAGGGCCATGTACTCCTGCTTGTTTTCGATCACGCCGGGCATTCCCTGCAGGTCCGTGTAGGTCACCTGGGTGTAGATCGTCTTTTTTGGATGGTACAGGTCGCTCAGCCAATCCACCCTCGGGTCGGGAACGGGAACGGTGCCGAGCGCCGGCACCATTTGCCCTCCCGGCGGAACCGACTCCCCGGTCCTCCTGGTGAGCGCATTGAAAATGGTCGTTTTTCCCGATCTTCCCAGTCCGACTATCCCCAGTTTCATGGATGCCCCCTTCCTGCTTATGGCAAAGCACGCCATGCTCCGCGCCGCGCCGGCCGCTTCCGGCCCCGGTACGAGGAACGGGCTT